>NZ_JBVHOQ010000001.1:0-406108 GCF_055568375.1 Streptomyces sp. NPDC026062
CGCACGGCGGCGCAGCTCAAGGGGGTAACGGGAGGGTCGTGCCATGACTCAATCCTTTCACGGAATCGAGCCTCCACCTGACCCGGGACGGTTCACTGGACACCCGGCACGATCGACGAATGGATCGGCGAGGTACGGCCGGGGACGCGGCGACCCGCCGGGCCCTGGCTGCGGGTTTCCTGGCGGTCGGCAACGTCCGCTGCTCTTGGGACGCCGTAGCCGTGCGGTTGTACATGCCCGGACAGAGCGGCGTTGTCACAGTAGGTTCCCTACCACTGCGGCCTCCCCGGCGACGAGCTCGTGGACCAGGTGAGCTATGTCCTCCAACGTGAGACCGGCCGCATCGGCCAGCGCCGCCATGTCTGCTGTATGGCCGTCGACCAATGGACGCAGCGCCGCCTCCGCTTCGGGTGCGAAGTCGAATGTACTCCCGGCGGCGGACAACGTCACCTTGTCCTCGCCAACGTCCAGGATCGCGCGGGCAGTAGTCAGCCGCACTCGCAGGCTGCCGTCGGCGGGGATGGTGTCGATGTACGGGAGGCTCGGCACCATCCGGCCGACGGCTAGCCCGTCCATCGCCGTCCGGTAGCGCGTGAGCAGCTCCGGGTCCTCCAGCAGTTGGGCGAGTCGCTTGCGTAACCCGTCCGCGACGCTGGCCTGAATGTCCTGTGGAGCGAGCAGTGGCAAGTCGCGCCGCCAGTCTTCGTGCATGAGAAGCTGCTCGGACACCCAAGTCATCAGGTCGGTCGCGGTGTGGGTCTGCAGACCTAAGGTGACGTGCAAGGAGCGGGTGCCCTGATCGGCCGAGACCGCGTGCCACACGCCGCGAGGCACGTAAAGGACGTCGCCCGGCCGAAGAACCAGGTCTGCGACCGGGTCGGTGGGTGCCTCGCCCGGGTCCTCGATGTCGCGAAACAAGGGGAACGGGCGTGTGGGGCCGAAAATCCGCCACCGTTTCGCGCCGTCCAATTGAACGATGATTGTATCGTGGTCGTCCCAGTGGACGCCGAAGCCTTCGGTGCTGGTCCATGAAGCGTAGATATTCGCCTGGACGCGGGTGTGCAGTTCTCTTTCGATACCTTCGCAAAGGTGGGTAAGCGGCGGGTGGAGTTCGTCGGCCCTGACCAGGGCGAGCGACGCGCCTTCCTGGAGGCGAGCGTGCAGTCCGGCCGGGTGCAGTCGGTGCCACACCGTGTGGCGGCGTGTGGCGACAGGGGTGGTGTAGCTGCCGACCAGCAGGGTCTCGCCGTCGCGGGACAGTCGCATGCGCGGCGGCTCCAGCCGGTGACTGCTGAGAATGTGATTGAGGTCATCCCAGGTCATCAGACCAGAGACGTCGATGGCGCCGGCTGCGTGACGGTGTTCGCGGTGCAGTGCCTGGGCGACGAAGTCCTCACCCAGGCATGCTGTGATGGAAGGGCGCGTCGTCGCGTACGGCTCCTGCTCGTCGGTAGTTGCAGTCGCTCCTGCCGAGGCTGCCACCGTCGAGGGGATGGCGTTACGGGCGCGGGCCGCGGTCATCGGCTGGCGGGAGCGGACTAGGCCACCCGCCGACGGCACTGCGGGGTTGGGCGAGGCGGGACTCTGCATGAGCACTCTCCTCTCGAGAGGATGTCCGGGCCTGGAAAGCACGGCTGCTAACACCACCAATACAGCCGCAGACATCGGGGGCGATGACCGTGTGGCGGGCCCGCAGTGGAATGTGCGGGTCTTATGGGTCCTTGGTCTTTGTAACCTGCCTGCGCGCATCACCGTCTGCTGGCCACCTCGCGTTCGCCGTCGCCGTGTGCGTGCGGGACTTCGCCACGGTCTTCGCAAGGCCGAGCGAGTCAGCCAGACAGTTTGAGGCGGCTCCTCCGTGACTGCCCTAACCGCCGTCGAGTCAGTTGCAGGCGGACTGCGCGGTCCCGGTGCCGGGACCGGTGCGGCCCCGCCGCCGCAGACCCGACGCGATCATCGCGGACAGGGCATATTCGTCTCGAGTGATCCGCTTCAGTCCTGCGCGGCGAGGCACCGGATCAGTGGCTGTACCAGTAGGTGATGACTTCGTTCATGGCGGTGCGCAGCGGAGTGCCGGGGAGTCCGCCGGTCTGCGGGCACCTGTAGTTGTTTTGTGGGTTGCGCAGGTTGGCCCACCCGCTGCTGACCTCACCGAACTGGTTGGCGCACTGGGTCGCGATGGCGAGGCATCGCGTGATGTTGCCTGCGCCGCTGCAGAGTTCGGTGGTGAACAGGAGAGTGCTGTGGATCTGGATGCGGTGCCCAGCGGTGTCGTAGGTCCAGTCGAGGGCACCTTCGCGAGCGCGGGATGCTGAGGCATGCGCTGAGGTGGCGACACCCGTGGCTGCGGTAAGGCTCATGATGCCGATGACGGTGATGCGAGCGAACTTGTCGAACGTGGTTCTCTCCAGAGGCGAGCTGTAGTCGAAGCCCGTACCTGCGGCAGGCAAGAGGGAAGAGGTCACCCTGATTTCCCCTGCTCTTCTAGCATCTTGTTGCTCTTGATCTGTGATGGGTGCGCCAGGTGTGGCGTGTCGTTCCCATGCAGGTTCGGCGACGGGCGGGTGAGGGTGGGTTCGCGCGCCGCGCGATGGTGTCAGGGTCAGGTGGCGAGAAGTGTGGCGGGGCCGGTGCGGCTGGTGAGGCCAGTAGGACTGTCGCAGGCGGTGAGGTCGGCGTTGACGAAAAATTTCGGCGATGACCAGGCTGTCGCTGGTGAAGGTGCCGGAGGTGACGGTGCCGGTGAGGGTGAGGATCTGGGTGCCGGATGCTCCCGGGCCGAGGGCTGTGCCGTAGGTGTAGGCACTGTGGGTGCCGTCGTTCCAGGCCACGGTGGAAGCGCCTGAGGACGGCTGCTCCAGTACGGCGCAGGTCAGGCCTGGGGCGGTGCCACCGCCGGTGATGGTCCCGGCGGTGATGGCGGGCCGGGACAGCGAGATGCAGGACAGACTGATCGTCCCGGTGATGGTCACCGTCTGCGCGGTGTTCGTCAGTCCCGGGCTGTACGTGGTG
Source organism: Streptomyces sp. NPDC026062 (assembly GCF_055568375.1). Classification (NCBI taxonomy): domain Bacteria; kingdom Bacillati; phylum Actinomycetota; class Actinomycetes; order Kitasatosporales; family Streptomycetaceae; genus Streptomyces; species Streptomyces sp. NPDC026062. The sequence continues at coordinate 3,013 of NZ_JBVHOQ010000001.1, forward strand.
GTGTCGGAACCGGTGCAGGTAGCGTCCAGCGGCGCTGCGTGCGCCTGGGCGGCGAACATAGCCCCGATCACGGCGATGGCGCCGGCCAGTGCGACCGTACGATGGCGGACGGTGGCGGGGGGCGGGTTCTGACGTACGGCACGGTTTCTCCTCATGGCAGGGGGCTGTGGCGGCGGTCGGTTGAGGCATTCCGGCCGAGACGAGAGTTCTGGTGTTGGCTGCGCCCGAGCGGCCGGACTGGAACTGTGGCCCAGCAGCGGACATATCGTCGGCTCGGGGCGAGGTGGGTGCCTGTCCGGTGCGCGGCACCCGGAAGAGACCACTGTGGTACAGCGAGATTTCCCGCGCAAGAACTGATTGCACAGGAGAGATTCCTGGTGCAGACGAGTCCCATGGGGTGTTGCACTGAGGCGCGCAGAGGCGCGCGGCGGGTACAAGCGTTCTGGAAGGGAGCCTCCCCGCGCGCGAGCCGTCTCAGCTGGTAGCTCGGGGATTGGGACTGTAAAAGATCGGTGTAACTCCTGATCAAGGAAGATGCATCGATGACCAGCGACATCGTGACCGAGGCCGAGTCCGTCAAGGCCACTGAGCCGCAGCCGGCGAAGAAGCTGGACGACCAGCTCACCGACGAGTTGGTGGCCACGCTCAGACCGAGGGTCTGCAGCTGACCGGCGAGGGTGGGCTGCTCCAGCAGCTGACCAATCGGCTCCTGGAGTCCGCCCTGGAGGGAGAGATCACCGACCACCTCGGCTATGACAAGCACGACCCGGCGGGGAAGAACGGCGGCAACAGCCGCAACGAGACCTGCGGCAAGACCGTGCTGACCGATGGTCAAGAAGCGGCAGAAGCGTGTGTCGGGCGTCGACGAGATGGTCGTCTTGCTCGCCCGCAAGGGGGTTGACGACCGGTGAGGTCCAGGCCCACCTGTCCGATCTATGGCGCCGACGTGTCGCGCCAGACGATCTCCACGATCACCGGCAAGGTCCTCGAGGGCATGGCCGAGTGGCAGAACCGGCCCCTGGACGCCGTCTATCCAGTGATCTCCATCAACGCGATCCACGTGAAGATCCGCGACGGCGCGGTGGCGAACCGGCCCACCTGCGTGGCCCTGGCCGTCACCGTCGAGGGCCGACGGGACATTCTGGGGCTGCGGGCCGGCGACGGTCGCGAGAGCGCCAAGCACTGGATGCACGTCCTGACCGAGATCAAGAACCGCGGCGTGAACGACGTCCTCATGCTGGTCGTGACGGGCTCAAAGGCCTGCCCGACGCCGTCGAGACCGTATGGCCGAAGACGATCGTGCAGACCTGCGTGGTCCACCTGCTGCGGAACTCCTTCCGCTATGCCGCCCGCCAGGACTGGGACAAGATCGCCAAGCTCCTCAAGCCCGTCTACACCGCGGCGACCGAGGACGCCGCACTCGAACGATTCGCGGAGTTCGCCGACCAAGGGCCAAGAAGTATCCGGCGATCGTCCGGCTCTGGGAGAACGCGTGGGAGGAGTTCACCCCGTTCCTCCGGTTCGACACCAAGATCCGCCGCATCGTCTGCACCACCAACGCGATCGAGTCCGTGAACGCGCGGATCCGGCGGGCGGTGAAAGCCCGCGGCCACTTCCCGAACGAGCAGGCCGCCTTGAAGTGCGTCTTCATGGCGATCATGTCGCTGGACCCGACCGGCAAGGGCCAGGCCCGCTGGACCATGCGCTGGAAAACCGCCCTGAACGCCTTCGACGGCCGCCTCTCCGCAGCCCGACAGTAACTCTCAACAACCTGAGTTACACCACTAGTTTGACAGACCCGCACGAAGGCGGAGAACGTCCTGACAGTCGGCATCCGAGGTCGGTATCGTCATAGGTCGGTGAAGGCGGGGGCCAGAGTGACGGATGCGTACGGGGACAGGCTGGGCCCGGGGTCGACGATCGGCCCCTACGTGGTCGAGCGCGTACTTGGTTCCGGAGGCATGGGGCGCGTCTTTGTGGCGATCTCCCCCACCGGTCGGCGCGTCGCAGTGAAGGTGATGCGCGAGGAGTACGCGGCCGACCCGCGGTTTCAAGTGCGTTTCGCGCGCGAGGTGGAGGCGGCCCGGCGGGTCAGCGGTGCGTACACGGCCTCGGTGATCGACGCCGCCACCGATGGTCCGCTGCTCTGGATGGCCACGCTGTTCGTGCCGGGGCCCTCGCTCGCCGACCGGGTGCGTGACGGAGGCCCCATGCCGGAACGCGAGGCCCGCGTACTGGCATACGAGCTGGCCGAAGCCCTGCGGGACATCCATCGGGTCGGGTTGGTCCATCGCGACCTCAAACCCGGCAACATCCTACTGACCGACGGCGGTCCTCGCGTTATCGATTTCGGGATCGCGCGGGTCGAGGGCACCGACCGCCTGACTCACACCGACGCTTGGGTGGGCACGCCGGCGTTCATGGCCCCGGAACAGTTCCTCGCCCAAGCCGGGATCGGGCCTGCCGCCGACGTCTTCTCGCTGGGCGGGGTGCTCACATACGCGCTGAGCGGCGCGGGCCCGTTCAACGGTGACATTCCCTACGCGATCGCGTGGAGCGTTGTACACGAGGAGCCCATACGCGTCCCAGGGGCAGGCCCCCTGCACGAGCTGATCGGCCAGTGCCTGGCCAAGGATCCGGCCGCCCGGCCGACCCCCACGGAAATCCTGGAACTCCTTCGGGAGAGCACGATCCAGCCACCGGCAGCCGCATCCGAAACGGCACCACAGGCGCATCAAGCACCGGCACGAGTGCCGGAGAGGGACTCCGTGCGAGTACGGAACCCGCAGGCGGCCCGAGTAACCGATCCGGAAGCGGAACGAGCAGCCGACAAGGACGCGCCCCAAATACCGGAACAGGAAGCTGAGCAGGATGCCCTCGACAACCCGTCAGCCGCTTCGATGCCGGAAGGAGCGGTAGTCGCCGACGTGCTACCGCCGGGCTCTAGCGAGGCCGACGAGAAGCCCGGCGTTGCGGATGGTGGCCGTCCACGACGCCAGGTGGCGCTGATGGCCGGAGCGCTCCTGGTTTCGGTGGCTCTGGGGCTGGTCGTGTGGCAGCCGTGGGGCGGCCGTCAGGGGAAGGAGCCGGGAGTCGGTGGGCCAACGCCATCCGAAGCCGCACCCTCGTCGACGCGACCGGTGGTGGTGGCGGCGAGTTGGACGACGAGGGTGCCGTCCGGCGGCGAGCACTGCACCAGCACTGACAAGGTGGTGCTCTGTGAGTCGGAGAAGGAAGCGGTCACCGCCTATGACGCCCGGACAGGAAAGAGGCTGTGGGGAAGCCTGCGCACCCGGGACAACAGCGTGATGCTCACCGTCGCGCCCGCTCGGTCGCTGGTGATCGTCGCCGAAGGGAACAACTACATAGGTCCCGGCGGGTGGAACCAGCAGGTGCTACGTGCCGTGGATCTCACCACCGGCAAGAACCGGTGGAAGGCCGCGACCATCATGGGTAGATCGGCGGCGCTGAACGGCACCGACCTGGTGGTAGGGGGAGAGTTCGGGATCAGCGGCAGGGACGTGGAAACGGGCACCGAGAAATGGCACCGGACAAAGGCGGACGTTGAACTGGCCTACCCCGTTGCGGTGGCCGGGGTCATCATGAACCTGCGTCCCGGCGACGCTTCCGAACGACCGCAGGCGGTGCTGGAAAGCCTCGATCCGAGCACCGGCGCCGTTCGCTGGAGCCGGGACCTACCCGCTCCCGACGTGTCTTGGGCCTGGCAGGCCGAGAAGAACTCCGTCGGAGTCGAGGTCTGGGGCACCAGCACGCCTCGTTTGAAGGAGTTCCTGCGGTTCGACGCCTCCGGCGCGCAGAAGGCGAGCCACACGATCCGCTCGCCGGAGACCGCCGCAGACAAAGCCGACGTCGCGGTCTTCGGTCCCACGTGGAAAGTGATGCGAGAGTGGACGAAGGGCCGCTTGGTGGCCACCGACCTCGCCGACGGTAAGGCGCGATGGGAGCTGCCGATGGCTGCGGCGGACGGCGATCCGTACGTCGACGGCAAGGGGCGCGTCTACGTCCTCAGGGCGAACGGCATGGTGATCTGTCTGGACGGCGGCAGCGGACGGGAGCTGTGGCGGTCCGAGCCTGCCCGTACATTGACGTCCACACCGTCCGAAGGGACGCGCCTGACAGTTCGGGCCGATGGTGTGGTCTTTGCACGCGTCGATTCAGGTTCCCTGGCCGCATTCAAACCGCCGGGCTATACGGGAACGTCCCTGTAAGCGCGCACCTGTACAGACTGGGACATCCAGCGAAGGGTATGGATGTCCCGTTTCTGCCGAGATGACCAGCAACAATGTGCACCCTGAATCCGTCCGTGGTGATCTTCGCCCCGGCGTCCAAGCATCGATCCACATCGGCCGCTGTGCTCACGAGACTCCGGCGCCGCCGGGGACGTTTGGCAGCTTTCGCGACGAAAACCTTGCGGTGGGCTCAGCGGATTGTGACGGTACGCCGCCTAGAAATGGGGGTTCTCGGTCGGATGATCGGCGTTGGTGGCAGCCTGAAGCAGTTCGTTGAGGTCCTCCGGGTCGGATGAGCGTTGGTCGATCCACCACCCGGCCCGGGTGATCGAGCGGGCCTTTTCTTCCAGCTCCGCCCAATCGGCCTCGTCCCAACTCCCCATACCACCCGGAGATCTACCGCCCCTGCCCACCGAACCGATAGCAGACTACACAGACCTTCAGAAGCACACGAAAAATGATGACACATCACACTTCGTCCAGGGTGACATCCGATCGTCCCTCCTGGCCAATGCCTGGTACTCGACGCGCGACCTCGCCGCCTGCCTGCGTGTAAACACATCGACTCTGCGCCGTTGGCGCACCGCTCGGCCACCCCAGGGCCCGCCGTTCGTCTCCGTTTCGGAACGCGTCGTCATGTACAGCGCGGTCGACGTTGAGGCATGGCTGCACAGCCACCGGACCGTCCCGCGCCGAGACGCATGATGACCGACAAGGCCACTGTGCCGGTCGGTGTCCGACTCACCACCGACATCGAGTACCGACCCGGTCGCCCCAACCCCTACCGCGCGCGAGTCCGCTGGTTCGACCCGGCCACCAAGCGACGCCTGTCCCTGTCGGAGGGAAAGGCGGACGAAGATGAAGCGCAGGAGTGGCTCCAGTCCGTCATCGAAGCGGCTGAGGCAGGGCTGTCGCCGTCGCTCGCCACCATAAAGCTCGCCGACTACGGCAACGCGAACATGGACCTCGCCCTGCGCGGCCTGGAGCTGAAAACACTCGATCCCTACCTGTCAGGCTGGCGGACGCGCGTCGTGCCCGCCTTGGGCCACCTCGCGGTGCGCATGGTCACCAACGGCGCTGTCGACCGCACCGTGCAGCACTGGATCGCCGACGAGCTCAGCCGCTCAACGGTCAAGAACACCATCGCCGTCCTGGTCCGCATCATGGAGCAAGCAGTCCGCGACGGCATCATCAAGGTGAACCCCGCCCGGGTGACCGGCTGGCAGAAGCTCTACAAACAGGCCGAGGACGAACTCCTCGACCCACGCGCGCTCGCCCTGCCCGACTGGGAAACACTCCTCGCACTGGCCGACGCGCTCGTGGCCGCCTCCCACGACGAGTACCGCGGCTGGGGAGAAGTGGTCATCTTCGCCGCGTGTACCGCCGCACGGATCGGAGAGATCTCAGGCTGTCGCGTCGGGGACATCGACACCACCCAGTGGATCTGGACCGTGCGGCGTCAGACCACACCCGCCCCCGGCGGGCTGACCGACAAGGGCACCAAGGGCAAGCGGGCCCGCAAGGTTCCCATCGTCGAGGAAATCCGCCCCCTCGTCGCCCAGCGCATCCTGTCCGCCGGCCCCGATCCCGACGCCCGACTGTTCACGGGCCCGCGCGGCGGACGTATCTCCACCGCCGTCCTGCGCGACGCCACACACTGGGACGATGTGGTCAGCAAGCTCGGCTATGAGCATCTGCGCCGCCACGACCTCCGGCATACCGGACTGACGTGGTTCGCCGACGCAGGCGTCCAAGTACACGTCCTCCGCAGGATCGCCGGCCACGGCTCACTGACCACTACCCAGCGCTACCTGCACCCCGACGTCCACAAGATCACGGCAGCCGGAGCCGCACTGTCAGCCCACTTCACCGCACTGCGCGCACCGCGCTCACTGCCGAGCCCCATCGTCATGACCCGCTGACGCGGTCAAGGACGCCCAGACCCCGGCTGGTCCCCAACTGGTCCCCAAAAAGATCAAGGGCCGGATTCGCATGACTCCGAATCCGGCCCTGATCTGCGACTGTCTCCAGTCGGGACGACAGGATTTGAACCTGCGACCCCTTGACCCCCAGTCAAGTGCGCTACCAAGCTGCGCCACGTCCCGTTGCCCGTCTGACCTGGGGTTTCCCCCGGCTGAACGCGCATGAGAAGAATACCGCACTTCAACCGGTGGTCACGAACACCTTTCAGTGCTTGACCTCAACCGCACTTGATGTTGGACGCTGATCCACATGACGAACACGACTGCCGCACCGGCGTCCGCATACGACGACCTGCCCCGGCTGATGAGCCTGATGACCGGCGACGAGAAGCACGGCCCCGCCGCCACCTCGACCCTGGACACGCTGTGGGTGCTGTACCACCGGGTGCTGCGAGTGACACCGGAGACCGTCGGCGCACCGGACCGGGACCGCTTCCTGCTCTCGAAGGGGCACGGACCGATGGCGTACTACGCGGTGCTCGCGGCGCACGGATTCTTCGATGAGAAGCTGCTGACGGGCTTCGGCTCGTACGACTCGCCCCTCGGTCACCATCCCGACAGGCTCCTGGTGCCCGGCGCCGAGATCGGCAGTGGCTCGCTGGGGCACGGGCTGCCGCTGGCCGTGGGGACAGTGCTGGGGCTGCGGGCCCAGGGGCTGACCGATCCCCGGGTCTGGGTGCTGACCGGCGACGCCGAGCTTGACGAGGGCAGCAACCACGAGGCGATCGCCTTCGCGGGCCCGGCCGGTCTGGAACGGCTGCACACCGTGGTGATCGACAACGCATCGGCGACCTACGGCCGCCCCGGCGGAATCGCGGAGCGGTTCGCGACCGCCGGCTGGTCGGTCGAGTCGGTGGACGGCCGGGACCACGAAGCCCTCTACGCGGCCTTCACCGCCCCGCACCCCGGGCAGCCGAGGGCCGTGGTCGCCCGGGTCGCCCCCAAGAGCTGACCCGCGCGACGCACAGCATCTCCACCGGAATCCTGCGCCCGAAGAAAAGGAACATCTCCATGGACACCATGCGCGACCGCTTCATCGCCACCACCACAAGCCTGCTCGACGAGGATCCCCGCCTGGCACTCGTCCTGGCGGAGATCAGCCGCGACGGATTCGGCCAGGCCGAGCGGGACCACCCCGACCGGGTCGTCAACGTCGGCATCCGTGAGCAGCTGCTCGTCGGGGCAGGGGCCGGGATGGCACTCACCGGAATGCGGCCCATCGTGCACACCTTCGCGAGTTTCCTGGTGGAGCGGCCGTTCGAACAGGTGAAGCTGGACTTCGGACACCAGGGGGTCGGCGGGGTACTCGTCAGCGCCGGGGCCTCGTACGACTGGCCGGCCGGCGGGTTCACCCACATGGCGCCCGGGGACGTCGCGCTCATGGACACGCTGGACGGGTGGACCGTGCACGTACCGGGCCATCCCGACGAGGCCGAGACACTGCTGCGGGAGGCGGCTGCCGGGGACGACAGGGTCTACGTACGCCTGTCGCTGCAGTCCAACAGCCGGGCACGTCCGGCAGGCGGGAGGGGCGGGTTCACCACCGCGCGGGAAGGAGCGGGCGGGGTGGTGATCGCCGTCGGACCGATGCTCGACAACGTCCTCACCGCGACGGAGGGGCTCGACGTGACCGTGCTGTACGCGACCACCGTGCGCCCGTTCGACGCCCAGGGGCTGCGCCGGGCGGTCGGTGACCGGGCCACCGCCGATGTCGTGATCGTCGAGCCCTATCTGGCCGGCACCTCGACGGGCGCCGCCAATGACGCGCTGGCCGCTGTCCCCCACCGGATCCTGGGGCTCGGCGTGGCCCGCGAGGAGCTGCGACGGTACGGACAGATGGACGAGCACCTCGCGGCGCACGGCCTGGACCCGCGCGCTCTGCGGCAGCGCATCGGCGGATTCCTGGGCGGGTGAACCGGGGAGGCGGGGCCCTGTTCGCCCATTGACCCCGCGGCGGACGTGAACCTACCCTGTCAACGCATTCCGAAAGCGCTTTCTAACCCCCCTCGGCACCTTTCGCACAGGGAGCGCCCAGTGAACCGTCCCGCCTCGGTCAGCGGTGTCCTGCGAAGTCTGTTTCCCCCACGGGACCTGATTCCGCTTGCCGCCCTCGCTCTCTGCCCCGTCCTCACCCTCTCCTTTCTGGCGGGTTCGCCCTCCCGGGCGCAGGCCGCCACCTCGCGCGTACCGGCGCCGGTCCCGGTCACCTGGCCGCGTCCCGTCTTCTGCGAGGCGGAGTGGTTCACGGCAACCGGCGGGGCGCACGGCGGAGCGATGAGGGAGAACCGGGCCCAGGACTCCGGCGGGAGGCGGATCACAGAGATCGAGGACGGCGACTGGATCGACCTCAAAGCGGTCGCGCCGGGGAAGGCCGGCTCGGTCACGGTCCGCGCCGCCTCCGGTGGCATCGGAGGAACGGTCGAATTCCGGGCGGGGTCACCGTCCGGACCGCTCCTGGGCAGCCTCGCCGTCCCGTTCACCGGCGGATGGGACCGCCCGGTGTCGGCGACGGCCGGGCTGACGGGTGCCGAGGGCGGGGTGCGGCTGTTCGCCGTGTTCACCAATCCGGCATGGAACGCCGGAACGGCCGATCTGTTCGCCGTGGACTGGTTCCGCTTCGACGCTCCGCCGGCCGGCGACGGATAGCCCGGCAAGGCGCCCGGGTCGACGGACCGGTCGCCGGTGGCGTCGACGGCGGTCCCGTTCGCCCGGACGCTCAGGTGCCGAGAATGTTCTCCTCCCGCTGGTGGATGTGCCGGAGGAGTTCCTGCGCCAGGGATTTGATCGTGTCGAGTCCCGTCCGCCCCCATGGGCGCGGAACGATGTCGACGGCGCAGACGGCACCGAGCGCGATGCCCGTACGGTCGATGAGGGGCGCTCCGAGATAGGAGCGGATGCCTATGTCGTCGACGACCGGGTTCCCGGCAAATCGCGGGTAGTCGCACACGTCCTCAAGAACCAGCGCCCTGCGCCGGACGACGACATGCGGGCAGAAGCCCCGGTCGATGGCCACATAGCGGCCGCGGCAGCTGCTTCCGGCCGCCGCGGCCCCCAGGTCGGTGCCTCTCCACGCGCCCGCCGGGGTGTGCAGCCCGGCGAAGAACTGGCGGTTCCCGTCAATGAAGTTGACCATCGAGAACGGCACCTCGGTCACTTCGGCCACCCGGTCGGCGAAGGCGTCGAAGTTGTCGAACGAGGCATCGGACCGCTCCCCCAGGCCGAGGCTGCGCAGCCGCTGGGTCCGGACCCGGGCGTCGCTGTCGACGGGTGTCAGCAGCTGCCGGCCGAGGGGGTGCGGGGTCGTCACGGATGAGCTCCGTAGCTTCCTCGGCCGGCCGGCGGTGCGGATTCGTCGGTCGTGTTGATGAGGTGCTGAACCAGGGTGACCAGCGCTCCGGTGCCCGAACTCGCGATGCGCGCGTCGCACAGGACGACCGGAACCGCGGGCGCCAGGTCGAGCGCCGCCCGCACCTCCTCGGGGCCGTAGCGGAAGGAGCCGTCGAACTCATTGACCGCGACGATGAATCCGATTCCGCGCCGTTCGAAGAAGTCGACGGCCGGGAAGCACTCCTCCAGTCTCCGGGTGTCGGCGATCACGACCGCTCCGAGCGCACCCTGGGAGAGTTCGTCCCACATGAACCAGAAGCGCTCCTGTCCGGGCGTGCCGAACAGATAGAGCACGTGCTGTTCGTCGAGCGTGATGCGGCCGAAGTCCATCGCCACGGTGGTGGAGGTCTTGGACTCGATGCCTTCGAGGCTGTCGGTCGCCGCGCTGACCTGGGTCAGCAGCTCCTCGGTGCTCAGGGGAGCGATCTCGCTGACCGCGCCGACGAACGTCGTCTTCCCGACCCCGAAACCGCCGGCCACCAGCACCTTGAGCGCGACGGGAAAGCTCTCGGGGCTGCCGGTGGGGTCCTCGTATCCGGACGTGCCTGTCACGCCCCCGTACCCGAGATCGCCGGGCGGGGGAGCGTACCCGCCGCCGCCCGGGGCCTCCGCGTATCCGACGTTTCCGGGGCTTGCGTTACCCGCGTGCGAGGGAGAGCCGTCAGAGCTGTCGTCGTAAGCCATCGAGCACTGCCTCCAGCAGGGATCGGTCGGTGGGCGTGTCATGGAAGGCGGGCGGGTGCGCGGTGACCGCGCCGCAGTCGACCAGGTCCGAGAGCAGGACCTTGGTGACGACTGCGGGCAGCCGCAGATGCGCGGCGATCTCGGCCACCGAGGTGGGCCCGCCGCACAGCCCGAGCGCCACGGAGTGTTCGGGACCGAGATGGGTCTGCGGAGCGGTCCCGGTGGCCATCACCAGGGAGAGCAGATCGAGCACGGTCGTGGGACGGGTACGGCCGTTGCTCACGGTGTAGGGGCGGATGAGGCGGCCTGCCGCATCGTCGAGCAACGGCCCTTCCTGCGTGGCCGGCACGGTCACAGCCCCGTGGCGCCCGGCACACCGGCCGCTTGTCTTGTCGGGGTCATGAGATAGGGCCGGACGCTCTTGACCAGCATCGTCATCTCGTAGCCCAGCACGGCGGCATCGGCGTTCCGTCCGGCGAGCACGGCCAGACAGGTGCCGGACCCGGCGGTGGCGACGAACAGGAGCGTCGAGTCGAGTTCCACCACCACCTGGCGGACCTCCCCGTTGTCCCCGAACCGGGCCCCGGCACTGCGGCCCAGCGAGTACAGCCCGGCGGCCAGCGCGGCCATGTGGTCGGCGCTGTCGGCGTCCATGCCATGGAGGGATTTCACCAGCCCGTCGGCGGAGAGCAGGACCGCGCTGCGCGTGTAGGGCACACGCTGTACCAGCCCGCTCAGCAGCCAGTCGAGGTCCGAGACCTGACCGGACGGCATATCGGTCGCCATGGTGCATCTACTCCTTGGTGGTGTTCAGGTGCGTTTCGAGTGGATCTTGATCGCTGGGGTACGAGCCGGCCCTGAGCAGTTCCACAGGGGCGGCGCCCCGGACCGGGAGCGGGTCCAGCGGTGCCCGGACCGGCGTCTGCGCTTCCCGGCCGGTCCGTACGCCTGCCGGCCCGCCGGCGTTCGTCGCGGTGTCCGGGTACGTCCCGAACTCCGAGCCGGTGTCCGGTACGTGCTCCGCCTCGGACTCCTCGCGCGCCTCGGCGAGGTCGATGCCGCGCCGGAAGGCCGCCACCAGCCCCGGGTCGTGGAGGATCGGCTCCTCCTCGGAGCGCGGGGCGGGAGCCTCCCTGAGCTGCGGGACCAGGTGTTCCTGGTTGGCCCGCCTGGGGAGCTGGGGCCGGCCCATCGTGCCGCGTACGACCCCGGTCTCCTGGGGATGCGCGGGGCCCTGGCCGTCCACGGCCGGAACGCCGGTGGACTCGCCTTCGGGGGCGGGCCGGTCGAGGCGTTCGGCACGCAGCGGGAGCGGTGGCGCCTCGTCCTGATGCTGCGTCTGCCGCGTTGCCTGGTGCAGCCGCAGCTGCTGCTTCGGTACGTGGGGCCGGTGCTCCGGTCCATGGGCGGGTGCCGGATCGCGGGCCGGGGTGGGGCGTCCTGCGGTGCCGTCCGACGGCAGCGGCCGGTGCACGGGGCCCAGGGGCGGGACCGGCGCGCCGTCCGCCCCGCCGGACACCTCCTCGTCGGCCCCGAGCAGGGTCTGCGGGAGGACGAGCACGGCCTGGGTGCCGCCGTAGATGTTGCTCTGGAGGCGTACGACGATGCCGTGCCTGCGGGCCAGCGACGCCACCACGAACAGGCCGATCCGGCCGTCCTGGAGCAGGCGGGCAACGTTGACCTGGTCGGGATCGGCCAGCAGGGCGTTCATCCGCTTCTGCTCGTCGCCCGGCATGCCGAGACCTCGGTCCTCCACCTCCAGGGCAAGGCCCGCGGTGACGCGCTGGGCGCGGAGCAGGACTTGGGTCTGCGGTGCGGAGAACACCGTGGCGTTCTCCACCAGTTCGGCCAGCAAGTGGATCACATCGGCCACCGCGTGCCCGCGGAGCGTCCCGTCGATCGGGGGTACGAGTTTGACGCGCGGGTACTGCTCGACCTCGGCGATCGCCGAGCGCAGCACCTCCGTCATGGTGACCGGGTTGCTCCACTGCCGCCTGGAGACGGCGCCCCCGAGAACGGCCAGGTTCTCGGCATGCCGGCGGATGCGCGTGGCCAGGTGGTCGACGTGGAAGAGGCCCTTGAGCAGATCGGGGTCCTCGACCTGGTGCTCCAGCTCGTCGAGCAGCTGGATCTCGCGGTGAACGAGCGACTGCAGACGACGGGCGAGATTGACGAATACCTCGACCTTCTGGTCCTCGCCGGTGTGCTCGGACAGCCGGGACGCCTGGACGACGGCGGCCACGGCTCCTTCCTGCTGGCGTCCGAGCTCCTGGGCGAGCAGCTCGAAGGCGTCGCTGCCGGGTGCTACGGGCTGTGGGGCACGCCGCGCCGACACGGGTTCGCCGTTGCGGAGCTGTTCCACCACCCGTTGCAGTTCGGCCTGGCCCTGTGCGCTGGCACGGCGCAGTGCCAGGCAGCGGCCGAACACGGTGGTGGCGACCCGGTTGGCGGCCAGCAAAGCGGCCACTATCGCGGCGACGGCCAGCCCGCCCGCCGCGCCGAGCGCCGTCCAGAGCTCCCTGGAGGGCCGGACATCGCCGGAGCGGGCGGTGAAGATGACGGCCGCGGCGCCGGCAAGTGCGACGACGACGGCCGGCAGGACCGCGGTGCGCAGGAGTTGGGGGCGTATGCGCGCCTCGGGAGACGGCCGGGCAGTGCGGGGCCTGGCCGCGGCCGAGTGGGAACGGGGACCTGGTCGGCCGTGCCGCCCGCCCTCTCGGCGTTCCGGTCGCGCTTCGGGTGCGCGAAGTTGAGACATCAGCGTCCTCAGGACGTGGGGCACCCGGAATCGGCATTCACGTGGTGACACCTACGGTGGTCGGTCATTCTCGGGTAATCGGCCGGGCAGGCTCGGAACACATGAGCTCACCGTTGATCACCGGGCACACACGGTAGTCGCCTCGTGTACGGGCGCGACGGGCAGTTGTGGAACTTGCCCGCCATCCGTCCCGCTCTGGTATGACCTTTCGCACGAGCGACCGAATTGACCGGGCCAATACCCGGTGTCCACTACCCGGTGGGTCATACCCAGCGGCGGATGGCCGATCGGCCGCGCCACGGCGCCGGGACGCGGCACCCGCTCACGCATGCGGCAGGCCCCCTCGACCACGTCGAGGGGGCCTGCCGCGGACCTGGGAGCGCTACGCCTTGCGGAGTCTGGCGATGATTCCGTCCAGGTCGCGCTGGAACATGTAGTCGCGGAAGATGTGTCCGCCGGGCTCCTCGTGCCACTCGTGCGGAATGCCGGCGTCTCCGAGTCGGGCCCGGAACTCTCGCTGCCCGGCCAGCACTTGGTTCTCGTTGACCTGGTCGAACCAGTTGACCGGGTCGGGGCTGGTGCCCGCGACCAGGAAGACCCGCTTGTTCCGGTAGCTCTCGATCCGTTCGACCGGGTTGTCGGCGCTGACCCGGGACTCGTCCCAGAGCGGTACGCCGTAGACCGTGCCGCCCGCCAGCTCCACCGCGGCGGACGAGGCGTTGGCCCAGTGGCCGACCAGGCCCGCGTCACGGCGGAGACTCGCCGGACCGGAATGGGCACTCACCGAGGCGAAGTGACCGTAGTACTTGGCCGCGTACTTCAGCGCGCCGAAGCCGCCCATCGAGAACCCGGCGACGGCTCGGCCGTCGTACTCGGCGTACGTACGGAAGTTCGCGTCGATCCAGGGCAGCAGCTGGGCGATGTGGAAGGTCTCCCAGTTCCGGGGACCGGCGTTGGAGCTGACCGGGTTGGAGTACCAGCCCGCGTGTCCCCCGTCGGGCATCACGACGATGACCGGCCTGCCGGCCGTCCAGGCCCGGATGCCCGCGCGGTCGAACGTGATGAAGTCCTGGTCCGTGCCGCCTCCGTGCAGCAGGTAGAGCACGGGGTAGCGGCGGCCGCCGGTGTGGTAGCCGTCGGGAAGCAGGACGTTCACGCCCGGGTTCCAGCCGATCGCGTCCGTCGCGAACCGGTAGTAGCGCATCCGGGGATCGCTCTCGTCGCTGTCCACGATACGCAGCCCGAATCCGTCTCCGGCGGCACTGGCGGTCGTTGCCGAGGCGAGGACACTCCCGGCGCCCAGCGCCATCGCGGCGGAGAGCCCGCCTGCGGCCCTGATGACGCTTCTGCGTGTGGGCCCGCTCTTCCCCGCGCTCATGCCGAGTATCCCTTCGGCGGAATCAGTGTGGCGAGCTGGTCGAAGGAGATCCAGTAGATCTGGTTGCCGCCGAAGGAGGCGGGGTCGGCGATGAGTACGGTGCGGTCCACCTCGTCGTAGCCGAAGACGGTGAAGTAGTGGTAGATCGTCTGGTCCGACGGATAGCCGGGAGGCTGGTTGCCGGGCGGGGCGACGATGTTGGCCACCAGCGGGTAGTTGCGGTCGATGTCGAAGACGATGTCGTACCAGAGCAGGTCGCGCTGGGCCTGGGTCGGCGGGTCGTTCGGCATCTCCTTGGTCTCGTACCAGCCACCGCCGAGGTTCGAGTTGAGCACGTTCGTGACCTGACCGATGTGGTCGGTGCCGTTCTGGGTGGTGCCGAGCTGCCGGGCCAGGTCGCCCTGGCTGGGCGGGGCCGTCCGGGCGGAGAGCGCGATGCGGGTGGCGGCCGGACCGCACCAGTAGCCGGTCTCCTGGACCTGATAGTCGATCTGCAGCCAGTGCGCGCTCTGCGTGCGTCCGCCGGCGACCTCCAGCCGGGTGCCCGGCCGGTTGTGTCCGCTGACGACAGCCGTGCCGGCCTTCGCGCCGTGCCCGAGCACGGATACGGACGAGGTCTGCGGTACGGGTGACGCCTGGACCAGGGTGGGCTGGAGGAGAGCTCCGGCGGCGGCTACGGCGATCGCTGCGGACACAAGTCTCTTGCGCATACGGGCTCCTGAGAAGGGTGGGGGGCCGTGCGGGAGAAACCGCACCGGAAGGCGCTCAGCTGTACGGGACAGCGGGCATCAGCGTCCCCGTTGCCGTACGGGGCGCGCAAGCGATGAAAGTTCAGACTTACGGCGGTACTTGAGTGACCGTCACATCCCGTCCTCCGGCCGCCGCATGGCGGCCGTCACCCCGGGCCGCCATGTCTCGGACTCACG
Organism: Streptomyces sp. NPDC026062; assembly: GCF_055568375.1. Classification (NCBI taxonomy): domain Bacteria; kingdom Bacillati; phylum Actinomycetota; class Actinomycetes; order Kitasatosporales; family Streptomycetaceae; genus Streptomyces; species Streptomyces sp. NPDC026062. The sequence goes on from NZ_JBVHOQ010000001.1 coordinate 18,378, forward strand.
CCCCGGCCCCACACCTCGGCGCCCTGCCTCGGCCCTCACCTCTCGGTCCCCGCCCGCCGGCCCTCACCCCCGCCTTCACGCTCCGCACCCAGGCGGCGGACGGGTCCGCTCTCGGCGGCCAGCAGGGCCCTCCCTTCGGCCGTCGCGACATGGAAGGAGCGCCCGGCCTTGCGCACCGTGGCGACCAGCCCCGCCGCACGCAGCACGTTCAGATGCTGGCTGACGGCGGGGTGCGTCACATCCAGGAGCCTGGCCGCCTCGACGGTGGAGCAACCGGTGCGGGTGGCACGCAGGACACCCGCCCGGGTGTGCCCGAGCAGGGGTCCCAGCGGCCCGGCACCTTCCGCGGAACGGACCCCGGATGCGCCGACGGGGTCCGGTCCCGCCCAGTCCGCCGCGTGGTCGATGGGATAGACGAGCACCGGCGGCAGATCCCCGTCGGCCAGAGTGATCGGCGTGGGCCAGCAGAAGAACGAGGGCTGGAGCAGGAGCCCCCGGCCGCGCAGGCACAGGCGCTGATCGACGGGATACACCACTTCCAGGACGGGTGGACGCCAGCGGAACTGCGGCCCGAGCCCGGCCAGCAGCCCCTCGGTCCCCCCGTCGAGCAGGCTGTGCAGCCGGACGGCGCGGTCGGCGTCGACATGGGCGTGGACACGCTGCCAGTAAGGCGCGAGCGCCTCGCGCTGGTACGTACCCAGAGCTTCGCCCAGGCGCCGCAGAGTCTCGGCATCGCCCCCGGCCAGCGATCCCACCCAACTGGGCAGTTGAAGCGAGGACGCCAAGTGGGTCAGGTCGGTCCGCAGCCGTGGCCGGGGGGTGCTCATCAGGGTGTCGAGCGCCGCCTGCAACGTGGCACGGTCGCCGGACGTCGGGGTGAGGAAGTCGGGCGAGTAGCCACGCGGGGGCAGGAGCGCGGACAGCAGCCGGGGGCTGTCGGAGAGTCGCGGCCGCACCCAGCGGCGCCATTCGCCGAACACCCTTTCTCCGTCGCGCCGTTGCAGGGTCTGCACGCTGTTGCTGATCTCCCAGAGGAAGTCCGGGCCGGGAGCCACCCTGACCCGCGCAAGGTCCTCGGACGTGAAGTACACCCGCAGCATGACCGCTCCCCCGGGAAGTGAGCTCCTCCGCGCGCAGCGTACCGCCGTTCGGACGTCGCGGCGCCGGCCCTCCCGGTGAGGCGGCGCAGCGGGAGGGCCGGCACATGCGTCCTATGCCTGGGGGGCCCTGTCCCGGTCGCGTCCGGAGGTGGCGGCGGCCCTGGCCGTGCCGGGAAGCTGTACGTGCACGGGGGGCCAGTTGCCCCACCCGGGTGCCGGTTCGGCGGCGACGTCGCGCCACCACGGCTCGACGGCGGGAGGGTTCGCGGGTTCGAACGGCTGGCCCGGCCGGGGAGCCGCCATCGTCACGCCGGCGAACTGCGTGGCACGCATGGACCATTCGGCGGGTTCGGCCCACGGGTGAAGAGCGAGGTTGAAGGTACCCCAGTGGATCGGCAGCATGACGCCCGCCGACGGGTCGTCGCCCTGGAGGTCGAGATGGGCCCGGACCCCCTCGTCGGGACTCATGTGGATGTCGGGCCAGGCGCCGGGTTCCGGCTTGCTGTCCGTCTGGTCCTTCGGCCAGTACTGGCTGTACGCACCGATCTGGATCATGGTGGCGTCGAACGGGCCGTGCTCGGCGCCGATCTCCTTGAAGCCGGGGAAGTAGCCGGTGTCACCGCTGTGGTAGATCCGGTGCTCGGGGCCGGCAACCGCCCAGGAAGCCCAGAGGGTGTGCTGCTGGTTGCGCAGACCTCGGCCGCAGAAGTGCCGGGCGGGCGTCGCGGTCAGGCTGATACCGGCGACGGTCGTGGACTCGTTCCAGTCGAGTTCGTGGATCCGGTCCAGGGGCACCCCCCAGCGCTCCAGGTGCGCGCCGACACCGAGAGGTACCGCGAAGACCGTGGCCGTGTCCGCGAGCGAGCGGATCGTCGGGAGGTCGAGGTGGTCGTAGTGGTCGTGCGAGATCACCACGACATCGACCGGGCCGAGGGCACCGAGCGGCAGCGGTGCGGGGTGCACACGCTTGGGGCCGGCGAAGGCGAAGGGCGAACAGCGCTCGCCCCAGACCGGGTCGAACAGCACCCGCCGTCCGTCGATCTCGGCGAGCACACTGGAATGCCCCATCCAGGTGAGCCGTAGTCCGGAGGCGGGGGGCTCGGCGAGGTCGGCGAGGGTCGTGGGGTGGACCGGCACGGTCCCGGTCGGCGCTCTGAGGACCCGCTCCTCCTTGCGGAAGTAGACCTTCGCGAACTCCAGCGCGGAGCCGGACGGCCTGGTCCGGGCCCCCACCGGGTTCTGGAAGACCCCGTCGGCGAAATTGGGGGAACGGCGGATGCGTTCCATACGGGCGCCGCCCGGGTCGGCCCCGAAGGCGGCGGGACGCAGCGCACGCAGCCGGGTGCGCAGCGGGAGTGGGGAGTCAGCGCCGGTCACAAGGTCTCCTGAGGGAGTCGGTATCGTCTCATTATGGACAGCGGGAACGGCTGCGCGAGTACGGAGCATCCAACCGGATGGCGCTCCGGAAGGAGCCGATCAGCCACGCTGCTGCCCGTACACGTGCTCGACGTGGAGCCGCAGGACGATCCGGCGGTCCCTGACCATGGCCCGGCGGTAGTCCTCCCAGTCCGGGTGCTCACCCTGGACGTCGCGATAGAGGGTGATCAGTTCCGCCACGGTGGCGTCATCGGGGTCGGCGGCCACCGGTGTGAGCTCGGCCGTACCGTCCGCGACCGTCCAGGCCCAGCGGTCCTGGCTGGTCACGTGGTAGCTCGCCCGCGGGTCCCGCGACAGGTTCCGGGTCTTCGCCCGGCCCTCGGTGACCGAGACACGGATGATGCGCTCGTCGGGGTAGTAGAAGTGGTTCACATTGGACATCTGCGGTCTGCCGTCCCGCCTGAGCGTGACCAGCACACCGCCGTTCTCCTCGGCCACCAGCCGTAGCAGTTCCTGCTGCTGTGCATCGAATCCCGTCATGCCGGATCCAACGTCCGGTCCGCCCGCAGGATTCCGGATCCGGTACGGACTCGTTCGGCAAGCGTCCGGATCAGGCCACCCCATGCCGCCCGGCCGCTCCCCCGGCGCACCGATGTCACATTCCGTGGCCCGCGTTTCGTCGCACCCGTGTCAGCAGCCCGGCGGCGGCATCCTCACCACCCCCGCCGGCACCGAGCCGTACCGGAGGAGACCGGTCATGACAGCCCGTATTTCGCTCGACCCGCCCCGCAGCCTCCTGTTCCGTGCCGTCTCGTGGTACTCGAACCGTGCGTACGGGAAGGTCATCGATCCCCTGCGCGCCGGTGCCCACCACACCGGGGTGCTGTGGGCCTGCTCCAGGCTGGAGCTGTCCGTGGACCGCTGGAAGAAGCTGGACCCGCGGCTCAAGGCCCTGGCGGTGATGGCGTCCGCGGCCACCGTCGGATGCGGCTGGTGCATGGACTTCGGCTACTGGGTGCACCACGGCCAGGGCATGGACCCGCGCAAGCTCCGCGAGGTACCCGGGTGGCGCGAGAGCGACGTCTACACCCCGCTGGAGCGCGAGGTGCTGGCCTACGCGGAGGCCATGACCGTCACCCCGCCCCAGGTGGAGGACGCGATGGTGGACCGGCTGCGTGGTTCGCTCGGTGAGGCGGCGCTTGTCGAGCTGACGACGGTGATCGCGGTGGAGAACATGCGGTCACGGTCGAATTCGGCCCTGGGACTCACCAGTCAGGGCTTCAAGGACCGGTGCGAGTCGCAGTGGCCCGGCACGTCCGAAGAGCACACTCCGGCCACGGACCGATGAGGCGGCGCAGACCGCGTTGACAGTGGGCCCCCGGCTCCCAATACTGACTGGTGATTCAGTAAATGATCGTCGGCCGGTATCGGGGGCGGCGGGTCCGCTCCCCCGGTATCCACGGCACCGCCCCGGGCCCGCCCCGATCGCGTGACCGAGGAGCACCCCCGATGACGACACCTCCGGTGTCCCCGCCCGCCCCGTTGATCTCCCTGACCTGGACGGACCACGTCACGGGCCGCCAGGGGCACCTTGTCGTCGACCGGCTGGTGCGCGGGGTGTCCAGTGGCGGGCTGCGCATGCGCGAGGGCTGCACGCTGGCCGAGGTCACCGGGCTGGCCCGCGGCATGACGATGAAGGAAGCCCTCCACTTCGACGCGGACCGGCCGGGCGCGCGCTACATACCGCTCGGCGGCGCAAAGGGCGGAATCGACTGCGACCCCCGCGATCCGGCGGCGTACGGCCTTCTGGTGCGCTATCTGCGGGCGATGCGTCCGTACGTGGAGAGCATCTGGACGACCGGCGAGGACCTCGGGCTCACCCAGGAACTGATCGACCGCGCCGCCGCGGAAGCGGGGCTCGTCTCCACCGTGCAGGCGGTGTACCCGCTGCTCGACGACGAGGCCGCGGCGCGCCGGCGGCTGGCCGACGCCTTCGCCGTCGAGGTGGACGGCATCGGCCTCGACGAGCTGGCCGGCGGCTGCGGAGTCGCCGAGTCCGCGCTGGCCGCGCTGGACGGGGCCGAGATCGCGTACGCGGACGCGCGGGTCTCGCTCCAGGGGCTCGGCACCATGGGCGGGGCGACCGCCCGGTTCCTGTCCCGGGCGGGTCTGCGGGTGGTCGCTGTCGCCGATGTCAAGGGAACGATCGCGAACCCGGACGGTCTCGACGTCGAGGCGCTCCTCGGTGCCCGCGACGCCTACGGCACGGTGGACCGGGGCGTGCTGCGCGACACCGATGAGGAGCTGCCGGCCGACGCCTGGCTGGCGCAGGACGCCGACGTGCTCGTACCCGCCGCCGTCTCCTACGCCATCGATCTGACGAACCAGTCCCGGATCAGAGCCCGTTGGGTGGTCGAGGCGGCCAACATGCCGGTCCTGCCGGAGGCGGAGGCACTGCTCACCTCGCGCGGGATCACGGTGCTGCCCGATGTGGTCGTCAACTCCGGTACCAACGCCTGGTGGTGGTGGACACTCTTCGGCGACATCGGCGCGGACGCGGATGAGGCCTTCGCGTACATCCGGCGCTCGATGCGCGCCCTCATCGAACTCGTACTGGCCCGCGCCGAGGCGGACGGCCGCACTCCGCGCGCGGCAGCGCACGCCGTCGTCGCCGACCGGCTGCCGGTGATGGCCGACCGCTTCGGCTGGTACCGCTGAACCCGAACCCGCAGCCGGTTCCGGGCCCGCCCCCGGCCCTCTGTGGAGCGGGCATTGGTTAGGCTGACGCCGTGGCAAGAGTGCGGTTGGGTGTGGCGGAGCGGCGCGAGGAGTTGCTGCGCGCTGCGGTCGAGCAGATCGAGGTACGGGGTGTCGCGGCGGTACGGATCGCCGATGTGGCATCCGTGCTCGGCGTGAGCAACGCCCTTGTGCTCTACCACTTCTCGACCAAGGAGAAGCTGGTCGCAGCCGCGTTCGCACACGCCGCGGAGGCCGACCTGGCCCATCTGCGCAAGCTGCTGAGCCGGCGCACCACGGCCGTCCGCCGCCTGCGCGCCGCCGTGCGGTGGTACGCGCCGACGGGCCAGGCCAAGGGCTGGCGGCTGTGGATCGAAGGATGGGCGGCCTCCCTCCGCGACCCGGCACTGCGCAATGTCGCGGGCGATCTCGACCAGCAGTGGAAGGCCGAGCTGGCCGAGGTCATCGAAGAGGGCGCGGCCGCGGGCGAGTTCCGCTGCGACGACCCGATGTCCGTCGCCTGGCGGCTGACCGCGCTGCTGGACGGTCTGGCGGTACAGATGACGTCGTACGCGGGTCCGCTGTCCCGCGCCACGATGCTGGAGTGGGCCGAGGAGGCGCTCGCCCGTGAACTGGGCATCGACCACGGGACCCTGATGGCCTGACGCGCTGCCGGGCCCGGCCGCCCCGTCCGGGTGATCCGCCTCTCCGGCTCCCGTCCGCCGCTTCGCTTCCCCGGGGCGGGTCAGGTCTGACGCACCGGTGCGTAGGCCTCTCCCTGAAGTCCGAAGGTCCACGCGACGCCCTCCTTCGCGGTCCTGGTGCGCGGCGGCACCCGGAGCCAGTACGTGCGATGTGTCCCGTCCGGTTCCGGAGTGGAGTTGACCACCTCCACCATGACCACGTCCTCGTCTCCGTCGAGCGGGATGCGCCAGAGAACACCCGTCTCGTCCCGGTGCACCGGTTCGGCTCCGGACTCGGTGAGATACCGGTCGTACCCGTAGAACTCCAGCATCACGCGGCGCAGCTCCGCGTTGGCCTCGGCACGGATCCGCTCGGGCGTCAGCACGGCCAGCTCGGCGAGGAACTCGGCGGGTACGGGCATGCCGCGCCAGGCGTACAGGGAGAAGCCGTCGCGGTAGGCGAGCGCGGGACCGTCACCGCTGTCGAGCCGTCCCGCCTCGTCCCGGTGCAGGGTCTCGGGACGTTCACTCATCACCACCGTGCGCTCGTACGGCCACCACCAGCCGGCGTTCCTCGCGACGGCCGCGAGTCCGTCGAGCCGGTCGCCCCGGCCGTCGAAGGCGGCGAGCCAGGCCGCGTCGTGCTGCCCGAGGACGGCGTCGAGCAGAACCAGCCGCACATCCGACTCGTCCTCGGGCTTCCCGGCGAGGTCCGCCACGACCCCTGCCCGTATGCGGTCGGCCAGCGCGGACGTGGTCTCCCAGAGCTGGGCACCGGTGGCGGACCACAGCGCGGACCAGCCGGCCGGGCCCAGTTCGTCGTACATCCGGCGCCGTTCCTCCGCCCACGGCCGGGTCCGGACGTCCTCACGGACCGAGCGGCCCGCATCGGTCAGCTTCTCCACCGCCTCGACGGCGGCCCTGGGCGAATCCGCCCAGACGAACTCCGCCGGCTCGGCCAGACCCGCACGCCGGTAGGCGAGCCGCACCCCTTCTTCGGCCGCTGCCCGGTCCGCCGCTCCGGTCGCCGCTGCCACGGCCCGCCATGAGTCCACGTACTGCATCGTCTTCCCCGTCCCCTGATCCTGTGTTCCGTGTTCCGGACGCCCCTGCGTCCGGGAGTGTCCCGCAACTGCCCATGTATGTCTGCCGGTCACCGTGGGTGTGTCCGTCGGTGTGGGAGCGCCCGCCGAGGTGGGTGAACTGCCCCCTGTGTGACTGGCCCGGCCCGCGTGCGCTGCCAGGTGCTCACGCACCGCCGTGCGCCCCTGGCGTTCCCGGAGGTCCTGGTCACTCAGTCCGCGACGATGCGGACCGCCCCCGGTGCGTATTCACGCTGGCGCACCACTCGGAACCACCCCTTCGGCAGCGAGATCACCGCATGTTCCTCGTGCACCACGCGGCCGCCGTCGGGGAGGTGGAGCAGCATCGGGCCGAACACCCCGCCCTCGCGGATGAGTCTTCCCGGCCCCGGGACGGCGTGCGCGTGTCCGGTGACCTCGCCGAGCGCGAGGACCAGCCGGCCGCGCCCGTCGCGCAGTTCGCCCGGCGCCTCCAGGAGATTCGCGGGCACCGCGGACTCCTCCAGCGCCATGATCAGTACGTCACCCTGCCGGTACACAGAGGTCTCCCCTCCGTGGCCGCACCCACTGTGCCGGCCACAGGGAAGACGCTACGGCGGGGGTCTGACAACGCCGCCTGCCCGAGGTCATGGAGGCTGTGGCCCGGGGTCCGTCCACGGCTCCGCCGGGCTGTCCTCCGGTTGTGCTGTCCGGCCGGAACCGGCCGCCTCACCTCAGCCGACGGAGCCCGGGCGTCGTTCACGTCCGGGCGACCGGCGGCAGGGCGTCGTTCACGTCTGACGGCTCGGACTCGACTTCTGTGGCGGCATCCTCGCGTGCTCTCCCGGCGTCCTTGTCAGGTCACGCTCCCGGGTCGTCCCGGGTGCCCCGGTCCGCCGCCTCGCGCAGGGTCGCCCGGATGTGCGCGACGGCTTCCGTCGCCGGGAGATCGGTCAGGCCCTCCGTGAACGGCAGATGCACGGGGCAGAACCACTCGCAGTACTCCGGGTGGCCGGCCCAGTCGTCCGGATACGTGCGCGTGGGCCGGAATCCCACCAGTGTGAAGTCCTCGTACTCAAAGCCTGAACGTTGGTACGGGACACAGCATATGGCGCAGAACGGCGGCTCCATCGGGCGCTCTCACTCTCTGGCGGGTCAACACCTGCGGGTCGCTCACCGTAACCGACCCCGGAAGCCCGCCCGGGCCCGTCCGGGCGCCGGCTCGCCCTGCACGGCGTGCCCCTGCCGGGCGGTCCGCGGATACCCCCGGGCACTGTTCGACCACGCGGGCCGAGCCGGATCCGCTTCTTGTGAACGAGCCGGGGAGCCCGGTCGCCCCGTTGTCAGTGGGACTTGATAAACCTTGCGGACATCAAACCGTCGCCGTCATCAGGAGATCAGGGCCATGTCCGATGTGGACCACCTGCACGAACTGCTCGGCCTTCCGGCCGTCGATTTCCAGTCCGGGACGGACGGCAGCCCCCGGCCGGCCGCCGACGCGGCGGCCTGGCGCGTGTTCGTCGAACCGTACGAGGACGAGGACCACACCTGGGAGCAGGAGTTCGCCGCGTTCCTGGACGAGGTGGACCCGGCCGGTGTCCGTGCGCTGATCATCGGGCAGTGGGGCGAGTCGTACGAGGAGACGTCGTCGTACCCGATCGATCTCGTCATCGCCGCGGCCGAGCGGCTGACGTCACTGGAAGCCGTGTTCGTGGGCGATCTGACGATGGAGGAGGCGGAGATCTCCTGGATCCAGCAGAGTGACGTCACCGCGCTGCTCACCGCCTTTCCCGCGCTGGTGGAGCTCGGGGTGCGCGGTGGTTCCGAGCTCGTCTTCCCCGCCACGAAGCACGAGCGGCTGCGTTCGCTCACCATCGAGACCGGCGGGCTGCCGGTGCAGGTGGTGCGCGGGGTGCTGGACAGCGAACTGCCCGCGCTGGAGCGACTCGACCTGTGGCTGGGTGTCTCCGCCTACGGGGGCGAAACCGATGTCGCCGATCTCGCCCCGCTGCTGTCGGGGACCCGTTTCCCGGCTCTGAGCCATCTCGGTCTGCGCAACAGCGAGGTGGAGAACGAGATCGCGGCGGCCGTCGCCTCCGCCCCGGTCGTGGCGCGGCTGCGCACCCTCGACCTGTCCTGCGGCACCCTCGGCGACGAGGGAGCGGCGGCGCTGCTGGAGGGGCAGCCGCTGACACATCTCGACGTCCTCGATCTGCACCACCATTTCCTCACCGAGCCGATGGAGCGCCGGGTCGCCGAGGCGCTGGAGCCGCACGGCGTGCGGGTGGATCTGTCGGACCGCTGCAAGCCGTGGGGCGACCGCGGGGCGGCGGGCCGGTACGTCACGGTGTCGGAGTGAGTGCGCGGTGACGTACATCGAGCACCCCGGCACCTTCCACGGACTGCCCGTCCTCACCCTGCCGCCGCCCGGTGAGCAGGGCCCGGCTCCGACGGCGCTGCACGAGGCCGGCTCCGCGGCCCGGCGGCCGGACTGCGCCGGGGAAGGGCCGGCGCTCCCGGATCCGACCTCGCCGGACCTGCACCACCACTCCCTCACCGATCCGGTGAGGGGGCGCGTCCGCGAGATGTACGCCCGCGAGGGCGTCCACGTCGGTCTCGACGAGGCGGACCACTGGGATCCCGAGGACGACGAGCCCCGTTATGTCGCGGTCGGCGAGTAGGGCGCCGCGCCTTGCGGTCGTCGGCAATCCCGGCAGCCGCAGGGTCGGCCTCTTCCAGGACGCGGTGCGCGCCGCCGGGCTTCCGGCTGCCCGCTCGGTGTCCTGGCTCGGCGTACTGAGGGGCGAGGCGGACTTCCTGCCCGGCGAGACCGTGCGCGTCGAATCGCCCGGCGAGGACGCCGAGGTCGAGCGGCTGCTGCGCGGGGTGGCCGACCCGACCAGGGTGGAGGGCTCGGCCCTCTGGTACACGCGGTTCGTCTCCGCCGTGCGGGACGTGGCACGGGCGGCCGAGGCTGCGGGCGCGCTCGTGCTCGACGGCCCGGGCGACATCGCGACGCTGTTCGACAAGCGCCTGTGCCACGGGGTCCTGGACGCCGCCGGTGTTCCCGTACCCGCCTCGCCTACATCGGGGCAGGGCGCTCGTCCCGTCCGTGGCTGGGCCGATGTACGCGCGCTGATGACGGAACACCGCCTGCCACGCGTGTTCGTGAAGCCCGCGCACGGATCCTCGGCCTCCGGGGTGATGGCCGTGGAGACGGCCGGTCCGGGGCGGATCCGGGCAGCCACATCGGTCGAGCGCGATCCGGCCGGCCGTCTCCACAACTCGCTCCGGGTCCGCCGCCTCACGACGGAACGGGAGGTGGCGGCGATCGTCGACGCACTCGCGCCCGACGGCCTGCACATCGAACGCTGGCTGCCCAAGGCCTCGCACCGGGGCCGGGCCTCGGATCTGCGGGTCGTGGTGATCGACGGCCGGGCCACCCATGCCGTGGTCCGCACCAGCAGCTCCCCCATGACCAATCTGCATCTCGGCGGTACACGCGGCGATCTGGACGAGGTGCGGGCCGCCATCGAGGCGGCGGGCGGCAACTGGGCCGAGGCGCTGGCCGTGTGCGAGAGGGCGGCCGCCGCCTTCCCGGACATGCTGTGCGTGGGCGTCGATCTGCTGCCCGCCACCGGCTGGCGGCGCTTCGCCGTCGGCGAGGTCAACGCCTTCGGCGATCTGCTGCCGCGGCTGACCGGCCTGCCGGGCAGCGGCGCCGAGGGCCTGGACACCTATGCGGCGCAGATCGCCGCCGTACTGAACCGAGCAAGGAACCACCGTGTCAGCGCAACCCCCTGAATCACACTCCGGCGTCACGGACGCCGCCGGCCCCGACATGAGCGAGGTCGTGGGCAGCCATGATCTGCTGCTCGTCACCCTGGACACTCTGCGGTACGACGTCGCGGCGGAGCTCGCCGCCGCCGGCCGTATCCCGAATCTGGCCCGGCATCTGCCGGGCGGCGTCTGGGAGAAGCGGCATGCTCCGGGGAGCTTCACCTACGCCTCGCACCAGGCGATCTTCGCCGGGTTCCTGCCCACACCGGCCTCCCCCGGACCGCATCCCCGGCTGTTCGCCGCGCGGTTCGCCGGCAGTGAGACCACGGCGGAGCGCACCTTCGTCTTCGATACCCCCGATCTGGTCTCCGGCCTGGCCGGGGCCGGATACCGCACGGTGTGCATCGGCGGGGTGGGTTTCTTCAACCGGCAGGCACCGCTCGGCTCGGTGCTGCCCGGACTGTTCCAGGAGGCGTACTGGGAGTCCGGGTTCGGGGTGGCCTCACCCACCTCGTTCGAGGAGCAGGTGGCCCGCGCCGAGCAGGTCGTCGGGGAACTCCCCTCCGGTCAAAGGCTGTTCCTCTTCGTCAATGTGTCGGCCTTGCACCAGCCGAACTGGTTCCACCGGCGCGGTGCGACCCGCGACGCGGGAGACAGCCGTGCCACCCACGCGGCAGCGCTGGAGTACGTGGACGCGCACATCGGCCGCCTCTTCGCAGCCGTGAGCAGCCGCGGACGGGCGTTCGCCATCGTCTGCTCCGACCACGGCACGGCGTACGGCGACGACGGCTACACCGGTCACCGGCTCGGTCACGAGTCCGTCTGGACCGTTCCGTACGCGCACTTCTTCCTGGAACCGGGAGCCACCGCACGATGACCAGTCGGCACACCACTCGCCCGTACCAGAGCTACGTCTACGCCTACCCGCACAAGACCGCGTACAGCAGGCTCTCCGAACACCCCGGCGGGCGGCCCTCGCTGAGTGACCTGTGGGCGGGCGAGAGCAAGGACGCGCTCTCGCTCTACCTCCACATACCCTTCTGCGAGGTCCGCTGCGGCTTCTGCAACCTCTTCACCCGGATCGGCGCGCCCGACGAGCTCACCACCCGCTATCTGGACGCGCTGGACCGGCAGGCGACTGCTGTACGGGATGCCCTGGGCGACGCGGAACCGGTGCGCTTCGCCGCCGCCGCGTTCGGCGGCGGGACGCCCACCTTCCTGACGGCCGGCGAGCTGGAGCGCCTGTGCGACATCGCGGAGAAGCGCATGGGCGCCGACCTGCGGTCCGTACCGCTGTCCGTCGAGACGTCACCGTCGACCGCGACGGCCGACCGGCTGGCCGTCCTCGCCGACCGGGGCACGACGAGGATCAGCATCGGTGTGCAGAGCTTCGTCGAGGCCGAGGCCCGTGCGGCGGTCCGTCCGCAGCGGCGTGCCGATGTCGAGGCGGCCCTGGGTCTGATCAGGGAGAGCCGCATCCCGGTCCTCAACATCGACCTGATCTACGGCATCGACGGCCAGACCGAGCAGAGCTGGCGTACCTCCTTGGACGCGGCACTGCGGTGGCAGCCGGAGGAGCTGTATCTCTATCCGCTCTACGTCCGGCCGCTGACCGGCCTGGGCAGGCTCGGGGGCGCTGACGAGGCTGCCGCGGACGCCGCCTGGGACGAGCAGCGACTGCGGCTGTACCGGGCCGGCCGCGACCATCTGCTCGCCCTCGGCTACGAGCAGGTGTCGATGCGGATGTTCCGCCGCGCCGACGCGCCGCGCACCGAGGGCCCCGACGACTACGCCTGCCAGACCGACGGCATGATCGGCCTGGGCTGCGGTGCCCGTTCCTACACGTCGCGGCTGCACTACTCCTTCGACTACGCGGTGGAGACGCGCGAGATACGGGCGATCATCGACGGTTACACGGCGGCCGAGGACTTCTCGCGCGCCGAGGTGGGCCGGTTCACCGACGGCGACGAGGCACGCCGCCGCCATCTTCTGCAGTCCGTCCTCCAGGCCGAGGGACTGCGCGTGTCCGAGTACCGCGAACGCTTCGGTACGGAACCCGGCCAGGACTTCCCCGGCGAGCTCGCCCGGTTCGACGGGCGGGGCTGGCTCGACCGCGACGCGGCTGCCGACGGCCTGCTGCGGCTGACACCCGAGGGACTCGCCCACTCGGACGCCCTGGGCCCCGAGCTCTTCTCCCCCGCCGTACGGGCCGCGATGGCCGCGTACGAGCTGAAGTGAGCCCCGCATGGATCTGACGATTCTCTACCGGGGTCCGCTCGCGTCGTGCGACTACGACTGCCCGTACTGTCCGTTCGCCAAGCGGCGCGACAGCCGGGAACAGCTGCGGGCGGACCGGGCCGCGCTGGAGCGCTTCACCGCGTGGGCGGCGGCGCGGACGGACGACCGGATCTCGGTGCTGTTCACCCCGTGGGGCGAGGGCCTGGTGCGCTCCTGGTACCGCCGGGCGCTGGTCGAGCTGTCACGGCTGCCGCACATCCGCAGGGTGGCGATCCAGACGAACCTCAGCGGCCGTACGCAGTGGCTGGCCGCCGCCGGCACCGCGGGCCGCGAGAAGATCGCGCTCTGGTGCACGTACCACCCGGGCCAGACACCGTACGAGCGGTTTCTCGGCCGGTGCGCGGAGCTGGCCTCGCTGGGGATCCGCCACAGCGTGGGAGTGGTCGGGCTCGACACCCATCTCGACGAGGCGCGGCGGCTGCGGGCCGCCCTTCCCGAGGAGGTCTACCTCTGGGTCAACGCCGCCGAGGGACACACCTACACGGACGAGGAGGCGGACCGGTGGACTGCGATCGACCCGCTGTTCCCGTACAGCCGCCATCCGCACCGCTCGGCCGGCCTGCCCTGCCGGACCGGTGAGTCGGTGATCTCGGTGGACGGGGACGGCACGGTGCGACGCTGTCACTTCGTCCGTGCCGAGCTCGGCAATCTCTACGACGGCAGCTACCGCGCGGCGCTCGGGCCCCGGGCCTGTCCGCTCGCCGTCTGCGACTGCCACATCGGTTATGTGCACCTGGAGACACTGCCGCTGTACGACGTCTTCGCCGGCGGGGTGCTGGAGCGCATACCGGCGGATCCGCTGTCCCCCGCCGCCCCGGCAGGATCCTTGGGCGGCTGAGGACAGCGGATGGTCAGAGCGGCAGCAGGTCGGGGCGTTTGGCCTCGACGTGGTCGCCCGAGGACTCACCGCGCAACCGCCTGCCGATCCACGGCACCAGGTACTCGCGTGCCCAGTGGATGTCGTCGCGCCGCACTTCGAGCGTTCCGCGCTGTGCCTGCGGCGGCCACGGCTGGTCCGGGTCCGCGGGCACGTCGAGGCCGAGGACCTGGGCGGCGCGCAGCGCGACCCGGGTGTGTCCCTCGGGCGAGAGGTGCAGCCGGTCGTCGTCCCAGGCCCGCCGGTCCTGCACCGAGCGCAGGGACCAGAGGTCGAGCACCGGGCAGTCGTAGCGGTCGGCGATGGACCGCACATGAGCGGTGTAGGTGGCGATCTTGCCGCGCAGATGGCGCAGCACGGGAACGTCACGGGTGTCGAAGCCGGTGGTGACCATGACGGTGCCGACCGACCGGGTCAGGTCGGCGACCGCGCGCTCGAAGCGCTCGGCCACGTCGTCCGGGTCGGTGCCCGGCCGGATGATGTCGTTGCCGCCTGCGCAGAAGCTCACCAGGTCGGGGGCGAGTTCCCTGGCGCGCGGCACCTGTTCCTCGACGATCTGGTCGAGGAGTCGTCCTCGTACGGCGAGATTGGCGTACCGGAAATTCCCGTGCGCGGCTCCTGCGGTGTCCGCCGCGTCGGTGTCCGGGAGCTGGTCCGCGAGGAGTACCGCGAACCGGTCGGCCCAGCCGACGAAGGTTCCGTCCGGGCCGGGGTCACCGACTCCCTCGGTGAAACTGTCGCCAATCGCCGCGTACGACTCGATGGCGTCCTGTCGGTTGATGACGCCCTGCTGGATGTTGTTCGAATCGTCTGCCACAAGGGCATATCCTGCCTCGCCGAATGTGACCTACGCGACCGTAATATGGGGTTGACGGGTGGTGAGATAGACCACCTGGTCAGTTTTTGGTAAAGGGGGAATAAGTACGCCCCCCGGTGGGGCGTGCGCACGCAAAAGCGGAGGGACGGTGCGCCGCCGCGCACCGTCCCTCCATGTGTTGCTCAGGCCCGGATCACCGGACCGGTGTTGTCCGGATCAGACGTTGATCCCGTGCGACGCCAGGTAGGCGATGGGGTCGATGTCCGAGCCGTACGCCGGGCCCGTGCGGACCTCGAAGTGGAGGTGCGGGCCGGTGGCGTTGCCCGTGGAGCCGGACAGGCCGACCTGCTGACCCGCGGTCACGGTCTGACCCGCCGAGACGGAGAGCGAGGACATGTGGCCGTACTGCGAGTAGTGGCCGTCGGCGTGCTTGATGACGACCTCGTTGCCGTACGCGCCGCCCCAGCCCGCGGTGACGACGGTGCCGGAGGTGATCGCCTTCACGCTCGTACCGGCGGAGACGGGGAAGTCGATGCCGGTGTGGCTGCCGCTGGACCAGCTGGCGCCGGAGGCGCGGTAGGCGGTGGTGTGGTTGCCCGGGACCGGGTGGACGTAGCCCGAGTCGTTGCTCCGGGCGGCCGGGGCGGAGGTCTCCTCGGACGACGAGGCGTCGGAGGAGGACGAGGGGGTGGAGTCGGAGACCGTGGAGGCCTTCGTCTCGGACTTGGCCGGAGCCTCGGGCGCGGCCTTCGACGGGGTGGTGGTGCCCGTGGAGGTGGTCGAGGAGTGACCCCAGGCCTTGCCGCCGAGGGTCAGCTTCATGCCGGGGAAGATCAGGCTCGGGTTGTCGCCGACGACCTTGCGGTTGTCCTGGTACAGCTTCTCCCAGCCGCCCTTGAGCTTGTGCTGGGCGGCGATCTTCGACAGGTAGTCGCCGGAGACCACGGAGTAGGTCGTGGTGCCGGCCTGCTTCTTCGCGACCGGGTTGGCCGGGGTGGCGTGCGTGGCGGCCGACTGCGCGGCTGCGGGAGCGGCCTGCTCCGCGGCGTTGGCACCGGTGGCGCCGAGTAGCGGAAGCGCGATGACGGCTCCGCCGGCACTCGCGACGACGACGCCACGGGCGATGGTGCTGGACTTGGGACGGCGGTGCTTACCCGATATGGGCATGAAGGTTTTCCTCTCCGGCGCCTGCGAGGTGAGCTGTCGGGTTCGGACTGGAGATGTCCGGTCGCGGCTGGCGCGACTTCACCCCGAGCCGGCCGGATTCCCGGTCGGCGGCTTACCTGGTTCCCCCGCTCCTGCCACGCGGTGAGTGAGTGCGAATTCCGGGCGGCGGCAGGATTAGGCGGTCCGTCCGGATGGCAGTGAACGTAAGCGAGCCGGGACGGCGGAAACAAGCCACCGGCTCCACCACCGATTCCGCTTCGGGAAATCGGCGAAGAATTCCGGTCACACTCCGTGGATTATGGATCTTGGCTTTCCGCGCGGTTCCCGGAATACCCCAACGCGCCACCGCCACACACCGTCACGGATATGATCCCGCTCACGAGAGAGCGACCATCTCCCGTACAAGCGGGGCAAGTTTGACGAAAAACCCCAATTCGGACATGTCATGCCCATCGCCCCACCCCTTCGCACCAGCAGCGGGGACCGGGAGCTTCGGACCGGGCCCACGAGCCCCTGCCGCCGAGCCGAAATCCAGGGCCTGCACCAGAGCCTGAAATGCGGCCTCACCCAAGAGGATTATCCGAGGAATCGATGTCGTATCGTCACGAGCGTGGACCCGCCGGCGACACGCGTCGGCGACCGAGCCTCCAGGAGTGACCGTGACGCAGCAGCTGCCGCAGACCCCGTCGACGGAGCCCGAACTGGCGGGTGTCCGCAATTTCCGTGACGTGGGCGGGCTGCCCACCTCGGACGGCCGCCGGGTGCGGTACGGACGGCTCTACCGCAGCGGTCACCTGGCACACGCCACGGCCGAGGACGCCACGTTCCTCGCCGGTCTCGGGCTGCACACCGTGTTCGACTTCCGCAACGCAGCCGACCACAAGCTGGACGGCCTGGACGTGGAACTTCCCGGCGTCCGCAATGTGAGCATCCCGCTCACCGACCCGGCGGACGGCGCGGAATTCTGGCGAATGGTGCGCGACGGCAACACGGACGAGCTGCGGTCGATCCTGGCCGACGGCAAGGGATCCCACCGCATGATCGCTTCCTACCGGCAGATCATCCTGGAGCGCACGGCCGAGCACAGCCGGGTGCTGCACGCCCTGGCCGAGGACAGCGTGCCCGCCCTGATGCACTGCGCCGCGGGCAAGGACCGCGCGGGTCTCTCGATCGCGGTGTCCCTGCTGGCCGTCGGCGTCGAGCGCGAAGCAATCGAGTCCGACTACCTCAAGTCCAACGACGCGCACCGCCGCTACAAGGTCCACCGCAGCGACGCCTCCCCCGCCGGAATGTCGCCCGAGGTGATGGAGCTGCTCAATCCGCTCTTCGGCGCCCACCCCGACTACCTCGCCGCGGCCTTCGCGACCATCGACGAGACCTGGGGCAGCACCGACCGCTACCTGGCGGACGGTCTCGGGGTAACCCCGGAGACCCGCGAGCGGCTGCGCGAGCGCCTGCTCGACGAGGTCTGACCGACGGGCGGCGCCCACGGCTTCCACTGGTGCACCGCCGCAGCGAACCGGGCGGCGCGCCGCCCCGGCAACCGACACTGCGGCACCGCCCCTTACCGCTGATACACCGCCAGGGCCAAGGGCTGTGGCGGTGCACCGCCACAGCCGCTACTGGTTGTGCATCCCCACGGCGAACAGCAGATAGAGGAAGCCCGCGATGATGTGCCCGGCCACCAGATAGGCGAAGAGCCTGATGACGAGCCCGCGAGGCATCTTCTTCTCCTGCGGGTCATAGTTCTTGGGGCGGCCCGGGCCGAGCGGGTCGTAGTTCTCGGAATCGGACATGACAGGTCCTCTCTGGCGACCGGCGGGGCCGGTGGCGGGGACGGCGTCTCAGCGACGGTGGATCCCGCTGCCGAGACACAGCTCGGCGGCGGGGCTCTGGAGCAGGGTGTGGACGAAGAGCAGCTCCGCGCCGTCACGGTCGAGGGCCGCGATCCGGTGCGGGGTGAGCGAGTCGAAGTGCGCGCTGTCCCCGGGTGCGAGGTCGTGGACCGTCTCGCCGAGGGTCACCCTCAGATGGCCGGCCAGGACATGGAGCCACTCCTCGCCGGGATGAACCCGCACCAGATCACCCTGGGCGCCGTGCGGGACCCGGACACGCAGGGCCTGCATCGCCCGGCCGGGGCCGCCGGCCTGCTGGTACATCCAGCCGTCGGCCTCGGCCCCTTCGAACCTGCGGCCACGGACGATCGCGTCACGTTCCGGGGGGATCTCACCGAGCAGCTCGGAGACCGTCGTACCGTAGATCCTGGCAAGTCCGAGCAGCATGGGAAGCGAGGGCTGGCGGCGGCCCGTTTCGAGCCGGGACAGATGGGCGGGCGAGAGCCCGGCCCGCTGAGCAGCGGTCTCCAGGGTGAGACCACGGCCGCGGCGCAGTTCGCGCAGGCGTGGCGCGACTCCGGGCAGCTCGTCGGCCACCCCTCCCTCTGGAGGATTCATATCTCCATTTGGCCAGGAACTTTCCTCGGAGGCAAATTTCTTGCCTCCGAGGCAAACGCTGGGCGGCCGCCCTCGGTCCGCCGCTGATCAGCGGTTAGCGACGGCCTGCTTCACCAGGGTCCGCCCGAAGTCCCACATCAGTCCACCGCCACCGTGCGCGTCGTCCATCACAGCCGTGAACGCGCCCACGAAGCGGTCCACGTCCGCTTCGTCGATCACCAGGGGCGGGATCAGTTTGATCACTTCCAGGTGGTCGCCGGAGACCTGAGTCAGGATCCGGTGCTTCTGCAGCAGCGGTACGACCACCATCTGCGCGAAGAGCCCCTTGCGGGCGGCCTGAAGCATGGTCCAGCGGCTGCGCAGCTTCAGCGAGGACGGCCGGCCGAACTCGATACCGATCATCAGCCCGCGCCCGCGCACCTCGTGCAGCAGCTCGTACTGCCCGAGGAGCGCGGCCAGCCGTTCGCGCAGCAGATCACCGGTGCGGCGCGCGTTCGCCACCGTCTCCTCGCTCTCCATGACCGCGAGGACCGCGAGTCCGGCCGTCATCGCCTGGGCGTTGGAGCCGAAGCTCGCGGAGTGGACGAGGACGCGGTCCATCGAGGAATAGACGCGCTTGAAGATCCAGTCCTTGCCGAGCGTCGCTCCGACGGGCACATAGCCGCCGGAGAGCGCCTTGGCCACGCAGACCAGATCGGGTTCCACCCCCTCCTCGTGCTGGTAGGCGTAGAAGTCCCCGGTCCTGCCCAGGCCGGTCTGCACCTCGTCCGCGATGAGCAGGGCCTTGTGCTTGTGCAGCAGCTCCTGGGCCTCGCGCAGGAAGCCGGGCGGCGACGCGTGCACCCCCTTGCCCTGGATGGGTTCGACGACGAGTCCGGCCACGTCGCCGTGCTTGAGCTCACGGCGCAGGGCGTCGAGGTCGCCGAGTTCGATGGCGGTGTCGGGCAACAGCGGGGCGAAGCCGTCCCGGAAGCCGGCCTCGCCGTTGACCGAGAGCGAGCCGGTGGTGAGCCCGTGGAAGGCGTGGGAGCAGTACAGGATCCTCGGCTTCCCGGTGGCGTACCGGGCGAATTTCAGGGCCGTCTCCACCGCCTCCGTGCCACTGTTGCCGAAGAAGACCCGGTCCAGGTGCGGGCTGTGGGCGAGCAGCTTCTCGGCCAGCAGACCAGGCAGCGGCTGGCAGTCGAACCGGGTCAGATCGGCAAGCGAGGCGTCCAGAACATCATGCAGCGCCTTGCGTACGACGGGATGGTGGCGGCCGAGCCCCATCACCCCGAAACCGGCGAGCATGTCCAGGTAGTCGTTGCCCTCCGCATCCCAGAAGTGCGCGCCCTCGGCCCGTTCGTAGACCCTGTCGAAGCCGATGGTGTGCAGCATGCGCGGCAGTTGGTGGTTGAGGTACTTCGTGTGCAGGTCGTAGCGTTCGGCGCCGCGCTCCGCGAGGAGCCGCGCCAGGTCGAAGCCCTTAGGCCCGTCGTCCGTCATGCCCCGTTCTCCTTCTCCCCATGGCTCAGAGCGTCCGGCCCCGCTTCCGGCCCCTCGTCCGCGTCGCGGACGTCCAGCGCGGCGCTGATCCGGCCCGCGATCTCGACGGGTGTGAGTCCGATGTCGGCCAGCACCTCGGCCCTTTTCCCGTGGGCGAGGAACTGGTCGGGAATGCCGAACGTCCGCAGCGGTACGTCGACTCCCGCGTCCCGCAGAGCCTGCCCCACCGCCCAACCGACACCTCCGGCCCGGCTGTTGTCCTCCACGACGGCGACGAGCCGGTGTTTCGCGGCGAGCGGCGCAAGCTCCGCGTCGACCGGCTTGACCCAGCGCGGATCGACCACGGTGCAGCGGACCCGGCGGCCCGTCAGCAGGTCCGCGGCCCGCAGACAGACGGGCGCCATCACGCCGACCGCGACCAGGAGCACATCGGCGTCCTCCGCACCGTGCAGGACGTCCATGGAGCCGATCCTGCCGATCGCGGGGACCGGATCCCCCACCGACGCCTTCGGGAACCTGATCAGGGTGGGTGCGTCGTCCACGTCGAGCGCCTCACGCAGTTCGGACCGCAGCCGGTCGGCGTCGCGCGGTGCCGCGATCCGCAGTCCCGGCACGACCTGGAGGACGGAGAGGTCCCACATCCCGTTGTGGGAGGCCCCGTCCGGTCCGGTGACCCCGGCCCGGTCGAGAACGAACGTGACGCCGCACCTGTGCAGGGCGACGTCCATCAGCAGCTGATCGAAGGCCCGGTTGAGAAAGGTCGCGTACACGGCGACGACCGGGTGCAGTCCGCCGGTCGCCAGTCCGGCGGCGGAGACCGTCGCGTGCTGCTCGGCGATCCCGACGTCCCAGACGCGGCCGGGGAACGCCTCGGCGAACTTGGTCAGCCCGACGGGGTGCAGCATCGCCGCCGTGATCGCGACGACATCCGGACGCTCCGCGCCGATCCCGGCGATCTCGTCCCCGAATACGGAGGTCCAGGACGGCCCGGCCTCGGGAGCGAGCGGGGCGCAGGTCAGCGGATCCATCGCGCCGACGGTGTGGAAGTGATCGGCCTCGTCCCGGAGCGCGGGAGGATAGCCCCGGCCCTTCTCGGTGAGGCAGTGCACGAGCACGGGTCCGTGGAAGCGTTTGGCGCGGTGGAGCGCGGACTCGACCGCGATGGTGTCGTGTCCGTCGATCGGGCCGATGTACTTCATTCCGAGGTCCTCGAACATGCCCTGCGGGGCGAAGGTGTCCTTGAACCCCTTCTTGGCCCCGTGCAGCGACTCGTACAGCGGCTGTCCGATGACGGGGGTCCGCTGCAGGACGCCCTTGCCCCAGGAGAGGAAGCTCTCGTAGCCGTCGGTGGTGCGCAGGGTCGCGAGGTGGTTGGCGAGGCCGCCGATGGTCGGGGCGTAGGAGCGCTCGTTGTCGTTGACGACGATGATCAGGGGGCGGTCCTTGGCTGCGGCGATGTTGTTCAGCGCCTCCCAGGCCATGCCGCCGGTGAGTGCGCCGTCACCGATGACCGCCACCACATGGCCGGGGCGTCCGAGCACCTCGCCTGCCTTGGCGAGGCCGTCGGCCCAGCCGAGCACGGTGGAGGCGTGCGAGTTCTCGATGACGTCGTGCTCGGACTCGGCACGCGAGGGATAGCCGGAGAGGCCGCCCTTGCCTCGCAGCTTGGAGAAGTCCTGCCGGCCGGTGAGGAGCTTGTGTACGTAGCTCTGATGGCCGGTGTCCCACAGGATCCGGTCCACGGGCGAGTCGAAGACCCGGTGCAGGGCGATGGAGAGCTCCACCACCCCGAGGTTGGGGCCCAGGTGGCCACCGGTCCTGGCCACCGCCTGGACCAGGAACTTCCTGATGTCCTCGGCGAGTTCGCCGAGCTGCGGTTCGTTCAGCGCCTTGAGATCGTGCGGCCCCCGGATGGACTGGAGCAGCGTCATGCCCGGGCCCCCTCTCTGGTCCTGTTATCGGCTCACGATGACGGCCCGGACCCTCGGTCCGCGTCCCGCCGACCGCCGCCGGCCCGGCCCGGACGCGCCGCGAGGTGCGGCACGTCGCCGGCGGCCGGGCCGGCAGCGCGCGGAGAGCCGGCCCGGCCGGCTCTCCGGCAGCCGTCATGTCACCGGTTACCGCCGACGGTCTCCCGCGCCGCGCGCAGGGATTCCTTCAGCGACCCCATGGTGGCGAGTACGGCGGTGGGCTCGTAGCCGCAGTGCGCCATGCAGTTGGCGCAGCGCGGGTCCTTGCCCCGGCCGTACTTGTCCCAGTCGGTCTCCTCGATGAGCTGCCGGTACGTCGGCACGTACCCGTCGCTCATCAGATAGCAGGGACGCTGCCAGCCGAACAGGGAGTAGTTCGGAATGGCCCATGCCGTGCAGGGGAAGTCCGCCTTGCCCTCCAGAAAGTCCAGGAAGAGCGGCGAGTGGTTCAGGCGCCACCTGCCCCGGTTGCCGCCCGCGAAGGTCTTCTTGAACAGCTCACGGGTCTGTTCGACACCCAGGAAGTGTTCCTGGTCGGGTGCCTTCTCGTAGGCGTAGGCGGGCGAGATCATCATCTCGTCGACCTTCAGGTCGTCATTGAGGTAGTTGAGGACCTCGATGATGGTCTGCGGTGTGTCGGTGTTGAAGAAGGTGGAGTTGGTGGTGACCCGGAAGCCGCGCCGCTTGGCCTCCTTGATCGCCGCCACCGCCTCGTCGAAGACTCCTTCCTTCGCGACCGATTCGTCGTGGCGCTCGCGCAGCCCGTCGATATGGACGGCGAATGCGAAATAGGGCGAAGGGGTGAACTTCTCGATCTTCTTCCGCAGCAGCATCGCGTTGGTGCAGAGGAAGACGTATTTCCGCTTCTCCACCAGCTGCCGGACGATTTCGTCGATCTGCGGGTGCATCAGCGGCTCGCCGCCCGCGATGGAAACCATCGGGGCGCCCGATTCGAGCACGGCGCCGACGGCCTGGGCCACCGGCATGCGCTGCTTGAGGACTCCGGCCGGGTGCTGGATCTTCCCGCAGCCCTCGCAGGCGAGGTTGCAGGCGAACAACGGCTCCAGCTCGACAATCAGCGGGAACTTATCCCGCTTTCGGAGCTTCTGTTCAATGAGGTACGTCGCAACCTTGATGGACTGACGGAGCGGCATGGCCATCTAGCTCACCTCCTGGGGAGCAGCAAAGATCGGTGCCATTCATAGAAAGCCGGCAGGACGGCACGGAGAACACGGAAAGCCGATATTCCACCGCGGAACGTGCCGATGCGGACGAGCTCATGCTCCGGAGCGTCCACGACCACCCGTACGGCCGCAACCGGGCGTGGCCCGGACCGCAGAGCGATGCGCAGCGTCGCGGCGGACTCCATGTCCACCGCGATCGCTCCGGTGGCCCGCAGCGCGGCCCGCTCATGCCCTCGGACGACATGATCGGAGCCGGTCAGCGGACCGGTGTGGACGGTGCGTCCGGGTACGGCCCTGGCGAGTGCGTCGGCGAGCAGTTCCGTGCCGGTGCAGGTGTCCGACCGCCCGGCTGTCCGGGTCTCGTCGGCCACCACCAGGTCGCCGGGGTGCATGCCGGGTTCGAGCCCGGCGCAGAACCCCGAGGCGATGACCGCGGCGCCGAGCGCCCGGCCCTCGCCGAGCGCTTTCGCCACGGCGGTTTCGGCCGCCTTCGGCCCCATGCCCGTACGGAGTACGGTCACCGGGCCCGGGGCAGTTCCCGCCCTGGCCCTGCCCGTGCGCAGGGCCAGGTGCTCGATGCCCAGGGCACAGGCGACGAGCAGCGGAGCGGCGGGGCCGGCCGGCCCCTGGGCATCGCCCATCAGATCCCCTCGCGAACCGCCGTGCGGCCCGCGAACGGGTCGCCGTGCACGTACCGTCCGAGTGCGGTCAGCGGGAAGACCTGCCGGTAGAGGTGGTAGTTGATGGAGAAGTCCCAGGGGAAGCCGGTACCGGTGAAGTACGGCTCGTCCCAGGAGCCGTCGGCCTGCTGGGTTTCGGCGAGCCAGGCGATGCCGCGCGAGACGGCCGGGGTGTCGCGCCGACCGGCCGCGAGGAGGGCCAGCAGGGCCCAGGCGGTCTGGGACGCCGTCGAGGCTCCGTGGCCGATCCACTTGTCCTCGTTGTACGAGCGCAGGTCCTCGCCCCAGCCACCGTCGTCGTTCTGGACGGATTCCAGCCAGCCGACCGCCCGGCGGATGGCGGGGTGCGCGGCGGGCAGTCCGGCGGCGACCAGCGCGGGCACCACCGACCCGGTCCCGTAGACGTAGTTGACGCCCCAGCGGCCGAACCAGCCGCCGGCCGCGTCCTGTTCGGCGAGCAGCCACTCGATCCCCCGGCGGGTCGCGGGGTGCCCGGAGTGGCCCTCGACGGCGAGCATCTCCACCACATGGCCGGTGACGTCGGCGGACGGCGGGTCGATGACCTCGCCGAAGTCGCAGAACGGCAGCCGGTTGGGGAAGGCGCTGGTGTTGTCGGCGTCGAAGGCTCCCCAGGCACCGTTGCGGGACTGCATGCCGACGTTCCAGCGCACTCCGCGCTCGATGGCGGCCTCGACCCGCGCCTGGTCCGGGTGACGGACCCGGCGCAGCGCGAGAACCACCTCCGCGGTGTCGTCGATATCGGGGTAGTTGTCATTGTGGAACTCGAACGCCCAGCCACCAGGCGCCAGTTGGGGCCTGCGCACGGACCAGTCACCCGGTCGTACGATCTCCTCGCCGAGCATCCAGTCCGCCGCCTTCACCAGCGCCGGGTGATCGGCGGCGACCCCGGCGTCAGCGAGAGCGATGGTGGCGAGGCAGGTGTCCCAGACCGGGGACTGACAGGCCTCGATCATGCGGGCACCGTCCTCGCGCCGGACCGCGAACCGGTCGAGCGATTCGAGTCCCGCCCGCATCACCGGGTGGTCGAGGTCGTAGCCGAGCAGATGCAGGGCGATGACGGAGTACACGGCAGGTGGCTGGATTCCGCCCCAGCAGCCGTCGTTCTCCTGGCGTTCGATGATCCAGCGCGCGGCCGCGTCCATGGCGGCCTTGCGCAGCTTGCGCGGGGCGACCCGGTGGTAGAGGTGCAGCGCCTTGTCTAGGCGCTGGAAGACGCCGTCCCAGCTGGTGGCCGGGGCGCGGCGGCGGGGCGGGTTCGGTTCGCCGGGATCCGTGTGCAGCTCGTCCAGGGCGAAGGGCGCGGGTCGCACCGGCCGTTTCGCGGAGACGACGGTGAGCGGCACGATGGTCTGGCGGGCCCAGCAGCCGAAGTCGTAGATGTTCAGCGGGACCCACTTGGGGAAGAACATCAGCTCGGGCGGGAGTTCCGGCAGGTCGTCCCATTTCCACCAGCCGAAGAGAGCCAGCCAGATCCGGGTGAACACGCGGCTCGCCGCGATCCCGCCCTGTTCCCTGACCCACCCCGCGGCACGGGCCATGTGCGGTTCGTCCGGCCGATCCCCCGCCAGGCGCAGGGCCACATAGGCCTCGATGGTGGCGGAGAGATCCCCGGGACCACCGTGGAAGGTGGCCCAGGTGCCGTCGCCGAGCTGTTCGCCGCGGATGAAGCGGCTGGCCGCCTGGACCGTGGCGGGATCCTGAATGCCGAGAAACTGCCGGAGCAGGAGGTCCTCGGCGTCCATGGTGACGTTGGTGGCGAGGTCGCCCTTCCACCAGCCCTGCTCGTCCTGTCTGCCGAGGAGGTGCTCCACAGAGCGTTCCGCGGCCCGCCGCGCGGCGGCGAGTACGTCGTCCGCGGCGATCGTCGATTCGGTTGTCGGAATACTGGCCGAGGCTGCGCGGGGATCAACAGCCCCGGTGCTTCCGTCGGTCGTCGCTGTCATGGCTTCCCCTTCGTGCAGTTGGTCCGCTGCTGTGCTGGGGTCTCCGTCGGCCGGCGCCCGTGACGGGCGCCGGCCGGCGACTGCGAGTCATATGGAGGCGATGGTCATCATCTCTTTCGTACGACGACGAAGTCCGCGAGCGCCGTGAGCTGCGCCCGCACGGATTCAGGCATGTCCACACCATGCAGCGCCTCGATGGCGACCGCATGCTGGCGACGGGCCTCCTGGGCGGTCCACTCCCGGCCGCCCGCCTCCTCGATGAGCGCCGCACGGGCGGCGAACTCCTCTTCGGAGAAGTTTTCGAAGTCGCTGCTCTTCGCGTCGGCGGCGAGCAGTTCGCCCAGACGCTCCGAGGCCGGTCCGCCCGCGGCGAGCGCGGCGACGACCGGCAGGGACTTCTTGCGCTGGCGCAGATCGCTCCAGGTCTGCTTGCCGGTGGAGTCCGGGTCGCCCCAGATCCCCAGCAGGTCGTCGACCGCCTGGAAGGCGAGGCCGAGGTGGTAGCCGTACGCCTCCAGGACGTCGGCGGTCCGGTCGTCGGCGCCGCCGAGCACCGCGCCGATGGAGCAGGCGCAGGCGAGCAGGGCGCCCGTCTTGTTGCCCTCCATCTCCAGGCACTCCTCGACGGTGACCCGTTCGCGGTGCTCGTAGGAGATGTCCTGGGCCTGCCCGTCGATCAGCTTGCGGGTGGCCGTGGTCAGCCGTCGGGCCGCGCGGCCCGCCTCGACGGTGCCGAGTTCCAGCAGGATCTCGTTGGCCAGTGCGAACAGCGCGTCGCCGACCAGGATCGCCTGGGCGGGGCCGTGCACCTTCCACACCGTGTCGCGGTGGCGTCGCTGCTCGTCGCCGTCCATCAGATCGTCGTGCAGCAGCGAGAAGTTGTGCACGAGTTCGACGGCCACGGCGCCGGGGACACCGGCCTCGGCGGCGGCTCCCGCCGCCTCGGCGGACAGCAGGGCGAGCGCCGGACGGACGGCCTTGCCGCCGTCGCCGTCGGAAGGCCTGCCCTGGGCGTCGATCCAGCCGAAGTGGTAGGCGGCCACGGTGTCCATGGGCGGTGCGAGCCGGTCAACGGCGGCCCGGAGCACCGGCACGGAAAGGGCCCGTCCGCGCTCCAGAAGCGCGGTGACGTCCGTGGTGTCCGCCACGGTGTCGGAAGCCGGATTCGCCGGGGTCACTGACTCTCCTCTTGTTCCGGTGGTACTGCTCATGCCGCCTCCTGCAGCGGATGTTCTTGGGGGCGGCCGAGCGCCAGGAGCGCGGCGTCCGCGGCACCGGCACCGCTGCGTACGGCACCCTCCATCGTGGCGGGCCAGCCGGTGGCCGTCCATGCGCCGGCCAGGAAGAGACCGGGTGCGCGGGTGCGCGCCCCCGGTCGCAGCCGGCCGACGCCGGGGGCGGGCGCGAAAGTCGCCGTACGCTCCCGGGTGACGAAGAAGTCCCGGATACCGGCCCCGCGGGCGGCGGGCAGAAGCCGCTCCAGCTCGGGCAGGTAGCGAGCGCGGAGCTCGGCGACGGGCAGATCGATCTCCTCGCCGGCGGCGGACTGGGAGACCGCGAGGTACTGGCCGGGGCCGGCCAGACCGGAGGCCTCGGTCCGGTCGAAGACCCACTGGACCGGCGAGCCGAGCGCGGCGAAGAACGGCCGCCTGAGCACCTTGCGGTCGTAGACCACGTGCACGTTGAGGATCGGCGAGGTGCCGATCTCCAGCAGCCGCTCCGGCGCGTCGAGCGCGCCCTCGGGCAGCAGGTCATGGGCCTCGCGCTGGGGTACCGCCAGCACGACGGTGTCCGCCTCGATCCGTTCGGCTCCGGTGTCGGCCACCCAGCGTCCGTCGTCGGTGCGGGTGAGCGAGGCCGCCTTCGTCCTCAGTTCGGTACGGACGCCGGCGGAGTCCAGGGCCTTGCGGCTGAGCGTGTCGTGGACGTCCCCGAGCGGCACGGAGGCCCAGCCGATGTCGGCGGCGCCGGGCTCGGAGAGGAGTCCGGTCTTGAAGACCTTCGCGGCGAGTGCGAGCGAGGAGTTCGGGGCGGTCGCATTGAGTGTGGCCACACCCACCAGGTCCCACAGGGCCTCGATGGTGCGGGGGGACTGGCCGTGCCGGGCGAGCCAGCTGCCGAAGTCGATGTCGTCGAGCGCGGGGTCTTCGGGGTCCAGCCGGCCCAGCGCAAGGGCTGCCCGGCCGACGCTCGCGCGCTCGGCGAGCGAGAGGTGCGGATAGGCGGCGAGCCCGGCGGCAAGGTGGAACGGAACCGGGAGACCGTTGCGTCGCAGCCGTCCGAGCCGGGGGCCCGCAGACCGCCCCACATCGAGAACGGGCACGTCCAAACGGTTTTGCAACGGGGCCAGACGTGCGCCGTCGACGCGGTCGAGGAACCAGCGGTAAGCGGTGCAGCACCGCAGATACACGTGCTGACCGTTGTCGACCGTCAGATCGCCGCGCCGGAAGGAAAAGGCGAGGCCGCCGAGCCTGGGCCGCCCTTCCAGCAGGGTCACGTCAACCCCGGCGTCGGCCAGACGCAAGGCAGCCGTGACGCCGGCGATCCCGCCGCCGACCACGACCGCGCGGGAGGAACGCATCGTGCCGTCCGTCATACGTCCCCTTCTCGCCAGGTCTTCTCCGTCAGGGACGCATCCGCCCGACAGGGGGTTGCCCGCCGTGCGGAGTGATCATCCATGATGCTCATGGTGCGTGAGATGTCCGTGTGGCGCATTCAGACACGCCCCCTGGTGGTGCGGCGCGAGATGTGACGCGCGTCAAGACCCGACAGGCCGCGCACCGCCACGTACGCCTTCTCGTGACCCGGGAGCGAGACCCGGCCGCGCAGCACGGCCTCGGGGTCGCGCTCGATCCGGTCGAGGAGCCGGCGGTAGATGCCGGCCATGGCCGCCACGCAGGCACCGCTGCGCCGGTCGAGCATCGGCAGCAGCCGGTAGCCCTCGGCGAACAGGGCGCGGGCGCGCCTGACCTCGAAGTGGACCAGCCCGGCGAAGTCGGAGCCGGGCGGCGGGGTGGCCCGGTGGAAGCCCGCGGAGCAGCCGAACTTGGCGAGGTCGTCGGCGGGCAGGTAGGTGCGCCCGTTACCCGCGTCCTCGCGCACGTCGCGCAGGATGTTCGTCAGCTGGAGCGCGAGGCCGAGCGTGTCGGCGTACTCCGCGGCGCGCTCGGACCCCGGCGCGCCGGGCTCCGTACCGAAGATGCCCAGGCTGAGGCGGCCGATGGCGCCCGCGACGCACCGGCAGTAGATCTTGAGGTCGTCCCACGTCTCGTAGGTCGCGCCGCGCACATCCATCAGCACACCGTCGATCAGCTCGTCGAGCCCTTCGAGCGGCAGCGGGAACCGGCGGGCGGCATCGGCGAGCGCTACGGCGACCGGGTCCGTGTCATCCTCGTCGATCGCCCCGTCACGGATCCGGTCGAGCACCGCACGGGTGCCCTCCAGGCGGACGCGCTTGGTCTCCGGTTCGAGTTCGCCGTCACCGATGTCGTCGACCCGTCGGGAGAAGGCGTACAGGGCCGACATGGCCTGCCGCTTCTCGACGGACAGCAGCCTGATGCCGTACGCGAAGTTACGCGCCTGCTGTCCGGTGACCGCCTCGCAGTAACTGTATGCGGCCTGTACCGGTGCCGACATGTACGTCGTCTGTCCCTCCACGGTCCGGCTCACCCCTCTCTACGCGCTCTTCGCAAAACAACTCCCACCTCGCGCAGCAGGCTGGGCTTGGTGGGTTTGGGGGGTCCGGGCAGTACGTCGAACCCGGCGGCCGCGATCGCGGTGAGGGCGGCACGCCCCCCTCCCACGAATCCGGCGAGAAGCAGCTTGAGCCTGCCGTGGACGCTACCCACCAGGGGGGTGCCTTCATTCAGCAGATTCCCGGCACGTTCGGCTTCGTATGCGATCAGCGCACGCACCGACGCGTTCCCGGAGGGGGCCGCCAGGTCGGATTCGGTGACTCGGAACCTGGCCATGTCCTCGGCCGGCAGATAGATCCGGTCACGGCCGAGGTCCTCGGTGACGTCCTGGAGGTGCTCGGCGATCTGCAGTGCGGTGCAGACCGCGTCGGAGCGGCGGACGCGCTCGGGACTCGCGGTTCCGGTGAGCTGGAGGACCAGGCGGCCGACGGGGTTCGCGGAGAGCTCGCAGTAGGCGAGGAGTTCCTCGTACGTCCCGTAGCGGCGGATCTTCTGGTCCTGCCGGTTGGCCTCGATGAGGCCGAGGAAGGGCTCGGGGGTGAGGGCACGGTGCCGCACGGTGGGACGCAGCGCTTGCAGGAGCGGGTGGTGTGGCGTCTCGCCGGTGCCCGCGAAGATCCTGCGCAGGTCGGTTTCGAGCGCGTCGAGCATCGCGAGCCGGTCCTCGCTCTGCGCCGGGTCGAGACCGAGGTGCCGCGCGTCGGCGCCACCGGGTGCGAGGTCGCCGTCGCCGATGTCGTCGACGAGGCGGGCGAAGCCGTAGACGGCCATCAGGTCGTCGCGCCAGGCACGTGGCAGGAAGAAGGGGGCCACCGGAAAGTTCTCGTCGGCGGCCTTGTCGAGGGTTCCGGGTACGGCGGGATCACGTCGCGCCTGCCGGGTACGGGTCACTGCGTACCGCCCTGCGCGAGGACGGCGTGAGCACCTCGGAGCTGGAGATCTTCCGTCATAGCCGTCACATCTCCCGTTCTACACTGCTGACCCAAAACAACCCATTCCGGACACGCCGCCCGCTCTCCCGAGTGCGGAGGACGACTAAGGGCCGTCCACCCAGGCGGTATCGCCCCACTTGCCACGAATCAGCACCGGTCCAGCTTACGTTGTACACCGCTCATCCATACGCGGGGGTGCGGGCTGCGCGGCACCTGCGAACCGCGCGCTGTCAACTTTCCCCTTGTGCAAGGAAATTGACGTCATCCAGCGGGAGGAGATCTTGCCGGGTGCTGTACGACGAGCCGTGGAGGCCCGGGAGGGGCCCCGTTCCGGAAGCAACACAGCGGCCTCTGCCGGAATGCTCCGGCAGAGGCCGCTGCGGTAGGCGGCTGCGGCGCCGCCCTACTTGCCGGTCTCGCGCTCGTACGCCTTGAGGACCTCGTCGGTCGGTCCGTCCATCAGCAGTTCGCCCTTCTCCAGCCACAGCACCCGGTCGCAGGTGTCCCTGATCGACTTGTTGCTGTGACTGACCAGGAAGACGGTGCCGGCCTCCTTGCGGAGCTCCCGGATGCGCGCCTCGGAACGGATCTGGAACTTCCGGTCACCGGTCGCCAGCGCCTCGTCGATCATGAGGACGTCGTGGTTCTTGGCTGCGGCGATGGAGAAGCGCAGCCGGGCGGCCATACCGGAGGAGTACGTCCGCATCGGCAGGGTGATGAAGTCGCCCTTCTCGTTGATGCCGGAGAAGTCGACGATGCTGTCGTAGCGTTCGCGGATCTCCTCGCGGCTCATCCCCATGGCGAGCCCGCCGAGCACGACATTGCGCTCGCCCGTCAGGTCGCTCATCAGTGCCGCGTTCACACCGAGCAGCGAGGGCTGTCCGTCCGTGTACACCTTGCCGCTCTCGGTCGGCAGAAGTCCGGCGATGGCCCGCAGCAGGGTGGACTTGCCCGAGCCGTTCGTCCCGATGAGCCCGATGGCCTCACCCCGGTAGGAGGTGAAGGAGACACCGCGTACGGCGTGCACCTTGCGGACCCCGCGCTCCTCGCCCTTGCCGCGGCGCAGTATCCGGCTCAGTGCCGCGGTGGCGCCGCCCTTGCCACCGCCGCCGCCGTTGACGCGGTACACGATGTGCACATCGTCGGCGATCACGGTGGGGACGCGCCCCGCGGTGTTGTCCTCAGCCACGGCCGTACCGCTCCTCTGCCTTCCAGAAGTACACAAAGCCACCGGCACCCACCACGAGCGCCCAGGCGAGGCCCACCACCCAGACGTGCGCCGGCAGGTTCTCGGAGCCGTAGCCGTCGATCAGGGCGAACCGGACCAGGTCCATGTAGATGGCCGCGGGGTTGTACTGCAGCACATCACCGATCCAGGCCGGCTTGTCCGCGAGCATCACCGGGATGGAGAACATGACGCCGGAGGCGTACATCCAGGTCCGCATGATGAACGGCATCAGCTGCGCCAGGTCGGGCGTCTTCGACCCGAGCCTCGCCATGATCAGAGCCAGTCCGGTGTTGAAGAAGAACTGCAGGAACAGCGCGGGAATCACCAGCAGCCAGGACAGCCTGGGATAGCTGCCGAAGCCGACCGTCACGGCGACCAGCACGATCATGGAGTACATCAGCTGCTGGAGCTGCTGGAGCGAGAACGAGATGGGCAGCGAGGCACGCGGGAAGTGCAGCGCCCGCACCAGGCCGAGGTTGCCGGAGATGGCGCGGACCCCGGCCATCACCGAGCTCTGGGTGAAGGTGAAGACGAAGACCCCGGTCACCAGGAACGGGATGAAGACCTCCTGCGTCATCCCCCTCTTGGTGCCCAGGATCAGACCGAAGATGAGGAAGTACACCGCGGCGTTGAGGAGCGGGGTGGCCACCTGCCAGAGCTGACCCAGCTTGGCCTGGCTGTACTGAGCGGTCAGCTTGGCCCGGGAGAACGCCAGGATGAAGTGGCGCCGCCCGCGGAGCTGGCTGATGTACTCAAGGAGTCCGGGCCGGGCGCCGCTGACCGTCAGGCCGTGCTTCGCGGCCAGCTCGGCGGGGCTCAGGCCGTCGTCGGCCGATGGCGGGGTGCTCAACGCAACAGCACCGTCATGGGTTGTGTCACTCACCAGATGAAACTCTCGTATTCACATCGCGCAGCCAGTCGCGGGCGCGGCTCAGGGCGGACAGGTCCCGACAAGAAAACTTACGCCTCATGCTCCCAGAGGCGCACCTCTCAGATCACCGGAGGGCGGCCGAGTCTGGTCAGCCGCCACACCGTACGCCACTTCATCGGGCGGCGCGGTCCGCAGGGCTTCGACCAGCCCTCGCGGAAGCCGCCGAACCACGCCTTCAGCGCCGGGCCCGAGGGCTTGCGGAGCAGGGTCAGCAGCAGCCACACGCCGAGATACACCGGGACCAGGGGCGCGGGCAGATTGCGCCGCGCCAGCCAGACCCGGTTCCGGGCCACCATGCGGTGGTAGACGGCATGCCGGGAGGGAGCGGTCGTGGGGTGGTTGAGGACCATGTCCGCGCGGTAGTCGATCTGCCAGCCGGCGTCCAGGGCCCGCCAGGCGAGGTCCGTCTCCTCGTGCGCGTAGAAGAAGTCGCCCGGCAGCGGGCCGACCTCGGCGATGACCCTTGTGCGTACGGCGTTGGCGCCGCCGAGGAAGGTCGTGACCCGCGAGGAGCGCATCGGGTCGGCGGCGCGCAGGCGCGGCACGTGGCGGCGCTGGGTCTCGCCGGTGTCGGGGTCGGCGATCCGGAAGCTGATGATGCCGAGTCTCGGATCGGCCTCGAACGCCTGCCGGCACAGCTCGGCGGTGTCCGTGAGGGGCAGGTGTCCGTCGTCGTCGAGGAAGAGCAGGGCGTCGACATCCGCGCCGGAGGGCCCGAAGGCCTCGATGCCCACGTTGCGTCCGCCGGGGATGCCCAGGTTCTCGGGCAGCTCCACGGTCCGCACGCCTGCGGGAACGTCCGGGACGGCGGAGCCGTTGCCCACGACGACCACCTCGATGCGGTCGCCCTCCTGGCCGGCGACCGAATCGAGCAGGGCGCGCAGCTCGGCCGGGCGGTTGCCCATCGTGATGATCACCGCGCCGAGTTTCATGGGGGTACTCACTTCAGCCTGCTCGATGCCAGGACCGACACGAGATGGAGGAGGGTCTGCAGCAGGGCGATGCCGGCCAGAACCGCGACCGCGAGGCGGCTGAAGAAGAAGTCGTCCCGGACGGCGTCCAGGACGGCCGCGACCAGGATGACCAGCGACGCCTCGACGCACAGGATCAGCCGGTGGAACTTGAGCGCGCCGGCGGCCCGGCGGGCGAGCGCCATGCCGGAGGAGCGAGGCTCGGAGGCGGCCTCCTTGACCGGCGGCAGCCCGCCCTGGTGACGTGCGACGCCGACCAGGTCGGTCTCGGCCTTGATCAGGATGGCGCCGAGCGCGGCGAGCGTGCCCAGGAAGGCCCACAGCCAGTCGATCCGCCCGCTGCCCCACAGGTCCGCGGCCCGCAGACCGAAGCCGACCAGCACGGCGGCGTCACAGAGGTAGGCGCCGACCCGGTCCAGATAGACGCCGCCCAGGGAGAACTGCTGCTTCCAGCGGGCGAGCTCGCCGTCGACACAGTCCAGCAGCAGGTAGAGCTGGACCATGAGGACGCCGAGCAGCGCACCGGGGATGCCCGGGACGAGCAGCGCCGGAGCGGCGAGCACACCGGCGACGGTCATCAGGTAGGTCAGCTGGTTGGGCGTCACCTTGGTGTTCACCAGGTACCGGTCCACACGCAGCGAGACCTCGCGCATGTATATCCGGCCCGCCCAGTGCTCGCCACTGCGCCGGTCCTTGACGCCCGGGGGGTGAACGACAGGACGGAGTTCAGCTACTGATGGTCTTGGCATAGTCGGCGTACGCGTCCCTGATCTGGTCGGTGGACAGGTTGAGGTGCTCCAGGACCGTGAAGCGTCCCGGGCGGGTCTGCGGCGCGTAGTCGACGGCCCGCACGAACTCGTCGGCCGTGAAGCCGATCTGCTCGGGCAGGACCGGCAGACCGTGCCGGCGGAGCACGTCGGCGAAGAGCCCGGACTGCTCACGGGCCCCCCGCAGGTGCATGGCGAAGGCCGCGCCGAGGCCGACCTGCTCGCCGTGGCTGGCGGCGCGCCGGGGGAAGAGCAGGTCGAAGGCGTGGCTGATCTCGTGGCAGGCGCCGGACGACGGGCGGGTGTCCCCGCTGATCGAGATGGCGATGCCGGAGAGCACGAGCGACTCGGCGAGGACCGTGAGGAACTCGTCGTCGGCGACGGTGCCGGGGTGCCGCAGGACGGCTTCGCCGGCGGTACGGGCCATGGCGGCGGCCAGTCCGTCTATCTGCTCACCGTTGACCTGGTGCGACAGTTCCCAGTCGGCGATAGCGGAGATGTTGGAGATCGCGTCACCGACACCGGAACGCACGAAGCGGTCGGGGGCGTCGCGGATCACCGTGAGGTCGATGACCATGGCGATCGGCATCGGGACACCGTAGGAGCCCCGGCCGTTGTCGTTGTCCAGGGTCGCGACGGGCGAGCAGAGGCCGTCGTGGGCGAGGTTCGTGGCGACCGAGACCAGCGGCAGTCCGACCCGGGCCGCGGCGTACTTCGCCACGTCGATGATCTTGCCGCCGCCGAGGCCGACCACGGCGTCGTAGCGCTTGCCCTTGATGTCGTCGGCCAGCTTCACCGCGGAATCGATGTCGCCCCCGGCGACGCAGTACCAGTCGGCGCCCGGCAGAGCCGGGGCGAGCTTCTCGCGCAGCGCCCGTCCGGAGCCGTCGCTGATGGCGATCGCGAGCCTGCCGGACGTGGAGATCCTCTGGTCGACGAGGAGGCCGGCCAGGTCGTCCATGGCGCCCCGGCTGATGTCGACGAAGACCGGGGAGGGGATGAGTCGGGTCAGTACCGGCACGCGATCTCCCTGCCCCTGGCGAGGTCGTCGTGGTTGTCGATCTCGACCCAGGTCACGTCGCCGATGGGGGCCACGTCGACGGTGAAGCCGCGGTTGACGAGTTCCTGGTAGCCGTCCTCGTAGTAGAGGTCGGGGTCGCGTTCGAACGTGGCCTTCAGCGCGTCGGCGAGCTCCTCGGCGGCCTCGGCCTCGATGAGGGTGACGCCGATGTACTCGCCGGTGGCGGTGGCCGGGTCCATCAGCTTGGTGATGTGCCGTACACCCCGGTCGCCGTCGGTGATGACCTTCATCTCCTCGTCCGCGAGGTTCTTCACGGTGTCGAGGGCGAGGATGATCTTCTGTCCGCTGCCGCGGGCGTCCAGCAGGGTCCGCTCGACGGAGACCGGGTGAACGGTGTCGCCGTTGGCGAGGATCACCCCGCGCTTGAGGACCTCGCGGGCGCACCACAGGGAGTAGGCGTTGTTCCACTCCTCGGCCTTGTCGTTGTCCACGAGGGTGAGCGTGAGGCCGTACTTCGCCTCCAGCTCCGCCTTGCGGTCGTAGACGGCTTCCTTGCGGTAGCCGACGACGATGGCGACCTCGGTGAGACCGATCTCCGCGAAGTTGGCCAGCGTGAGATCGAGGACGGTCTTCTCACCGTCCACCGGCACGAGCGCCTTGGGGAGCGTGTCGGTGTAGGGGCGCAGGCGCCGTCCTGCGCCGGCTGCCAGTACGAGGCCGATCATGCGGGTTCTCCTTCGTCGTGAACGGCGGGCGCCTTGGAGGACACCCAGAAGCGGATGGACTCCACCAGAACGACCAGTGCCACGGCCACCGCGAGGGCGGTGAGAGCAATGGTGAAGCCCGAGGTCTCCGTGAGAACGGCGGCGAATACGGCCACCGCCAGGGTCCGGCCCTCGTGCCCGCCGATCGTGCGCACCAGCCACCGGGGCGGGGCGCCGGTGCCGCCTCGAATGCGGTACACCGTGTCGTAGTGATGGTAGGCGACCGCCGAAACGAGACCGAAGGCCGCGGGCAGCGCACCGTCGATGTCGCTGCGTGCGGCCAGGATGAGCACCGTGCAGTACTCCGCAGCGCGGAAGACGGGGGGGACGAACCAGTCGAGCGCGCCCTTGAGGGGGCGGGCCACCGCTACGCCCGAGCAGATCGCGTAGAACACCGCGGCCGCGATCATCTGCCGGCTGCCGAAGGGCTGCTGAAGCGCCGCGGCGATCAGCGCCCCGGTGCCGACGACAGCCACCACCGGGGCGCCCCAGGCGCCGGGGACGCGCGGGCCCCGGGCGGCCACGAGCTCGGCGATCGGGCCGGAGTCGGCGAGGTCGGCGAGGGCCTGGCACGCACGGTCGGTGCGGCGGGCCCTGCGGGTCAGCGAGCGCAGCAGCCGGCCGGCCGTGGTGTAGCAGGCCGCGAAGGCGCATCCGACGAGCAGGGCGTAGAAGGTGATCCGGGGAGTGGTCAGCGCGGTCAGTACGGCGATCATCGCCCAGCGCTCGCCGATCGGGAGCACGATTATGCGGCGCACCCAGTGGGTCCAGCCGACGCTGTCGAGCTTGTCGGAGAGGGCGGCCGTGGGGCTGGCGTCCGCGACCGCGTCCTGGTTCGCCTCGGTGAACGAGAAGTCGATGACATGGCGGCAGGACTGGAGCACCATCGCGCCAAGGGCCAGCGCCCACACGTCGTCACCGCCGCGGGCGGCGCCGAGTGCGAGGCCCGCGTAGTACGCGTACTCCTTGGCCCGGTCGAAGGTGGCGTCCAGCCACGCGCCCATCGTCGAGTACTGGAGCGAGTAGCGGGCGAGCTGCCCGTCCGTGCAGTCCAGTACGAAGGAGAAGAGCAGCAGCAGACCGGCGGCGACGTATCCGCCGCGGGTGCCGGTGGCCGCACAGCCCGCCGCGATCAGCGCGGTGAGCAGGGACGCGGTGGTGACCTGGTTCGGGGTGAACCCGCGCCGTGCGCACCAGCGGGCGAGGTAGCGCGAGTACGGGCTGATGCAGTACGTGGTGAAGAAGCCGTCGCGGGCCTTCACGGCGCCGCGCAGCCGGACCGCCTCGTCGTCGACGGCGGCGACGCCCGACCGCGCGGCGGCCCGGGCGGCCTCGTCCGCCGGTACGGCGGCGACGAGCGAGCCGAGCTCCGGGCGCTGTACCGCGGTGCCTTCGGCTTCCATCGTGGCCGCCAGCCGACCCGGCACGGTGCGGTCGGTGACCGCGACAGCGGTGCCGGCCGGTCCGGCGGGGACGCCGGCGCCGACCGCCTCGGTGGTGGTGCGCATGGCACGGAGCAGGGCGGGGCGTGCCTCGGGCTGCGCGGTGAGCGCACCCGGCACGGTGGCGGCGGGGAAGCGGGGGTCGGTCAGTCCGAGCCGCAGGGCGTGAACATGACCCACGAAGCGGGGGTCGACGAGAGCGACGCGCCTCTCGGCCGGAACGGCGGTCAGCAACCCGACCGCTTCGGTGACATCCGCAGCGATCTGTACGTCGAAGCCCAGCGAACTCAGATCGCCCTGAAGCGACGATCCGGGCACGGGAGCACCTGTGAGAATGGCGGTCGACAGACGAACTCACTCCTTGGTGCTGACACGTCGGCGCGCGACAGTGCGGCCCTGAAATGCGGCCGGCGGCATGTCGGCAGAGGCTATCGGATGAACGGAGGCAGGAATTCACTGCCTGTTCGGGCTCCGTTGCGGGCGGAACGGCATCATGCGGTCCCGTCCGCGATCATCATCGTCGATGGTCGCCTCGCCTGACAAAACACGGGTACGGGACAGCCCCCCGGTCCGCCGTAGTCTGACCGTCATGACATGGCTGATCACAGGCGGAGCTGGATATATCGGGGCACACGTGGCGCGGGCGATGAGGAGCGCCGGGGAGCGGGTGGTCGTGGTCGACGACCTCTCGGCCGGCAATCCCGACCGGCTGCCGGACGATGTCCCCCTGATCCGGGGATCGGCGGCCGACCGCGAGCTGCTGGACCGGGTGCTCGCGGAGCACGAGGTGACCGGTGTGGTGCATCTCGCGGCGAAGAAGCAGGTGGGCGAGTCCGTCGAGCAGCCGCTTCTGTACTACCGGGAGAACGTCACCGGGCTGAGTGTCCTCCTGGAGGCCGTCGTGGCGGCCGGGGTCCGGCGCTTCCTGTTCTCGTCCTCGGCCGCCGTCTACGGCGTTCCGGAGATGGATCTCATCACCGAGGACGCTCCCTGCGTCCCGATCAATCCGTACGGTGAGACCAAGCTCGCCGGCGAGTGGCTGGTGCGGGCCGCCGGGAAGGCGCACGGGCTGTCCACCGGCTGTCTGCGCTACTTCAACGTGGCCGGCGCCGCCGAGCCGTATCTGTCGGACACGGGCGTCTCCAACGTGATTCCCATGTTCTTCGACCGGTTGACCCGTGGTGAGGCGCCACTGATCTTCGGTGACGACTACGCCACCCCCGACGGCACCTGCATCCGCGACTACATCCACGTGGCCGACCTGGCCGACGCCCACCTGGCCGTCGCCCGGCGGCTGACCCAGCAGGACGGTCCCGGTGACCTGACGGTGAACATCGGCCGCGGCGAGGGCGTCTCGGTGCGTGAGCTCGCGGATCTGGTCGCGGAGGTCACCGGCGTCGGACTGAAGCCCGAGGTCGGTCCGCGCCGGGCCGGGGACGCCGCGAAGGCGGTCGCCTCGTGCGAACGGATGTCCGGTGAGCTGGGCTGGACGGCCCGGCGCGGGGTGCGGGAGATGGTCGGGTCGGCCTGGCAGGGCTGGCTGCTGCGCCATCCCGGGGCATCCGCCTCCTAGGGCCGTACGGGCGGCTCCACTGCTCTGACCTGCGGCCATTTCCGCAGGTCAGAGCAGTTGACAACGGTGTTCAGTGCCGTGTTGCCCGATACCCCCCACCCGTAGTTCACTGACAGGGCCCGGTCCGTTCGAGTCCGGGCCCGCAGACGACCGGGAGGCGTCCCCATGGGGGCAGGGCACGATCACGGACATGTGCACGGAGGGCCCGCGCCCACCGGCACGGCAGCCGCCGCGTACAAGGTGCGGCTGAGGATCGCGCTGGGCATCACGCTCGTCGTGGCGGTCATGGAGGTCGTGGGCGGAGTCCTGTCGGGTTCCCTCGCGCTGATCGCCGACGCGGCCCACATGGCGACCGACGCCCTCGGCCTGGGCATGGCGCTGCTGGCGATCCACTTCGCCAACAAACCGGCCGGGCCGAACCGGACCTTCGGCTACGCCAGGGCGGAGATCCTCGCCGCGCTGGCCAACTGTCTCCTGCTGCTGGGGGTGGGCGGGTATCTGCTCTTCGAGGCGGTGGAGCGTTTCATCACCCCGGCCGAGACCCGGGGCGGGCTGACGATCGCCTTCGCGCTGGTCGGCCTGGTCGCGAACATGGTGTCGCTGTCACTGCTGGTCCGCGGGCAGAAGGACAGCCTGAATGTGCGGGGCGCCTACCTGGAGGTGCTCGCGGACGCCCTGGGCTCGGTGACCGTGCTGGTCTCGGCGGGCATCGTCCTGGCGACCGGCTGGCAGGCCGCGGACCCCGTCGCCTCACTGGTCATCGGGCTCATGATCGTCCCGCGTACGGTGAAACTGCTCCGGGAGACGTTGAACGTACTGCTGGAGTCGGCACCCCCAGGGGTCGACATGGGCGAGGTGCGCGACCACATCACCGCCCTGCCCGGAGTGCTGGACGTCCATGACCTGCACGCCTGGACGATCACCTCGGGGATGCCGGTGCTCTCCGCCCATGTGGTGGTGCGCCAGGAGTTCCTCGACTCGGCCGGGCACGAGAAACTCCTCCATGAGCTGCAGGGCTGCCTCGGTGACCACTTCGACGTCGAGCACTGCACCTTCCAGTTGGAGCCGAGCGGCCACGCCGAGCACGAGGCGAAGCTCTGCCACTGAGGCGCGGGGGGCCGGCTGGGCCCCAGGTGTAGTGTTTTCGCAGCGTTGCACGAGACACTCAAGGGTTGCCCCACGTTGACCGACGACGATCATTCCCTGAACAACTCGCCCCCCTCATCGCCGCACGGCCGCGCTCCGGGGCATCGGCACTCCGCCGCCCAGTGGACGGCCCGTCCCGAGTCGTCCGCCGACACCGCGGCCGTGCGCACCGTCAACGCGGCCGCGTTCCCGACGGAGGCGGAGGCCGATCTGGTCGACGCCCTGCGCAAGGACCCGTCGGCCTGGCTGCCCGGGTTCTCGTACGTCGTCGAGGCCGCCGACGGCTCCCTCGCCGCCTGCGCCCTGCTGACCCGCTGCCGGGTCGCGGGCGCACCGGCACTGGCACTGGCCCCGGTGGCCACCGCCCCGGAGTATCAGCGCAAGGGCGCCGGACAGGCCGTGGTGGGGGCTTTGCTCGATGCCGCACGACGGCGCGGGGAGCCGCTGGTGCTGGTGCTCGGCCATCCCGAGTACTACCCGAGATTCGGTTTCGTGCCCGCTTCGCGGTACGGGATCCGGCCAGGCTTCGACGTCCCGGACGAGGCGATGATGGCCCTGGTCCTGGATGACTCCGTGCCCGTCCCGCAGGGCACGATCGAGTACCCGGCCGCCTTCGGAGTCTGACCACGTCCTGCGTCCCCGCCGCGTCCTGCGGTGCGGCGGAACCGGACATGCCAGGAACCGAAGTACGGACAAGCCGCTTTTGTACGGCAGACTTGAGCAGACTCGACGGGACCGGCGTACGGGGCCGGGACCTTAGGGGGTGTCAGACACATGCCTGCGGCGTCCGGCACGCACTCCCTGATCCGACACCCCTAGCGAAGGATGGGTATGCCGACCACACCAGCCACCGCGGCGAACAGCGCGTCGAACGACGCCTCGAACGACGCGGCCGAAGCGATCATGCTCGAACTGGTCGACGAGAACGGCACCACCATCGGTACGGCGGAGAAGCTCGCGGCCCACCAGGCACCGGGCCAACTGCACCGGGCGTTCTCCGTGTTCCTCTTCGACGAGCAGGGACGGCTGCTGCTCCAGCGCCGCGCACTCGGCAAGTACCACTCCCCCGGTGTCTGGTCCAACACCTGCTGCGGCCACCCGTATCCGGGCGAGGCGCCCTTCGCCGCCGCCGCCCGGCGGACATACGAGGAACTGGGCGTCTCACCCTCGCTGCTGGCCGAGGCGGGCACGGTGCGCTACAACCATCCGGATCCCGCGTCGGGTCTGGTCGAGCAGGAGTTCAACCATCTCTTCGTGGGCATGGCCCAGGAGCGGTTGCACCCGGATCCGGAGGAGGTGGGCGAGACGGCTTTCGTGACGGCCGGGGAGCTGACCGAACGGCACGCCCGCGCCACGTTCTCCGCCTGGTTCATGACCGTTCTGGACGCTGCCCGTCCCGCGATCCGGGAGCTGACCGGACCGGCCGCCGACTGGTAGGCACACACCGCCGGCGCGGGTGGGTCACAGGCGCGTGCGGAGCGGCAGCGCCGCCCAGATGGTCTTTCCGCCGCCTGCGGTCTGCTCCACGTCGCAGCTCCCGCCCGCCTCGCGGGTGATCTCGCGGACCAGCAGCAGCCCACGCCCCCCGGTCTGCGCGTAGTCCGTCTCCAGCGCCGTCGGCCGGTAGGGGTGGTTGTCCTCGACGGACACCCTGATCCAGTCGGTGCCCACGGCGACCTCGACCGCGAGCTCCGGCGAGAGCAGCGCGGCATGCTTCACGGCATTGGTCACCAGCTCCGAGACGATCAGCAGGAGCCCCTGGGCGATGTCGTCGTCGAGGGGGACGCCCTGGCGCTCCAGCAGATCGCGTACGGCGTGCCGGGCCTGAGGTACCGAGACATCGGTGGCCGGAGCGGTGAACCGCCAGACCCCCTCGTACGACACGGGCCGGGCCGGGACACTCCCGCGGCTCTCCATTGTCCGGTACCCGCTCTCCACTCGGTGGTGACTGCACGTCGAGTACAGGGTGCGGGGCGTAGTCGGCCCGGTCCGTACCAGTGCCCAGAAGTCGACTCCAATCGACGGAATTTGACGAGCTCAGTGCGGATGCGTCAGCTTTCGGATCGCTTCCGGCCTTCCTCCGGGAGCCCGTCCGCGTCCTTGCCGGGCACCATCTGATCCGAGACCATCGACACGATCCGGCGGCCCCCGACACCGACCGCGATGAGCCCGAGCCCGTCGAAGAGCAGGGCGAGCGAGAAGAAGCAGCCGAGGACGTACAGGCTGCTGTGCGGCCAGTCGAAGAGGACCAGCAGCCCGAGCAGCAGCCCGAAAGCACCCTGAAGCAGCGTCCAGCCGAACTGCGGCCCCCGCACCACGACGCTGCCGACGAGCCGGAACACCCCGCCCGTCAGGAAGAGCAGCGCGGCGAACATGGTCAGCGCCTCGGCGGTGCCGTGCGGGTGGCGGATGACGACGACTCCGGCGGCGATGTTCAGCGCGGCGACCACCACGCCCAGCCAGAAGTAGCTGGTGCCGCGCGACTGGATCGCATGGAGCAGCCCGACCAGGCCGCCGATGAGCAGCAGCCAGCCGAAGAGGATCATCGAAGTGAGTGTCGCGACGCCGGTGTAGACGAGGCCCACCAGGCCGGCGACGACGAGCAGAATACCGAGCAGGGCCAGACCGCTGAAACTGCGGTTGAGCTTCCTGCCCTCCTTCACGGGATCGGCCACCTGAAGCTCCTCGGAGTGCGTGCCTGCTTCGCCACCCCTTCTTGATCATAGGTTCGAACGACATGGATAGCATCCGGCGTATGGACCGTACGGAACCCCGGCTGGAGCACACCGTCACGGACGGCGTCGCCACCGTCGTCATCAGCAACCCCGCCAAGCGCAACGCGATGACGGCCGCCATGTGGCGGTCCCTGCCGGTGCTGCTCGAAGGGCTGGCCGCCGACCCGTCGGTGCGCGCCCTGGTGCTGACCGGCGCCGGCGACACCTTCTGCGCGGGCGCGGACATCTCCTCCCTCCGCGGCCCCTCGGCCGCCCCGCAGCAACTCGCCGTCGCGGCCGAGGAGGCGCTGGCCGCCTTCCCCCTGCCGACGCTGGCCGCGGTGCGCGGCTACTGCGTGGGCGGCGGGAGCCAGCTGGCGGCCGCCTGCGATCTGCGGTTCGCGGAGGAGGGGGCGTCGTTCGGCGTCACCCCGGCCAGGCTCGGGATCGTCTACGCCGCGTCGTCGACCCGACGGCTCGTCGCACTGACCGGCCCGGCGACCGCCAAGCACCTGCTGTTCTCGGGCGAGCTGATCGGGACGGACCGGGCGCTGCGGACGGGCCTGGTGGACGAGGTGCTGCCGGCGGGCGAGCTGGACAAGCGCGTCGAGGAGTACATGCGGACCCTGGCGTCCCGTTCCCGGCTGACCCAGGCCGCGGCCAAGGAGTTCACCGCGGGGCGCGAGGACCGGGACGCGCACTGGGCAGAGCAAGCACGCCTCAGCGGCGACACCGCGGAGGGCGTCGCCGCCTTCCTGGAGCGTCGTTCACCGCACTTCACCTGGCCGGACGGACAGTGAGCGGCTCCGGCCGAAGGAAGGGCCGAATGCATCGCACATCACCGGCTCCGCCGGGTTCCGGTGCGTACCAACCAGTCGGTAACGTGCGGGCATGAGTACTCTCCCGCCCCGTGCCGGACGCCGCTGCCACAACGCCCTCAACCCCCTGCACTCCGTGATCTTCTTCTCCCCCGACCTCGGCAAGGAGCTCGGGGCGATCGGGATCGACGACGCCTCCGCCGCCTACTTCGCCACGCGCGCCGCCGCGCTGGGCGCGGTCGGCCCGGGCACGGTCACGTCGACCTTCTACAACTTCAACCACGACCTCGTGGCCAGGCATGTGCCCGCCGTCTGGGACATGGCCGCACCCGAGGCCGTCCTCGCGGCGCGGCTGCGCGCCGCCGACTCGACGCTGCGCCGGCTGCTCGGCGCGGAGATCATCGGCTCCCCCGAGATGGCCGAGGCCGCGGAGCTGGCCCTGCGCGCCACGGAGGGCTGTACGCGACACGCCCGGCCGCTCTTCGCGGCGCACGCCGATCTCCCGGTTCCGGACCAGCCGCACCTCGCGTTCTGGCACGCCGCGACACTGCTGCGCGAGCACCGCGGCGACGCCCACCTCGCCGCTCTCCTCGCGGCCGGCCTCGACCCGCTCGAGGCCCTGGTCAGCCACACCGCCACCGGCAAGGGCATGGCGCCGCGCTGGATCCTGGCCACCCGAGGCTGGCGGCGCACCGACTGGGACGACGCGTCCGCGCGGCTGCGCGAGCGTGGACTGCTCACCGCCGAGGGTGAGTTGACGGAGGCGGGCACCGAGCTGCGGGCCGGTCTGGAGGAGGCCACGGACCAGATGGACCTGGCCCCGTACGAACACCTCGGCGGTGC
The DNA here is from genome assembly GCF_055568375.1 of Streptomyces sp. NPDC026062. NCBI lineage: Bacteria > Bacillati > Actinomycetota > Actinomycetes > Kitasatosporales > Streptomycetaceae > Streptomyces > Streptomyces sp. NPDC026062. The sequence continues at coordinate 62,855 of NZ_JBVHOQ010000001.1, forward strand.
GGGAGTGGCCCGGCTGACCGAGCTGGGCCGCGGATTCCTCGGCACCGCGCTGGCCGCCGGGGCGTTCCCGGCGGATGCCACCGGCTGACATCGCCGGGGAACGGACGGCCGGTATCCGAGGTGGCCGGGCGACACGGCGCCCGGCCACCCGGCACAATGCAGGCGAGTGGCTCCGGCCCGGCCCGCACGGCCGGCGCCGGGCCCGACCAGCACAGCCAGCAGGAGAAGGCGAGTCGGTAGAACCGTGACGACGTCCATCGAAGGCAGGATCGCCGAGGAGCTCGGCGTACGTGAGCGACAGGTGAAGGCGGCCGTCGAGCTGCTCGACGGCGGATCGACCGTGCCGTTCATCGCGCGCTACCGCAAGGAAGCCACCGAGATGCTCGACGATGCGCAGCTGCGCACGCTCGAGGAGCGGTTGCGGTATCTGCGGGAGCTGGAGGATCGCCGTACCGCGATCCTCGAATCCGTACGGGAGCAGGGCAAGCTCGACGAGGCGCTGGAGGCGCAGATCCGGGCGGCCGACACGAAGGCGCGCCTGGAGGACATCTATCTGCCGTTCAAACCGAAGCGGCGGACCAAGGCGCAGATCGCTCGTGAGGCCGGTCTCGAACCGCTCGCCTCGGGGCTGCTCGACGACCCGTCGACGGACCCGCTCGCCTCGGCCGCCGCCTTCGTCGACGCGGACAAGGGGGTCGCGGACGCCGCCGCGGCGCTGGAGGGGGCCCGTGCCATCCTCACCGAGCGTTTCTCGGAGGACGCCGACCTGATCGGTGACCTGCGTGAGCGCATGTGGTCGCGCGGGCGGATGGTGGCCAAGGTGCGGGACGGCAAGGAGGAGGCCGGGGCCAAGTTCGCGGACTACTTCGACTTCGCCGAGCCGTTCACCGCGCTGCCCTCGCACCGGGTACTCGCGATGCTCCGGGGCGAGAAGGAGGACGTCCTCGACCTGGTTCTGGAGCCGGAGGAGCCTTCGCAGACGCCCGGCCCCTCGTCGTACGAGAACATGGTGGCCCGCCGCTTCGGAGTGAACGACCGGGGGCGCCCCGGCGACAAGTGGCTCGGCGACACGGTGCGCTGGGCGTGGCGGACGAGAATCCTGGTCCACCTCGGGATCGATCTGCGGCTGCGGCTGCGCACCGCGGCGGAGGACGAGGCGGTGCGTGTCTTCGCGTCCAACCTGCGCGATCTGCTGCTCGCCGCGCCCGCCGGGACGCGGGCCACGCTGGGGCTCGACCCGGGCTTCCGTACGGGGGTGAAGGTCGCGGTCGTCGACGCGACCGGCAAGGTCGTCGCGACCGATGTCATCCACCCGCATGTCCCGGCCAACAAGTGGGACCAGTCGCTCGCCAGGCTGGAGCAGCTGGCGAAGGCGCACGACGTCGATCTGATCGCGATCGGCAACGGCACCGCCTCGCGCGAGACGGACAAGCTGGCCGGTGAACTGTGCGACAAGCACCCGGAGTTGAAGCTCACCAAGGTAATGGTTTCGGAGGCCGGGGCCTCCGTGTACTCGGCGTCCGCCTTCGCCTCGCAGGAACTCCCGGACATGGACGTGTCGTTGCGTGGCGCCGTATCGATCGCCCGCCGCCTCCAGGACCCGCTGGCCGAGCTGGTGAAGATCGACCCGAAGTCCATCGGGGTCGGGCAGTACCAGCACGACCTGTCCGAGGTGAAGCTGTCGCGCTCGCTGGACGCGGTCGTCGAGGACTGTGTGAACGGGGTCGGGGTCGACGTCAACACCGCGTCGGCACCGCTTCTTTCCCGGGTCTCCGGCATCGGTTCGGGGCTCGCGGAGAACATCGTGGCGCACCGCGACGCCCATGGCCCGTTCCGCTCCCGCAGGGGCCTCAAGGACGTGGCCCGGCTGGGCCCGAAGGCGTACGAGCAGTGCGCGGGCTTCCTGCGGATCCGGGGCGACGACCCGCTGGACGCGTCGAGCGTGCACCCGGAGGCGTACCCGGTGGTCCGGGCGATGGTGAAGCGGACGGGTGGCGATGTCGCCTCGCTGGTCGGCAACTCGGAGGTGCTGCGGTCGATCCGGGCCGACGACTTCGTGGACGAGAAGTTCGGGCTGCCCACCGTGACCGACATCCTCAAGGAGCTGGAGAAGCCGGGGCGCGACCCGCGTCCGGCCTTCAAGACGGCCACCTTCAAGGAGGGCGTCGAGAAGATCGGCGATCTGGCGTCCGGAATGGTGCTGGAAGGGGTCGTGACCAACGTCGCGGCGTTCGGCGCGTTCGTGGACATCGGGGTGCATCAGGACGGCCTGGTGCACGTGTCGGCGATGTCGCGGACCTTCGTGAAGGATCCCCGGGATGTCGTGAAGCCGGGTGACATCGTCAAGGTCAAGGTCATGGAGGTCGACATCCCGCGGAAGCGGATCTCGCTGACCCTGCGGCTGGACGACGAGGCGGGTGCGGGGACCGGGTCCGGTTCAGGTGGCGAGCGCGGCTCGGCCGGTGAGCGCGGCGGACGTCCGCCGAGGCAGCGGCAGGGTCAGGGGCAGGGCGGACCGGGCGCGCGTGGCGGCCAGGGCGGCCAGGGACGTGACCGGCGCGGTGGCAGCGGGGGCGGCAACGGCGGCGGCGCCCGCCAGGCTCCGGCCGCCGCGCCGGCGAACGGGGCGATGGCCGACGCGCTGCGGCGAGCGGGGCTGCTGGATCCGAAGCAGGGCGGCAAGAAGCGCTAGCCCGGCAGAGCGGGGGTGGGCCGGGGATGCCGGCGGCGGGCTTGCTCCCCGTCCCTTCCCGTCCCGCCCCTTCCGCTGACCAGGGCCGAGCGCCGGCCCGCTCCTCGAACGCCGAAGGCGCTGGACGGGGCGGGAGGGGGCCGGTGGGGCCGGGCGGGTCAGATTTCCGTCAGGCGGCCCGCCGACACCTCGACGCGGCGCGTCGTGCGGACCGCCTCCAGCATCCGGCGGTCGTGCGTGACCAGCAGCAGCGTCCCCGTGTAGGAGTCGAGCGCGGACTCCAGCTGTTCGATCGCGGGCAGGTCCAGGTGGTTCGTGGGCTCGTCCAGCACCAGGAGGTTGACACCGCGGCCCTGGAGGAGTGCGAGCGCCGACCGGGTCCGTTCGCCCGGGGAGAGCGTGGTCGCGGGGCGCATCACATGGTCGGCGCGCAGGCCGAACTTGGCGAGCAGCGTGCGCACCTCCGCCGGCTCCGTGTCGGGTACGGCCGCGCAGAACGCCTCCAGGAGGGATTCCGAGCCATGGAACAGCTTCCGCGCCTGGTCGACCTCGCCCACGACCACACCGGAGCCCAGGCTCGCGTGTCCCGAGTCCAGCGGGAGGCGGCCGAGCAGGGCTGCGAGCAGTGTCGACTTGCCGGCTCCGTTGGCGCCGGTGATGGCGACCCGGTCCGCCCAGTCGATCTGGAGCGAGGCCGGGCCGAACACGAAGTCACCGAGCACCACCCGGGCCTCGCGCAGGGTGGCGACGACCGAGCCGGAGCGGGGGGCGGAGGCGATCTCCATCCGCAGCTCCCACTCCTTGCGGGGCTCGTCCACCACATCGAGACGTTCGATCATGCGCTGGGTCTGGCGGGCCTTCGCGGCCTGCTTCTCGCTCGACTCGCTGCGGAACTTGCGGGCCATCTTGTCCGAGTCGGTGGCCTTGCGACGGGCGTTCCTGACGCCCTTGTCCATCCAGGAGCGCTGCATCAGGGCCCGGCCTTCGAGTGCCGAGCGCTTGTCCGCGTACTCCTCGAACTCTTCGCGGGCGTGCCGGCGGGCCCGCTCGCGCTCCTCCAGGTAGGCCGCGTAGCCGCCGCCGTACAGGTTGATCTGCTGCTGGGCCAGGTCGAGTTCAAGGACCTTGGTGACCGTGCGCATCAGGAACTCGCGGTCGTGGCTGATGACGACGGTGCCGGCACGCAGCCCGGAGACGTACCGCTCCAGCCGTTCCAGACCGTCCAGGTCGAGGTCGTTGGTGGGCTCGTCGAGCAGGAAGACGTCGTAGCGCGAAAGCAGCAGCGAGGCGAGCCCCGCGCGGGCGGCCTGGCCGCCGGAGAGCGCCGTCATCGGCAGGTCGAGGCCGACCGTGAGGCCGAGTTCGGCCGCGATCTCCTCGGCCCGCTCGTCCAGGTCGGCACCGCCGAGGGCGAGCCAGCGCTCCAGCGACTCCGAGTACGCGTCGTCGGAGCCGGGCGCCCCGTCGACAAGGGCCTGCGTGGCGGCGTCCATGGCGGCCTGGGCGTCGGCGACGCCCGTGCGGCGGGCCAGGAACTCGCGCACGGTCTCGCCGGGGCGGCGCTCCGGTTCCTGCGGCAGATGGCCGACCGTGGCGGTGGGCGGGGAGAGCCGCAGCTCGCCCTCCTCCGGCTGGTCGAGACCGGCGAGCAGCCGGAGCAGCGACGATTTACCGGCGCCGTTGACTCCGACGAGACCGATCACGTCACCGGGCGCGACCACGAGGTCGAGCTCGGCGAAGAGAGTGCGGTCGCCGTGTCCGGCGGCGAGGTCCTTGGCGACGAGAGTGGCAGTCATCAGGGTGCCGATCCTAATCGGCCGCCGGACCCCCTGGACGGCCAGGCCGGTCCGGCAGGCGCGGGGGCCCGGACCGGCTCGGCTCCGAGGGAGGTCCGGCCGGGCTTCGAGGGGACGGCCGGCACGGTGGGGCCGGATCTGAGATCGGCCGCCCAGGGAGCGGGCGATCCCGGTTGTTCCCGTCCGGCCGGCCCGCTGTGAGCGCCCTGTGGCGGTGGTATTCCGTTAGCGTCCGGCCATGAGCGAAGAGAGCGCGGACAGAAGCGGAGGGGCGGCAGTGCCGGATGTGATCGTGGTGGGTGGTGGGGTCAGCGGCCTCACCACGGCGATGGTGCTCGCGGACCGCGGCCACCGGGTGCGGGTCTGGTCATCGGCACCGACCGACGCGACGACATCGGCGGTCGCGGGGGCCCTGTGGTGGCCGTACCGGATCGAGCCGCTGGCCCGGGTGGGCGAGTGGTCGCTGGCCACGCTGCGGTGGTACGAGGAGCTGGCAGCCCGGCCGAAGGAGACCGGTGTACGGCTGGTCGCGGGCGTGCACCGGGGCGAACGGCTCGCCGCGCTCGGGCCGTGGGCGGGGCAGCTCGACGATGTCGTGGAGACCGCCGAGGGGCTGCGGTGCCGTCTGCCGCTGATCGACATGCCCGTCCACCTGGAGTGGCTGGTGGGCCGGGTCAGGGCGGCCGGGGGCTCGGTGGAGCGGCGGACCGTCACCTCGTTCGACGAGGCGGCGGAGGAGGCGTCCACGGTGGTCAACTGCACGGGGCTCGGCGCACGGGAGCTGGTGCCGGACACCGGGGTGCGGCCGGTGCGGGGCCAGTTGGTCCTGGTCGAGAATCCGGGGATCGAGGAGTGGTTCACCGAGGCGGACCCGGCATCGAGCGAGACGACGTACTTCTTCCCGCAGCCGGGCCGGCTGGTGCTCGGCGGCACGGCCGGGGCCGACGACTGGGATACGGTCCCCGATCCCCGGACCGCGCGGGAGATCGTGGCCCGGTGCGCCCGGGTCCGCCCCGAGATCGCCCGGGCGCGGATCATCGGGCACCGCGTGGGGCTGCGTCCGGCCCGGGACGAAGGGGTGCGGATCGAGGCCGGTCAGCTGCCCGGCGGCGGGCGCCTGGTGCACAACTACGGTCACGGGGGCGCGGGCGTGACGGTGGCCATGGGGTGCGCGCAGGCGGCGGCCCGGCTGGTCGGCTGAGCAACCGCCCGCCGATGACCACGGGGTACCCCCGGGTGGCGGCCCGGCCGGTCGGCCGAGCCACCGCCCGCCGTGCGGGACGCGCGTCATTCGCCGCCGGGTGCCGAACCGCCGGGCCCGTCGTGGCGCTCGGTGGTGATCTGGCTCTCGCCGGGGCCGATCCGGATCTCGAAGTCGCCGTCGTACTTGGCGTGGCCCTCGATGACCGCGGACTCCACGGCTTCCACGCCGAACTCCCGGCGCACGATCAGCGGGTCCTGTCGCAGGTCGCGCATCAGGGCCACGCACATGCCGATCATCACGAGGGTGAAGGGCGCCGCCACCAGGATGGTCAGGTTCTGCAGCCCGGCGAGCGCATCGCCCTTGCCGTTCCCGATGAGCAGCATGATCGCCGCCACGGCGCCCGTCACGACACCCCAGAAGACGACCACCCACTTGGCGGGTTCGAGGATGCCCTTCTGGGAGAGGGTGCCCATCACGATGGAGGCGGCGTCCGCGCCGGAGACGAAGAAGATGCCTACCAGGATCATCACCAGCAGGCTCATCACGGTGGGGATCGGGAACTCCTGGAGCACGCCGAAGAGCTGGGCCTCCGGAGTGTCCGCCCCGGTCAGCCGGCCGGCCTTCTGGAGTTCGATCGCGGTTCCGCCGAAGATCGCGAACCAGATCAGGCTGACGGTACTGGGCACGAGGATGACTCCGCCGATGAACTGACGAATGGTCCGGCCCCGGCTGATCCGCGCGATGAACATCCCCACGAAGGGCGTCCAGGAGATCCACCACGCCCAGTAGAAGACCGTCCAGCTCCCCAGCCACGTGGCCACCTCGCCCTCGCCGGTCGCCTCGGTGCGTGCGATGAGCTGTGGCAGATCACCGAGGTAGGCGCCGATCGAGGTGGGCAGCAGGTCGAGCACGATGATCGTGGGGCCCGCGATGAACACGAAGACGGCGAGGATCAGGGCAAGCACCATGTTGATGTTGGACAGCCACTGGATGCCCTTCTCCACACCGGAGATCGCCGAGGCCACGAAGGCGACGGTGAGCACGGCGATGATCAGGACGAGCAGTCCGGTACCGGTCTTCTCCTTCCAGTTCAGCTCGTGGAATCCGCTGCCGATCTGGAGGGCGCCGAGGCCCAGCGAGGCGGCCGAGCCGAAGAGCGTGGCGAAGATGGCGAGGATGTCGATCAGCCGGCCGAAACCGCCGTGGGCGTGATGGGCGCCGATGAGCGGCTCGAAGACCGCGCTGATCGTCTGCCGCCTGCGGCGCCGGAAGGTGCTGTACGCGATGGCCAGCCCGACCACCGCGTAGATCGCCCAGGGATGAAGCGTCCAGTGGAAGAGGGTGGTGGCCATCGCCGTCTGCATCGCCTCGGCGGCGTCGGCGGGGCGGGTGCCGGGCGGCGGGGAGGTGAAGTGTGCCAGGGGCTCGCTGACCCCGTAGAACATCAGGCCGATACCCATGCCGGCGCTGAACATCATCGCGACCCAGGACACCGTCCTGAACTCGGGCTCCTCACCCTCCTGGCCGAGAGAGATCTTTCCGTACCGGCTGATGGCGAGCCAGAGGGCGAAGACCACGAACCCGGTAGCGGCCAGCATGAAGGCCCAACCACCGTTGTGGATGAGCCCGTTGAGGAGCGTACTGGAGACGTCCTCCAGCGAGTCGGTGGCAGTGGCCCCCCAGACCACGAAGGCGAGGGTGAGGACGGCGGTGACGCCGAACACGACCCGGTCGGTCGTGGGGTGCCGGCCCAGGGCCGGGTCGCCGGGCAGATCCGCCGTCACCGACAGATCCCCCCTGCCGCCTGTTCTCTGATCGTCCTGCGACACGAATGACACCTTTCGCGGAAGCCGAGAATTCGCTCTCCGTAGGCAGTACCACACACAGAGCGCACCCCCCGGGATCAACAAGCAGTATCGTCTTGACCGTTTATGAGCCGATTTGCCGCACAGTGGTCCAGGAGGAGCGGGACCAGCTTCGGGGCGGGCTGCCGGTGGTCCCGGCCGCGCGCGGCCGGGCGGACGCGGCCGGCGGACGCGGCCGGGCGGCCGGGTGCTCGGATTCGTCGGTGACCCGGCCGTCGGCTGACAGGCGGTCGGGGCGAGGACGCCGATCCTGACGCGGTGGCGGCGACGGTGACAGCCGGGCCCGCCGCCGGGGCCGTCCGCCGGACGGGCGCTCCGCACACGTGCCGGTACGGCCGCGATCCACCCCGCACCTCGTCCGCGCGACAGACCCCCGCGGGTCCGGCGTCCGGCGCGTCGACGGGACCCATGAAGCGCCCGGACGCGGGCCGGCGGTGACAGCCTCTAGGCTGTCGAGGTTCGCGCTGAGCGGCCGGGCCCGGCCGCTCGATGCCTCATCCCGTGCCCGCGAGGAGCGTCTCTTGCCCGGTCCGACCCCCGATGCCCCTCATGAAGCGCGCCCCACGCTGGAGGCTGTGGCGGCTCTGGCCGGAGTCTCCCGCGCGACCGCCTCCCGGGTCGTGAACGGCGGCGCAGGAGTGCGACAACCACTCGTGGACCAGGTCCGCAAGGCAGTCGATGAGCTCGGCTACATACCGAACCACGCCGCGCGGACCCTGGTGACCCGGCGCAACGGCGCGGTCGCCGTGATCATCGACGAGCCCGAGGCGCGGATCTTCTCCGACCCCTTCTTCTCCCAGCACATCCGCGGCATAAGCCGTGAACTCAGCGTGTACGACGCCCAGCTGGTCCTGCTGCTGGTGGAGGGCAGCGGGGACTTCGAGCGGGTCACCCGCTATCTGGCCGGCGGCCATGTGGACGGAGTACTCGCCTTCTCCCTGCACACCGACGACGAACTTCCCTCGGTCGTACGGAGGTTCCGGCTACCGGTCGTCTACGGCGGTCGGCCGGGACGGCCGGGCGCGGCCTCCGAACTCGCGGTCCCGTTCGTGGACTGCGACAACCGGGGCGGCGCCCGTGAGGCCGTACGCCACCTGGCCTCGCTCGGCCGCAGGAACATCGCGCACATCGCGGGGCCGCACGACCAGACATCGGCGCTCGACCGGATCGACGGCTACACCGACGTGCTGCCCGACGGGGATCCGGCCCTGGTCGCGGACGGCGACTTCACCGCCGAGGGCGGCGCACGGGCAATGGCGCAGCTGCTGGAGCGGCGGCCGGACCTGGACGCTGTCTTCGCCGCCAACGATCTGATGGCCTCCGGCGCCCTGCGGGTGCTGCGCGAACATGGGCGCCGGGTACCGCAGGACGTGGCGCTGGTGGGGTTCGACGACATGGAATCGGTCGCCGATGCCACCGATCCCCCTCTGACGACGATCCGTCAGGATGTGGTGGGCATGGGGAGGTTGATGGTCAGGCTCCTGATGGAACGGCTCGACGAGGGGACCACCGGCGCCGATTCGGTGATCACACCGACCGAGCTGGTCCGACGCGCCTCGGCGTGACATCGCCGGCCGAACCGATCCGACACGCCCCGGCGTGACGACCCCGGCGGAACCGATCCGATACGCCTGCGCGTGCCGACGCCGCAGGTGCGCCCCGGCCTGGCTTCCACCGCCAGGTGGCCGGAGAGCGGTCAGCGGATCCCGTGCCGCAGCGCTTCCCGGTGGGCCGCCCGTGCGCGCCGGGCCCTCGGCAGATACCGCAGCCGTTCCGGCAGTACCGGCACGACCACCCGTACGACGGCACAGAACCGCCGCAGTCTGCGTTCCTGCGCGTCCGTCCACTCCAGACCGATCGCCTCACGCGCGTCCGGCGGCATGAGCCCCACGGTGAGGAAGCCCCGGAAGCGGGCCAACGGCGGCAGCAGTACCGGCCACAGGGCCCTCAGCAGCAGCCGGAGAAGCAGGGGCCCCCGGTCCGGGGGCGGTACGGGAGCGTCGATGGCGACGAGTTCGCCGACGACGGCGGTCCGCTCGATCTCCTCGGCGAGCACGCGGTGGTAGTAGGGCCAGAACTCCTCGATCGTCTGCGGCATGTCCCGGTCGTGGATGCCGAGCACCCGGCCCACCTGGAGCCACTCCCGGTACAGCGCCCGCTCCTGCTCCCGGCTGAGCGGACGGAGCAGATAGCGGGTCCCGTGCCGGTACACGGGGAAGCCGGTGGCGTGCACCCACGCGTAGTTCGCCGGTGACAGTGCGTGGTACGGGCGGCCCCGGGTGTCCGTTCCCTGGATGGCGCGGTGCAGCCGACGGAGCCTGCGCCCCTCCTCCGCGGCCTCCTCGCCGCCGTACACCCAGAGTTGGAGGGAGCTCAGGGAACGCTCCCCGCGCCCCCACGGGTCCGTACGGAAGACGGAGTACTCGTCGACACCTGCGCCGACGGCGGGGTGGGCGACCTGGAGCGTAAGCGCGGCCGGCAGCATCAGCACGGCCCGGATGTCGCCCGACAGACTCCACAGCACCCCGCCGGGCGGCGGCGGCACCGGATCGGCCCCTCTGGCCCGTTCGCTGTTCATACGGCGCTCCCGACGGTTCCCGGGCGCGTGGCTCGGCGCCCGGCCCCTGCGTGATCCAGTATGCGAGCGCTCGGGGAGTGATGCGCACCGGCCCCCGGAGCATCACACCACGCGCCCGTCGCGGGGCCGGACCCCAGTCGGCCGGCCCATGGTGTTGACGAGACTCGTGAAACAAGTCGATAGTATTTGTAACTTTGACTCCCTGGCCAGACGGTCCCTCACATTCCTTTCACCACAGGTGAGTTGATCAGTAGCTCAGCGACATCGCAGAAGAGTGGTCCCACGGGAAGTCGGAAAACGGACAGGAGAGCACACCATGGGCCGATACAGCCGCCTGCACGAGATACGCCGGATGGATCCGGCGCGCGACTACGCCGAGATCCTTCGGCTGATCTCCCAGTACGAGTTCCCCTGGGACTACCGTCAGGGGGTAAGTGTCGCCTTCCTCCGGGACTACGGTGTCCCCCGGATCTCGACCCTCCTCGACCGGACCCAGGAGTTCGAACGGGCCGGGCAGAAGCGGTACGACGACACGGTGCTCATCGGGTACGAGATGGCCGCCGACGGCTTCGACTCGGAACGCGGGCGCGCGGCCGCACGTCATCTCAACCGCATCCACGGCAAGTACACGATCCCCAACGAGGACTTCCGCTACGTCCTGGCGACCACGGTGGTGGGGCCGAAGCGCTGGATCGACCGGTTCGGCTGGCGCCCCCTGTGCGCCCAGGAGGTGCAGGCGCTGGTGGAGGTCGGCCGCAAGATGGCGTCGGTCATGGGGATCGCGGATGTGCCCGACACGTACGAGGGGTTCGAGCAGCTGCTCGACTCGTACGAGGAGCGGATGTTCGCGTACGACCCGGCCAACCGACGGGTCGCGAACGCCTCCTTCCGCGTCATGGCCGGCTGGTATCCGCGTCCGTTACGGCCCCTCGTGGCCAGATTCTCGCTCGCCCTGCTCGACGAGCCGCTGCTCAGGGCGCTGGGCTTCCGGCCGCAACCGCAGTGGGCGCAGACATCGGCGGCGGCGGCCCTGCGGCTGCGCGCGCGGTGCGTGCGCCGGCTGCCGGCCCGTCCGCGCCGCTTCCCCTCGCGACCGCAGCCGCGTTCGTACCCCTTCGGCTGGCGGCTCGACGACCTCGGGCCGCACTGGGCCCGCAACCGCCCCCTGGAACCGCTGCCCGACGAGACGGAGGGCCCCGCGGACGGCGCTACCCCGCGGCCAGCAGCGGCACCAGACAACGGCGGGCGAACTCCCGCACCTGGGCGTCGTCGTCGAGCTCGAAACAGCTGACGGGGTTGAGCAGGAAGGAGACGGTGATCCGCACCATGAGTTCGGCGACCGGGACCGGATCGGTCGCCGGCCGGCCCTCGGCGAGCCGGGCCTCACGCAGCCGTTCGGCCAGATACTCACGGATGGCGAGGAAGGCGGGTCCGCTGTCCAGGGTGAGGAAGGGGAGCATGGTCTCGGGCTCCAGCCGCAGCAGGCCGCCGATGAGCGGATGCTCGCGGATGTGCCGCAGTACCGCGGTGAACCCCTCGACAAGACGGTCCTCCGTCGTCGGCAGCGCGGCCACCGCACCGTCCACCTCCGTGACGAACCGGCGGTACTCGCGCAGCAGACAGGCGGAGACGAGGCTGTCCTTGTTGCCGATCCGCCGGTACACGGTCACCCGGGAGACCCCGGCGCGCCTGGCGACGTCGTCGACGGTGGAGCGGCGCAGCCCGAAGGTCATGAACTGCTCACGCGCGGCGTCCAGGATCTGCTCACTGAGCGCGTCGGTGGGCACGCTCTCACCCAGCGCCAGGGCCAGCGGTGACTCGTCGGTGCTCCGTGCCGTCATGGATCCTCCCCTGTTCCGCGACTTCCGCCCCCACCATAGGAGCCGATACGGAGTGACGTATCCCGTACTCCTGTCACGCACGGGCGGGGCGCCCACCGGAGTCCAGTGGGCGCCCCGCCGCTGCCGCTGTGCCGGGTGCGGTTACTCGCAGGTGCCGGCGAACGTTCCGCGGGTCACCACGTCGGTGGCCGCGGCGGTCGTGTCCAGCCAGGCGATGCGCTGTCCGTCACCGAGGGACGGGGCCAGCTGGGCGCCGGAGGAGCAGGAGACGCGGCTGAACAGGTCGAGCCCCGCGAGCACGTCGGCGGTCTTGGAGACCTTCACCTTGCCGGGCCCGCTCCAGGAGCCGAGGGCGCCCCACAGGTCGTAGGTGGAGTAGGCGAAGTACTCATCGTTGACGGAGAACTGGGCCATGTAGGTGCCCGACGGGTGGGCCAGCTTCGCCGCCTTGGACAGGTCGTCGAGCGGCGCCGACATGAACTTGGTGCCTGGGATCAGGAAGCCGCCGGTCTCACGCCAGAACACCCGCTCCGAGGTGATCTGGATGTCGGAGACGTAGTCGAAGAGGAAGCCGATGATGCGCTTGGTCTGGGTGGTGCCCGTGGCGATGTCGTAGACGTACACATAGGTGCCGTCGCCGCCGGCCCAGGCGATCCGGCCGTGCTTCATCGCGAGCCTGGCGGCCTTGGTGCCGGCCTCCGGGGTCACGTTGACCGTCGTGCCGTCCGCCTTCCGGAGCATCACGTCCTGCTCGCCGTCGGCCGTGGTGCTGATGTAGGCGAGCGCGCCGTTGTCGGTCACCGGCTCGGTCTCGTCCGCGTCCGGGCTGTCGACGAGCTTCTTGATCGCGCCCTGGCCCTTGGCCCCGGTCCGGTAGATGCCGATGCCGTCGGCCGCGATACGGGTGAAGACGATGCGGTCGTCGTCGAGCGACGGGTCGAGCAGATAGGCGTCCTTCTGGGCCAGTTCGTGCGTGGGCTTCTTGCCGAAGCTGCCCACGGTGATCCCGAAGGCGGCGCTGCCCTGGTCCCAGGCGATGGCGGAGCCGTGGCTGATCGCGTAGACGTCGCCATTGATCTGGGCGGCCTGCTCGTCGATCCCGCTGTAGACCTCGTAGGCGGGCAGGACGTCGGCACCGATGGTGGTGCCGTCGTGCGTGCCGCTCTTGTGCTCCCAGCCCTGCTCGATGCCGTGGCCGTCGAAGGCCTCGGCGATCACGGCGAGGTCCGCCTTCGAGACGTGGAGGGACTTGGCGGCGAGGGTCACCGCGTTGCGCATGTCGGTGAACCCGGAGAGCGGGGTGAGGTAGTTCTGCGCGGACCTGTAGACGATCTGGTCGGCGAGCTTGCTGTCGAGGTTCTTGCGCATGTCCCACAGCGCGCCGCCGACGATGGTGGAGTTGTAGTGCACCCCGCCGTTGTCGATGTCGAGCGTGATCGGCTGGTAGTCCTTCTGCGCGCTGCGCCCGTCGTTCAGGTCGCGCAGGGCGCAGTCCTCCAGCGGCTTGGTGCCGTTGCAGAGGTACTCACCGATGAGGCCGGACGTCGGGTCGCTCATCGCGATGCCCTTGTCGGCGGTCTCCATGGCGTTGCCGAAGTAGTCGGATATCGCCTCGTTGAGCGCGCCCGACTGGTTGAGATAGACCAGCCCGGCGGAGTGTTCGGTGACCCCGTGCGTCATCTCGTGGCCGACGACGTCCAGACCGACGGAGAGCGGCACCCCGTTCATGTGGCCGTACACCATCTTGGAGCCGTCCCAGAAGGCGTTGGCGTAGTCCTTGCTGTTCGAGGCCACGTTGACGACGGAGTAGATCGTGCCGCCCTTGCCGTCGACTCCGTCACGGCCGATCTCGTTCTTGTAGTACTCGTAGACCTTCGCCGCGTTCAGGTGCGCGTCGACCGCGCCCGACGTGGTGTTCGCGCCGTCGAAGCGGTCGCTCGCCGACGTACCCAGGGGGATGTCCTCGGTGACCGGGCCGCCCGCGACGAGGGTGTAGTTCTTGCGCTGGGCGTCGTAGGTGCGGATCTGGCCGCCGGTCAGCGGGTACATGGCACGCGTCGAGTCGACGAGGGTGTACGAGCCGTCCGTCTCCTTGTTGACGTCCAGCTTCGCCTCGGCGCCGTCCACCCTGACGCCGGTCGCCTCTGCGGGCGACACGTCGGCGGCGTCGATGTTGTTGTACGAGAGCGCGATGCCGCCCACCCGCGCGTCGACGTACACCTCCTGGCGGACCGGCGAACCGTTGGCCTTGCCGCCGGTGACCGTGAAGTGCCAGGCGAGCCGGCCGCCCTCGGCATCGGGGAGTACGGACAGGCCGTGCGCCTCGGTCTTCGCGTCCCGCACGTCGGACAGGCCTCGGTCGAGGCTGAACATCCGCTGCCGCGCGAGGGCTTCGGTCACCTGGGGTGTGGTGGAGACCGTGAGGTCGGTGTAGAGCGTGCCGGTCGCGGAGGTGACCTGCTGCCCGCCGTCGGCCGCCTGCGTCTGTACCGCGTACTCGGCGCCGAAGACCGGGACACCGTCGTGCTTCTGCTGGAAGCGCACCGACGACTGCTTGCCGTCCTTGGTGGTCTTCACGGTCCGCAGATCGGAGACCGGGATCCGGTACGTGTCCTCATGAGCCTTCAGGTGGGCCCTGGCTGCCTCGGCCGGGGTGCCCTGCCGGGGTGCGGCGTCCAGGCCCTGGGTCATCGCGGGGGCGACGCCCACCGGCCCCGGCGCAGGCGCCGGTTCCGTGTCGTCCGCCCAGGCCGGCGCGGCCAGCAGCGCCGCGCCGGTCGCGGCGGCGACCACCCCGGTCGCCAGCATCCTCAGCGCATTCGTTCGTCTCACAGGACCTCCCCATCGCACACCTGCGCCGAGCCGTTGGGGCGGCTCGGCGTTGACGTGCTGATCGTTCGCCATGGGGGGGCACGGGAACAAGGGATGACCCTGGCGTGAACATGCCGTGGCGTAAATACGCCTCAGAGCACGGGCTGCGCGCCCGGACCGTCCACCGGATCGGGCAGCCAACCGGCCCTTGCGGCGTACCAGCCGAGCTGGAACCGTGTGGCCGCGCCCACCTCGTCCATCAGCGTGTGCAGCCGCCGCTGCACGGTGCGGTGGCCCATGCCCAGCTGGCGGGCGATGGCGGCATCGGTCAGGCCGACATGCAGCAGGGCCACGATCTGCCGGTCGACCGCCGCGACCGAGGATTCCACGGCCTCCTCCTCACCGGACAGGCTCAGCCGCCACCCCTTCTCGAAGTGCTCCTCGAACAGCGAGACCAGGGCCGTGAGCAGCCCCGTCCGGTGGACGACGAGTGCCACCGGTTCCGTCTCGCGCTCCGGGTCCAGGGGCAGCAGGGCGATGCGGCGGTCCACGAGGACGAGCTTGATCGGGAGCCGGTCCGTGACGGAGATCTGCTGGCCCTGGGCGACGCAGGACTTCAGCACGGAGGAGGTCTCCGGACTCTCCAGCCATTCGCGTTCGACGACGCTGCGCACGGTCACCCCCCGGCTAGCCATCTCGGCGTCCACCTCTTCGTAGTTGTCCTCGAAGCTGAGCACCGCGGGCACCCGCCTGACCGGCACCAGGGTGCACACCTCGCTCCTGGCCTGTCGCTGCATCGTCAGCAGCCGCCGTCGGATCGCCGCCGGACCCGACAGCAACTCCACCGGTGCGCCGGCCCCGTACATCTGGGCGGAGCGGTGCCGTTCGGAGAGGTCACCGACGAGCGACTCGACCCGGTGCAGTGCGGAGCGCCGGGACTCCAGGAGCGGTCCGAGCGCGAGGACGGGTGAGGCGGCCCGGTAGCGGAAGGCCCCGTCGGTGTCCGGCCGGTCGGCGCTGGCCAGACCTCGCTCGACAAGGGAGTCGAGGGCCCGTGCCGCCTCAGGAGTGCTCAGCAACGCCTCGAAGACGCCCGGCTCGCTGTCCGGCCGGTCCACGAGCAGCCGGTAGACCGCGTCCTCGTCCGGTCCGAGCCCCAGCAGCGTCAGCAGTGACGCGTCCACCGGGTCTCCCGGCCGTATGTCCTCATGCTTCCCGGCCGCCCCGCGCTCCGCCTCGGCACTCGCCACTGGCCCTGCCCCTTCCACCGCCCCGCTGACGGCGGTCAGGCTATCCGGCGGACACCGGCGGCGAGCGCCCGCCCGCCGGCCGCTACGGTGGGCGGCCGGGCAGTGGGCGCACCGTGCTCGCGCAGCGGACCCCTCCGGTTGGACATGTCCGGCTCGGCGCACGGCCGTACGGACCCTACGGGCCGAAGTCGTACACCGTCACCGCGATATCCCGGGCGGTCAGCCGCTTCTCTATCAGCGGCTCGACCCGGGACCACTTCCCGCCCGCGAGCCCGCAGCCGATCCGCGGCATATGGACCGAGGCGCCCAGTTCGGCCGCCTTCCCGGCCACCGCGTCCAGTGCCGTATCGATCGCCTCGTAACGCACCGGGACGCCCTTGCTCCCCGTGCGCATCCCTCGCTGGCCGACCGCGTTCGCCACCCACACGTACGGGCTCACCTGCACGAACTGCACGGCGCCCAGGCCGAAGTCATTGCCCGCGCGCTCGCGGTGCCAGCGGCGGTAGGCCGCCTCCGGCTCCGGCCACCGGCGCGAGAGGGCCAGGACGAAGCCCTTGCCCCAGCCTCCGAGGTCGTTGCAGACATGGACGATCAGCTTGACGCCCTTGCCGTCCGGTGAGGTCGCGTCCCCTTGCACGTATCTGATCCCCGACATGGCGTCAGGCTACGGCCCGTCACTGACATCGACGTGCGCGGCAGGCTCCGGCCGCCCTGGCCCCCAGCACTTTCACATCAATGGTGAGACAGCAATACTGATCCACCGGGGTGGCGCACCTGTCAGCGTTCCACCCGCAGGGCCGGACACGAGGAGCAGATATGGCGACCGGGGCCGTGGAGCCGACGCTCACCGTCGACGAACTGGCGGCACGCGCCGGGGTGACCGTGCGCACGGTGCGCTTCTACAGCACCCGCGGACTGCTGCCGCCCCCGGTCATCGGGCCGCGCAGGGTCGGGCACTACGGACCCGCGCACCTCTCCCGGCTGGCGCTCATCGAGGAGCTCCAGCACCAGGGCATGACCCTCGCCGCGATCGAACGCTATCTCAAACAGCTGCCGCCCGATCTGAGCGCCCACGATCTTGCCATCCACCGTGCGCTCGTGGCCTCCTGGGTTCCCGATTCGGCGGAGGACGCGACCCGCCAGGAGCTGGAGCGGCGTGCGGGACGGCCGCTGGCCCAGCAGGACATCGACCGGCTGGCCGCGATGGGGGTGCTGGAGCGGTCCGAGCGGGGGGACGGTGTGTACCGGCTGGATCCGGGGCTGCTGCGGCTCGGCGTGGAGCTGCTCGACGTACCCATCGCGCACGAGACGATTCTCGCCGCCCGCACGGTCCTGCTGGAGCACACCCGCTCCGCCGCTCACGAGCTGAGCCGGCTGTTCCGGGACGAGGTGTGGGGTCCGTACCGGGAACGGGAGTCGGATCCGGAGCACCTCAAAGCGATGAAGTCGCTGTCCGCGCACATGCAGCCGCTCGTGCTGCAGGCGCTGATGACCGCCTTCCAGCGTTCGCTCAAGGAGGAGCTGCGGGCCGCCTTCGCGGCGGAGTAGCGGCCCGGCAGGACGCACCCGGACGCGTGTGTGGCCTGTCGGGCGGGTACGGCCGGTCCGGACCAGGGACCGGACCGGCGGTCCGCACCGGTGGGTGCGGACCGCCGGTGGGTGCGGACCGTCGCGGCGGTTTCAGTCGTGGAAGGTCTCGCCCTTCCCGGCCTTCTCGACGAGCAGAGCGGGGGGCAGGAACCGGTCGCCGTAGCGCTCGGCGAGTTCCCTGGCGCGGGCCACGAAGCCGGGCAGGCCGCCCTCGTAACCGTTGATGTACTGGAGCACGCCGCCGGTCCACGGCGGGAAGCCGATGCCCATGATGGAGCCGATGTTGGCGTCGGCAACGGTGATCAGGACGTTCTCCTCCAGGCAGCGGACGCTGTCCAGCGCCTCGGAGAAGAGCATCCGCTCCTGCATGTCGGCGAACGGCATGTCCGTTCCCGGCTTCGTGAAGTGCTCACGTAGTCCGGGCCAGAGGCGGGTGCGCCTGCCGTTCTCGTCGTACTCGTAGAACCCCGCGCCGCCGCTGCGTCCGGGGCGTCCGAACTCGTCGACCATCCGGTCGACGACCGAGTCCGCGGGGTGGCTGGGCCAGGTGCCGCCCGCCTCCTCGACCGCCCGCTTCGTCTCGTTGCGGATCTTGCGGGGCAGGGTGAGCGTCAGCTCGTCCATCAGGGAGAGCACCTTGGCCGGGTAGCCCGCCTGGGCGGCGGCCTGCTCGACGGACGCGGGCTCGACACCCTCGCCGACCATCGCGACGCCCTCGTTGATGAACTGGGCGATGACACGCGAGGTGAAGAAGCCACGTGAGTCGTTGACGACGATCGGCGTCTTCTTGATGCGGCGGACCAGGTCGAAGGCGCGGGCCAGGGCCTCGTCGCCGGTCTTCTCGCCCTTGATGATCTCGACCAGCGGCATCTTGTCGACGGGCGAGAAGAAGTGCAGCCCGATGAAGTCGACGGGCCGCGAAACCCCTTCGGCCAGCGCCGTGATGGGCAGGGTGGAGGTGTTGGAGCAGAGCAGGGCGTCCGGCTCGATGACGTCCTGGATCTCCTGGAACACCTTGTGCTTGAGCGCGGGGTCCTCGAACACGGCCTCGATGACGGCGTCGCAGCCCGCGAGGTCCGCCGGGTCCGCGGTCGGAGTGATCCGGGCCAGCAGCTCGTCACGCTTCGCCTCGGTCGTACGGCCCCGGGAGAGCGCCTTGTCGAGCAGCTTCTCGCTGTACGCCTTGCCCTTGGCGGCGGCCTCCGCGGAGATGTCCTTGAGGACGACGTCGATGCCGGCCCTGGCACAGGAGTACGCGATACCCGCGCCCATCATCCCGGCGCCGAGGACGGCGACCTTGCGGACCTGGCGCTCCTCGACGTCCTTGGGGCGGCTGGCACCGGAGTTGACGGCCTGGAGGTCGAAGAAGAACGCCTGGATCATGTTCTTGGAGACCTGGCCGGTGACCAGCTCCGTGAAGTAGCGGGCCTCGATGGTGAGCGCGGTCTCGAAGTCGACCTGCGAGCCCTCGACGGCCGCGGCCAGGATGTTGCGCGGCGCGGGCATGGGAGCGCCGGCGAGCTGCTTCTTCAGGTTCGAGGGGAAGGCGGGCAGGTTGGCGGCGAACTTCGGGTGCGAAGGGGTACCGCCGGGGATCTTGTATCCCTTGACGTCCCAGGGCTGCTGGGATTCGGGGTTCGCGTCGATGAAGGCGCGGGCCTTGTCGAGCATCTCCTCCCGGGTGGCGGCGACCTCGTGGACCAGGCCGTTCTCCAGCGCGCGCCGCGGTGTGTACTGGGTGCCCTGGAGCAGCACCTTCAGCAGCGCGTCGGCGATGCCCATGAGGCGTACGGTGCGGGTGACGCCACCACCGGCCGGCAGCAGGCCGAGGGTGACCTCGGGCAGGCCGATGCGGGAGCCGGGGGCGTCGAGGGCGACGCGGTGGTGGGCGGCGAGCGCGATCTCGTAACCGCCGCCGAGGGCCGCACCGTTGATGGCGGCGACGACGGGCTTGCCGAGGGTCTCGATGCGGCGCAGGGACCTCTTGATCGCGGTGCCGGCGTCGAACGCGGCCTGAGCGTTCTCGGGACCGATCCTGATCATGTCCTTGAGGTCGCCGCCCGCGAAGAAGGTCTTCTTGGCGGAGGCGTAGATGATGCCCCGGATGGAGTCCTTCTCGGCCTCGGCCCGGTCGGCGACGGCCTCGATGGAATCCCGGAAGGCCTGGTTCATCGTGTTGGCGGACTGGTTGGGGTCGTCGAGTACGAGGGTGACGACGCCGGTCTCGTCCTGTTCCCAGCGGATGGTCGTGCTCTCGGTCATGTGTCTGTCTTCTCCGTAGGAAGGGGACGGTCAGAGACGCTCGATGACGGTGGCGATGCCCATGCCGCCGCCGACGCACAGGGTGACGAGCCCGTAGCGCTTGTCCTGGCGTTCCAGCTCGTCGATGAGCGTGCCGAGGATCATCGCGCCGGTGGCGCCGAGCGGGTGGCCGAGCGCGATGGCGCCGCCGTTGACGTTGATCTTGTCGAGGGAGAGCCCCATGTCGCGGGCGAAACGCAGGACGACACCGGCGAAGGCCTCGTTGATCTCGACGAGGTCGATGTCGTCGATGGTCAGCCCGGCCTTGGAGAGCGCCTTGCGGGTGGCGGGCGCGGGGCCGGTGAGCATGATGGTGGGCTCGGATCCGGAGACGGCGGCGGAGACGATCCGGGCGCGCGGGGTGAGGCCGTAGCGCTCGCCGGTCTCCTTCGAGCCGATGGCGACGAGGGCGGCGCCGTCGACGATGCCGGAGGAGTTGCCCGCGTGGTGGACGTGGTCGATCTTCTCCACCCAGTGGTACTTCTGGAGCGCCACCGCGTCGAAGCCGCCCATCTCGCCGACCGTGGCGAAGGACGGCTTGAGCGCGGCGAGGGAGTCGGCGGTGGTGCCGGGCCGCATGTGTTCGTCGTGGTCGAGGACGACGAGACCGTTGCGGTCCTTGACGGGGACCACGGAACGCGCGAAGCGGTTGTCCTTCCACGCCTCGGCCGCCCGCTCCTGGGACAGCGCGGCGAACTCGTCGACATCGCGGCGCGAGAAGCCCTCGATGGTCGCGATGAGGTCGGCGCCGACACCCTGCGGCGCGAAGCCGGTCTGGTAGTTCGTCATCGGGTCCATCGCCCAGGCGCCGCCGTCCGAGCCCATCGGGACGCGGGACATCGACTCGACCCCGCCCGCGAGGACGAGGTCCTCCCAGCCGGAACGCACCTTGGCGGCGGCCAGGTTGACGGCCTCCAGGCCGGAGGCACAGAAGCGGTTCTCCTGGACGCCGGCAACGGTGTCGGGGAGACCGGCCGCGATGGCGGCGATGCGCGCGATGTCCGAGCCCTGGTCGCCCAGCGGGCTGACGACGCCGAGGACGATGTCGTCGACGGCGGCGGGGTCCAGGCCCGGGAAGCGGTCGCGGAGTTCGTGGATGAGGCCGACGACGAGATCGATCGGCTTGGTGCCGTGCAGGGCCCCGTTGGCCTTGCCGCGGCCGCGCGGGGTGCGGATCGCGTCGTAGACGAATGCTTCGGTACTCAAGACAGCTGCCTTTCGAGGGTGGTGGCGCAACAGGGGTCCGGTGAACAGGTCGGTCGAGCGGGCGGAGACCCGTGAACGGTCCGGGCAGGCGGGGCGGGCAGGAGCGGGGCGCGGTCGAGCGCGCCGTTCGGACAGGGGTCAGGCGAGCAGTGAGCGGCCGATGATCTCCTTCATGATCTCGGTGGTGCCGCCGTAGATGGTCTGGATGCGGCCGTCGGTGAACGCTCTGGCCACCGGGAACTCCGACATGTAGCCGTATCCGCCGTGCAGTTGGAGGCAGCGGTCGGCGACGCGCTTCTGCAGCTCGGTCGCCCACCACTTCGCCATCGAGGCGTGCACGGCGTCGAGCGTCCCCTCCGAGTGGTCGACGATGCACCGGTCGAGGAAGGTCCGGGTGACCGCGCACTCGGTGGCCATCTCCGCGATCTCGAAACGGATGTGCTGGAGCTTGGAGAGCGGACGCCCGAAGGCCTCGCGCTCCTTGACATACGTGGTGGTGATCTCCAGGAGGTACTCGGCCGCGGCGATCCCGGCGACGGCTATGCCCATCCGCTCCTGGGCGAGGTTCGTCATCAGGTGGATGAAGGCGCCGTCGAGCTCACCGAGGAGGTTCTCCTTGGGGACGCGCACGTCGTTGAAGAACAGTTCGGCGGTGTCCTGGGACTTCTGGCCGATCTTGTCGAGGTTGCGGCCCCGCTCGAAGCCCTCCGTGCCGCGCTCGACGACGATCAGTGAGAGTCCCTTCGCGCCGCCGTCCGGGGTGGTCTTCGCGACGACGACCACCAGGTCGGCGAGGATGCCGTTGGAGATGAACGTCTTCGAGCCGTTGAGCAGCCAGTGATCGCCCCGGTCCTCGGCGGTGGTGCGGATGCCCTGGAGGTCGGAGCCCGCCCCGGGTTCGGTCATCGCGATGGCGGTGATGATCTCGCCGCTGCAGAAACCGGGCAGCCAGCGCCGCTTCTGCTCCTCGGTGGCCAGGCCGGTGAGGTAGGGGCCGATGATGTCGTTGTGCAGCCCGAGCGCGAGACCGGGGGTGCCCGCCCGGGTGAATTCCTCGGCGAGGACGGCGCTGTAGCGGAAGTCGCTGTTCCCGCCGCCCCCGTACTCCTCGGGTACGGCGAGGCCGAGCAGCCCCTGCCGTCCGGCGGCGAGCCAGGCCTCGCGCGCGACGATGCCGTCCTTCTCCCACTGCTCGTAATGCGGGAGGACCTCCTTGTTCAGGAAGGTGCGGACGGTCTCGCGGAACGCGTCGTGCTCTTCGGTGAAGATCTGCCGCTGCATCAGTCGGTCGTGTCCTTCCGGATGGTCCGCAGGGCCGGCACATCCCAGTCCGCGGCGACGGCTTCGGTGTCCGCGCCCGGCTGCGCCGGTCCGCTGTGCACCGAGGCGGGCGTGGCCGAGAACCGGGGCGCGGGCGCGGGCTGGGTGAGTGTGCCGTGCTCGACGAAGGTGGCGCGGGCGGCGAGGTGGGGGTGGCGCGGTGCCTCGCGAAGGGAGAGAACGGGTGCCACGCAGGCGTCCGAGCCTTCGAAGACCTCGGTCCACTCGGCACGGGTACGGGTACGGAACCGGGCGGCGACGACGCCGCGCAGCTCGTCCCAGCGGGCGATATCGCTCCGGTCGGGGGCGCTCTCCCCGATACCGAGGAGCTCGGTGAACTCCGCGTAGAACCGCTTTTCGAGCGGGCCGACCGCCATGTACTCGCCGTCCGAGGTCTCGTACGAGCCGTAGAAGGGGCAGCCGCCGTCCAGCAGGTTGGAACCGCGCCGGTCCTGCCAGCCGCCTGCCTGCAGCATGCCGTGGATCATCATGGTGAGGTGCGCGGTGCCGTCGACGATCGCCGCGTCAACGACCTGTCCGCCACCGCCGGGGGTCCGGGCGTGCTGGAGAGCGGCGAGGACGCCGACGACGAGGTAGAGCGAGCCGCCCGCGTAGTCGCCGAGCAGATTGGCCGGGACGGCGGGCGGCTCCCCCGGCCTGCCGATCATGGAGAGGGCGCCGGTGACGGCGATGTAGGCGATGTCGTGGCCGGCCCGTTCGGCGAGCGGACCGTCCTGGCCCCACCCGGTCATGCGTCCGTAGACGAGCCGTGGATTGCGGGCCAGGCAGACGTCCGGGCCCACGCCCAGGCGCTCGGCGACGCCGGGCCGGTACCCCTCGATCAGGATGTCGGCGCGCTCGGCCAGATCCAGGACCGTCTCCGGGCCGGACGCGTCCTTGAGGTCGACGACGACGGAGCGCTTGTTGCGGTTGGTGAGGTCATGGGCCGGATCGATACCGAGGCCTGGACCTCCGGGCCGGTCGACCCGCACCACGTCGGCGCCCAGATCGGCCAGGAGCATCGCGGCGAACGGACCGGGTCCGATGCCTGCCAGCTCGACCACGCGAACGCCGGCCAGCGGGCCGCGCGGAGCGTGTGAGCCGTTCCCTGTCGTTGCCATCGAGCCCCCAGCGGTGTGACACAACCGATGTAACATCGATGATGCTAAGAACGCGCCGCGCTCCGCACAACCCCTTGCGGCGAGCAAGCGCTTAGTTCTTTTCCCGGGATCCTCCCCCACGAAGCCTTCCCGGCCGGCCGGCGCCACGTCACGAGGCATCCCCGGCCGCACACCCCGTGCCCGGCTCCGCTACCCTCTGCCTGCTACGTCGGCGCCCGCCCCTGTGGAGGCACTTGTGAACAGGCAGAACGGGGCATCACGCCCCTATGACGTGGTCCTCTTCGGTGCCACCGGTTTCGTCGGTGTGCTCACCGCCGAGTACCTGGCGGCACACGCCCCGGAAGGCTGTCGCTGGGCCCTGGCCGGCCGCAACCGCGCCAAGCTGGAACAGCTGCGCAACCGCCTCACCGCACTGCATCCGCACTGCTCGGACCTCCCGCTGCTGCTCGCCGACTCGGACGACGCGGACGCGCTGCGCGCACTCGCCGAGTCCACCCATGTGGTGGCCACGACCGTCGGCCCGTACATCTCGTACGGGGAGAAGCTGGTCGCCGCGTGCGCCGAGGCCGGAACGGACTGCGCCGACCTCTCGGGCGAGCCGGAGTTCGCCGACCGGATGTATCTGGAGCACGACGCCCGGGCCCGCGAGACCGGGGCCCGGATCGTGCACGCCTGCGGTTTCGACTCCGTGCCGCACGATCTGGGTGTGTACTTCACGGTCGGCCAACTGCCCGAGGACGTCCCGCTGCGCATCGACGGATTCGTCCGCTCCAACGCCGTCTTCTCGGGCGGTACGTTCGCCTCCGCCCTCACCGCCATGGGCCGCGGCCCGCAGATGCTGAGCGCCGCCAGGGAACGCCGCCTGCACGAGCCGCGGCTGGTGGCCCGCCGCGCCCGCGCCCCGCTCGGCGGGCCGCGCTTCAGCACGGAGACCGGCACCTGGGCACTTCCGCTGCCGACGCTCGACGCGCGGATCGTGGAGCGCTCGGCCCGCGCGCTCCCCCGCTACGGCCCCGACTTCCGATACCGCCACTACGCCTCGGTCAAGCGTCTGCCGGTGGCCCTCGGGGGCACCGCGGCGCTGGGAGCCCTGCTGGGCGCGGCGCAGGTGCCGGCCGTACGGGACTGGCTGTCGGATCGCTACGCGCCCGGGTCGGGCCCGGACGAGGAGCGCCGTCGGCGGAGCTGGTTCACGGTCCGGTTCGTCGGCGAGGGCGGCGGCCGCCGGGTCTTCACGGAGGTGTCGGGCGGCGATCCGGGCTACGACGAGACGGCGAAGATGCTGGCGGAGTCGGCGCTCTGCCTGGCCATGGACGAACTCCCGCCCACCTCGGGACAGGTCACCACAGCCGTCTCGATGGGTGACGCGCTGCTGGGAAGGCTGCGCGGGGCGGGTCTACGCTTCCGGGTGGCCGCGGTCCGCTGACACACGCCCTGGGGCGGGTTTCGAAAGTCCCGCCTGCTCGGCGACGCCTGGCACGCCCTCCGGGCGGACGGCGCTACTTTCGAAGCACGCCCCAGAAGATCCAGGACGTCAGGGTGTAGAGCATCGCCCCGGCCCAGACGAAGCCGACCGCGCCCCCGATCAGCATGCCCAGCGCCACACGGCGCTGAGCGGGGTGAAGGGGAGCGGTTCGGGCGCTTGAGCGAGATGCGTTCATGTGTCCAGAGTGCCGACCATGATCGCCGGACGCCATCCGTACGGGTACTCAGTCGTCCTGACCCCGTGCCCGCGCCGGCTCCCGCTCGGTGGCCTCCCGGAGCGCCCGCCTGCACAGCGCGTCGGCCCGGCGGGTGGTCTCGGGCTGCCGGAAGTCGCGGGCCAGCAGCAGCGTGTGCGCGCAGGCGTTGTCCAGGCCGGTGCGGTGTCCGACCGACACGTACACCGGTTTGGTGCGGTCCTGGGTGCGCAGCGCCTGCCCCACTTCCTCGCCCCCGTCGAGCAGCGGCGAGCGGTCGCCGCGGCAGGGGCCGGGCTGTTCGTACGAGAAGGTGAACGGGTTCTTCGCGACGCCGATGACGGGCAGCCCGGTGAGCACGCCGAGATGGCTGGCAAGGCCGAAGCGGCGCGGGTGCGCCCGCCCGTATCCGTCGCAGACGACGAGGCCCGGGTCGACGGGCAGGGACTCCAGGGCGGCCAGCACGGTGGGGATCTCACGGAAGGCGAGGAGCCCCGGGATGTACGGGAAGGTGACCCGCCCGACGGCGGTGGATTCGGCCACCACCTCCAGCGTGCCCGCGTCGAGCACGACGGCCGCCGCCACGACGATGTCGCGCTCGTCGTCGTAGGCGACGTCGACGCCTGTCACCCGGCCGGTGCCCGGCGGCGGCCCCGGCTCGTCGAGCACCACCCGGGTACGCAGGGTGTCCTGGAGGGCGCGGGCCTCGGCTTCGTCGGCGGGCATCCGAAGTGTCGTCATGATGCCTGTCAGCTTAGGGCGCCGCTCCCGCGGCCTTGCGATCGTGTTCGTACGTGAGCTGTCCCGCACCGCCCCGCCGGACCGCGTCGACGCGGTGATGAGGGATCACATCGCCTGGCTCGACGCCCCGTACGCGACCGGGGTGTTCTTCGCCTCCGGCCGACAAGAACCCGCCTCCGGCCGCAAGAACACCCGCGACGGCGGGGTGATGCTCGCGGCCGGGGACGACCGGGGCGTGATCGAGCGGCTCGCGGCGTCCGGCCCCTGCGTCGTGCACGGCGTCTGCGTCGTGCACGGCGTCTGCGCCTACCGGATCACGGAGTTCATCGCGGCGAAGACATCGGACGCGCTCGCCCCGTACCGCCGGCAGCTCTCATTGTCCCCGTCCACGGAGGGTGTGTGCGGCCCGGCCGTTCTCACCGGCCGCCCAGCAGCTCCCGTCCGCGGCGCAGTCGACCGTGTCGTACGACCCGGTGTCGACCGTGCGCCAGGTGCGGCCGCCGTCCCTGGTGAGGTCGGTGCCGGTCGGGCCGACCGCCAGTGCGGTGTGCCGGCTGTGGGGCAGCCAGGCGACGCCCGAGCGGTAGGCGGCGGGCGGTGTCTGTGAGGGCTGCCAGCGGCGGCCCCCGTCCGCGCTGACCGCGGAGGCGTGGGGCGACGCCTGGCCTGCGCGGTAGTCGCCGCCGACCGCGATGCCGTGGGTACGGTCCCGGAAGGCGAGGCCGAACACGCCGCGGACGGGGTCCCCTGCCGGGACCTGCGACGCGGTCGCGGTCCAGGTCAGCCCCCGGTCGCCGGAGTGCAGGACCCGGGCGGTGGCCGCGCCGCCGGTCGCCAGCCAGGCATCCTTGGGTCCGGCGCTCACCAGGCACTGCCCACTGGCCGCGAATCCCGCCTCGCCCGGCTGGGCCTGCGGCATACCGGCGCTGGGCAGCACGTTCCAGCTGCGGCCGCCGTCCGCCGTCGACAGGATGCGGAACCGCCCGTCGACCGGGTCGCTCATCGCCAGGCCGTGCCGGCTGTCGAAGAAAGTGAGGCAGTCGTAGAAGGCACGTGCGTCGGTGTTGCGGAAGGACTCGGTCCAGGTGGCTCCGCCGTCGTCCGTACGCAGCACCCGGGATGCCTCGCCCTCACCGATGGACAGCGCCACCGCCCGCCGGGCGTCGAAGGCCTCGATGTCGCGGAACTCCAGCTCCTCGGCGGCGGCACCGGGCGGCGAGACGTCGCGCCAGTGCCGGCCGCCGTCGGTGGTGCGCAGCACGGTGCCCTTCGAGCCCGCGAGCCAGGCCGTGCGGCTGCTGACGGCCGCGAGGCCCCGGAAACGTGCGTCGGTGCCTGTACCGGTGGGCGTCCAGGCCGGCCCGCGGCCGGGTCCGTGCCGTTCACCGGGTGCCGCCTGGGCCGAGGGCGCGGCCAGCGCGGCTGCCAGTGCCGCCCCGCACAGTCCCAGTGACATCAGTCGTCGCGTCTTCCCCATGGCCCTCATGGCGCTGGAAGCTAGCCCCACGGACCGCACCTCGTCCAGGGTGCATCGCCCGTATCGGGGCACATGTCCGGGAAGCAGCAACGCGGTGACACAGCTCACGCCGCGCTCCGGTGCACGGATCGGCGGAATCCGTCGTCTGCATGAGTGCCGGAGACCGTCCGCCCGGCCGCGAGAGGGAGCAGGTCTTGTCCACCGTTATCGAACAGTCCGTGCAGGCCCGCATGGTCGCATCCGCACCGCAGATGGAGACACTTCCCGCAGTCCTCAGTTACGACCGCACGGATCCCTTCGCCGTACGCATGGCGTTCCCCGCGCCGGCGACGCTGGAGGGTACCGAGGTGTCGTGGCAGTTCTCCCGGGAGCTGCTGGCAAGAGGGATGGACGCACCGGCAGGCGCCGGGGACGTACGTGTCAGGCCCTTCGGGTACGACCGTACGGTGCTGGAGTTCCACGCCGCCGAGGGCATCGCCATGGTGCACGTACGGACGGTGGAGCTGCGCCGCTTCCTGAGCCGCGCGCAGGAGCTGGTCCCCGCCGGGGACGAGCACCGCTTCCTGGACCTGGACCGGTTCCTGACGGATCTGCTCGGCGGTTCGGCCTGAGGCAGGGCCTCGCCGGACCGGGGGCTTCACGGGACCGGGGCTTCGCGGGACAGTGCCGCGCCGGACCGGTGCCTGGCCGGGCCGGGTCCTGTTAATTCGTTTGCCCGGGCCCTCGGCCCGCCGTAGTTTCGTTGTTGTCCTTGTTGCCGTCGACAGGAGTAGGACGTTGCTCGTCTGAGGTCTTGAGACACCGTGTCGCACGCCGTGCCATGTCCGCACATGCCCGCGTGCCCGAGTGTGACCTCAGCTCTCCGAGCCGTCCTCCGCGACCAGGGCCTTCCTCTCCACTTCCGGACACTCGTCCGTGGAATGCCGTGACCGGTGTCTCGCCCCGTTGCCCCTGTCCTTCCTCGCAACCGGGAGATTCCCTATGTCTGCCCCTCTCCACCACATCACCTGCTCGTCACTCTCCTTCGCCTGGCCCGACGGCAGCCCGGTCCTCGACGACTTCCCACTCACCGTGGGGCCCGGCCGTACCGGCCTCATCGGGCTCAACGGCTCGGGCAAGTCGACCCTGCTGCGGCTGATCGCCGGCGAACTCGCCCCCACCGAGGGCCGTGTCAGGGTTGTGGGTGAAGTTGGTCATCTGCCGCAGAACCTGGTTCTGGACACCGCACTGCGCGTCGACGCCGTCCTGGGGATCGCCGGGACCCGGGCGGCGCTGCACGCCATCGAAGCCGGCGACACCGGCGAGGAGCGGTTCGCCGCCGTCGGTGACGACTGGGACGTGGAGGAGCGTGCGCTCGCCACGCTCGATGAGCTCGGCCTCGGCCACATCGGTCTCGACCGCACGATCGGTGAGATGTCGGGCGGCGAGTGCGTGCTGCTGCGTCTGGCGGCGCTGCTGCTGGCCCGGCCGGACGTACTGCTGCTGGACGAACCGACGAACAACCTGGACCTGTACGCGCGCGGCCGCCTCTACGCGGCAGTCGAAGCGTGGAGCGGCGTCCTCGTCGTCGTCAGCCACGACCGGGAACTCCTGGAGCGGGTCGACCAGATCGCCGACCTGCGCGACGGCTCGGTCACCTGGTACGGCGGGAACCTCTCGGCGTACGAGGAGGCGCTGGCCGTGGAACAGGAGGCCGCCGAACGCATGGTGCGGGTCGCCGAGGCCGATGTGCACCGCCAGAAGCGCGAACTCGCCGAAGCCCAGGTCAAACTGGCGCGGCGCAAGCGCTACGGACAGAAGATGCAGGAGAGCAAGCGCGAACCGAAGATCGTCATGGGCGCCCGCAAGCGCGCCGCCCAGGAGTCGGCGGGCAAGCACCGCATCATGCACGCGGCAAAGCTGGCCGACGCGAAGGAACGCCTCGACGAGGCGGTCGAGGCGGTGCGCGACGACGCCGAGATCAGGGTCGAACTGCCGCACACCAAGGTCCATCCGGGCCAGGGCGTGCTGACACTGAGCGGCCTGGAACTGCCGTACGGGACACAGGTGCGGGGTTCGTTCGAAGTGCGGGGCCCGGAGCGCATCGCGCTGGTGGGACGTAACGGAGCGGGAAAGACCACGCTGTTGCGGACCCTGGCCGGTGAGCTGGCACCGGTGTCCGGCGAGGTGTCGGTGCAGCTGCCGATGCGTTTTCTGCCGCAGCGGCTGGATGTGCTCGACGACGAGCTGAGTGTGGTGGAGAACGTGGCGCGGTTCGCGCCGGATGCCACGGACAACCGGATCAGGGCGCGACTGGCACGCTTTCTGTTCAGGGGTGCACGGGCGGACCGGCCTGCCGGGACCCTGTCGGGCGGCGAGCGGTTCCGTGCGGCTCTGGCCGCGCTGCTGCTGGCCGAGCCCGCGCCTCAGCTGCTGATGCTGGACGAGCCGACGAACAACCTGGACATGGCGAGCGTGCGCCGGCTGACGGCGGCACTCGATTCGTACGAGGGAGCGCTGATCGTGGCGAGCCACGACGTGCCGTTCCTCGAATCGATCGGCATCACGCGCTGGCTGCTGCTCGACGGCGGTCTGCGGAACACGACGGCCGAGGAGGTGCGTGCCGGCCTCTGACGTGCGGGGACCAGGCCGACGGTCCAGCGGAAGCGGAGGCTACTTGTGAAGTAACGCCCAGGTCTTGGAGCCGCCGGAGGCAGTCAGCGCGGGGGCCAGCCCCCAGTCCCCGCCGTGCGCGTCCACCGCGGCTGCCAGCAGCCACATGCTGGCGCTGCGGCTCTCCCGGCACTCCTCGGACTTCTCGGGTGATTCATGGACCGGATGCTGGTCGTAGAGGGTGATCCGCAGGGCGTCGAACTGCCAGTGGACCCGCAGAAGCATCTCCCGGTCCGGGGTGAAGTGGTAGGCGGCCGCGACCAGTTCCGATGCGGCGAGGACCGCCGTCTCACTGAGTTCGGCGAGACCGTGCCGGGTCAGGAGTTCATCCACGGCACGGCGGGCGAGTCCCGCGCAGAAGGCACCGCCCGGGAGTGCGAACGAGTAGCTGAGGTTGTCCGCCGCCGGCGGGTGCGGCCCGGCGGGTGCGAGGGCCGGAAGACAACGCAAGGCGCCCTTCATCAAGTGCTGCTCACATTTCTCATACGCGTGGTGACGATCACACACGGGGGCGCGGTCGCCCCGTGTGAGACTTGCACTACCGACCGTAGCGCACGCCTGGAGCACAGTGCTACTACTTGTGTGGTTCCGGTCATTTCGTCATCTCTCACTTCCGGAAGGACCCACACCGTGCCGCCCAGGAGCACTCCGACCGCACGCCAGCAACGCCTCGGATACGAACTGCGCAAGCTGCGCGAACAGTCGGCGATGACAGCACAGCAGGCGGCGGCCCTGCTCGGCGTCGACCGCACGCGCATCCCGAACATCGAGTCCGGCCGGTTCGGCATAAGCGCCGAGCGGGTCCGCACTCTCGCCTTCAACTACGGCTGCCCGGACACCGGGCTCGTCGATCTGCTGGCGGAGATGGCGCAGGAACGGGCCAGGGGATGGTGGGAGGAGCATCGCGGCCTGCTGCTGCCGAGCCTGCTGGACATCGCCGAACTCGAGTTCCACGCGGTGGAGCTGATCACCGCCACCACCACACACATCCCCGGCCTGTTGCAGACCGAGGAGCACGCGCGGGCCGTCTTCGACAACGCCGACCCCCAGCTCCCGGGCCCCGATCTGATGGCCCGGCTCTCCCTGCGGCTGCGCCGCCAGGAGGTGCTCGAACGGGACCGGGCACCGCTCTACGAGGCGGTGATCCACGAAGCCGCGCTGCGCATGCAGTTCGGCGGCCCCAAGATCGCCCGAGCACAGCTGGAGCACATTCTCGAACAGTCCGAGCGCACCCGGATCACGGTCCGGGCGATCCCGTTCACAGCAGGCGGATTCCCCGGAGCCGGACAGTCGTTCACGTATGTCGGCGCAGCCGTCCCGCAACTCGATACCGTGCAACTCGACTCCTCGCACGGCTCGATGCTGCTGGACGCGGACATGCAACTGCGCCGTTACCGGGGCCTGTTGGAGCGCCTGCGCACGCTCGCGCTGCCCGCCGAGGAATCGCGCGATTTCATCCGACGCATAGCCCAGGACCTCTGAGGAGAGACCATGAACGACATCTGCTGGGAAGAAGCGTTCTGCAGCGAGGGGGCGAACTGCTTCCGTTTCGGAATCGACGACCAGGGCCGCGCCTACATCGGCTCCACGACCGACGCGGCGGCGTACGTCAGCGATTCCATGGAGGCGCTGCGGGCACTGATCCTCCTGGTGAAGGCGGGCGCGGCCGACCATCTGCTCTGACCCCACCCCGACCCGACCGTGCCCCTCGTGCGCCGCGCTCCGAGTACGCCGACTGTTCAGAGCGCATGCCACCGGGGGCCCGGCCCGGCCGATTCATTTGCTCCAGGCACCCCACCCCGACCTCCCTGACCCTCTGTATACACGCTTGACCTGCACTTATAACACTAAGTGAGCGATTGTCGCCCGGATGGGCTTGGCGGAGGCCTTACCGCCGCTTTAACCTACGGTTTCGTAACCTACGAAGCCGTAGGTAATTCTCCCGTCCCCAGGAGCCCCCGTGACGATCACCTCTCCCCACCTCGGCAGTTCGCAGGCGTGGACCGACGCCCAACTGCTGTACGCGCTGGAAGAGGTGGTGGAGAAGGAGCTCAACCGTCATCTCAAGGTCGCCAAGGACTGGATGCCGCACGAGTACGTACCGTTCTCCGACGGCCGGAACTTCCCCGGCGTCTTCGAGGACGGCCAGGCCTGGGAGTCCGGGCAGTCCAAGGTCACGGACATCGGCAAGATCGCCCTGGTCGTGAACCTGCTGACCGAGGACAACCTCCCCAGCTACCACCACGAGATCGCCTCGCTCTTCGGCCGCGACGGCGCCTGGGGCACCTGGGTGCACCGCTGGACGGCCGAGGAGGGCCGCCACGGCATCGTGATGCGCGACTACCTGCTCACTTCGCGCGCCGTGGACCCGGACAAGCTGGAGCAGTTCCGTATGGCGCACATGGCGGAGGGCTTCGAGTCCGACAACCGCCACTCGATGCTGCACTCCGTGGCCTACGTGGCGTTCCAGGAGCTGGCGACCCGGGTCTCGCACCGCAACACCGGCCACCAGTCGGGCGACCCCGTCTGCGACCGCATGCTGGCACGGATCGCGACCGACGAGAACCTGCACATGGTGTTCTACCGCAATCTCCTCGGCGCGGCCTTCGAGCTCGCCCCGGACCTGACGATGCAGTCCGTGCGCGACGTCGTCGTGAACTTCCGGATGCCGGGCCACGGCATGCCCGGGTTCGAGCGGGCCGCCGCCCAGATGGCGATCGGCGAGATCTACAACATGCGGATCCACCACGACGACGTCATCCAGCCGGTGCTGCGCTACCTGAAGGTGCTGGACATCGACGGCCTGGGCTCGGAGGGGCTCAAGGCCCAGGAGGAGCTCGGTCTGTACATGAACGGGCTGGACAGCGAGGCGTCGAAGTTCGACGAGAAGCTCGCCGCGCGCAAGGCACGCATGGCGGCCCGCGCCCTGGCCTGATCCACGGCAGCACACGCGCCCTGGCCGGTCCACGGCAGCACACGTGACCCCGGCGGGGGCGGGCCTCCTCGGCCCGCCCCCGCCGTCGCTGACGTACCGGCGTTCACGGCCGCGTGGAAGCGGTGGGCCGAGCACCTCGCCTTCCGCGCCGCTCAGGACCTGGTCCGGCCAGTCGGCCGGACCCCGAAGTGTCCCCCGGTGAGAGCGCGTTCAGGCCCGCTCGCGCTCGTCTCTGCGGAGCCGGTCACGCTCCTTCTCGGAGAGACCGCCCCAGACGCCGAAGCGCTCGTCGTTGTCGAGTGCGTATTCCAGACAGGCCAGGCGGCCCTCGCAGGCGTTGCAGAGCCGCTTGGCCTCACGTGTGGAGCTGCCGGGAGCGGGGAAGAAGAACTCGGGCCCCGTCTGTGCGCACAGCGCTGTCTCCTGCCAGGCGTAAGCGGGGTCGGTCGCGGTGTTGATCAGCATGGGGCCACAGTGCCCTGCCGGGATAAACGACTGATCAACGATCCATCAACCGGCCGGACCGCAGCACTCACGAAGCCGCGCGGCACCGGCGACTCGGAGGGTGGCCGGTGCCGCGAACCCGCCCGGCTGTCAGTCGCGCATGGGACGATACGAGTCGCTCCGGGCGGAAGCCGGAGAGCGGGGCGGCAGGGCGGCGGGGACAGAGGGAACGACATGAGTGAGGCCGGTTCCACGGAGGGCGGGGCGCCGACCGGGCGGGCGGCCCGGGAGCTGCTGACGCGGGCCGACGGGCTGCTGAGCGCCGCGCGCGGGGTCCTCGCTGACCATGCACGCGCCGTCACCGCCGTCCGCACCGCACTGGACCCGCTCATCGAATCCCTCGTCCGCGAGGATCTGTCGTGCATTCCGGTGTCCCGGCTCAAGGACGTCACCGAGGGCAGGCTGCGCCTCGGAGCGGTCGAGCAGGCCGGCTTCACGACCGTGGGGCAGGTATACGGGGCCACCCGCTACGAGCTCCGCCAGATCCCCGGAGTCGGCGCGCAGACGGCCGACCAGACCCTGGCCGCGGCAGGCCAGATCGCGCACGCGGTGCGGGACACCGTCGCCCTGCGGATAGACGTGGACACCCCCGACGACGCCACGACCGCCCTGGTCACCGCCTTGTACCGGCTGGTCGAGGCCGGGCCCGACCTGCGGCGGGCCGTGGACGGGGCCCGCAGGCTGGCCGACCGCCTGGAGCCGCTGCTGACCGAGGCCGGTCCCGCCCGGGGGCGGCTGCGGATGGTGTTCATCCGGCGCGGGCCGCGGACGCGGGCACTGGAGGCCGTCGCCTCCGTGCGGGCGGCCGTGGCCGACGCGGTGGAGCGCGAACTCCCCCCGCTCTTCGGCCAGGTGTCGGTCGATCTGCTGCGGGACCCGGAGTCCGACATCGCGGCCTGGGTCGACTTCGAACTGCGGTCCGCGGAGTACTACAGCCTGCTGGCCGAGATGTCCGGCACCGGCCCCGACCGGGACGCGGCCGAGGGGTTCCTGCCGTCCGGCATCGCCGACCGGGTGCGCGGCCTTCGGCTCGACGACGCCCGGCTGCGGGTCTCCCTGCGCGGCTACCAGTCGTTCGGCGCGCGCTTCGCGCTCGCACAGAAGCGGGTGATCCTGGGCGACGAGATGGGGCTGGGCAAGACCGTGCAGGCCATCGCCGCGCTGGCCCATCTCGCGGCGCGCGGGGAGACGCACTTCCTGGTGGTGTGCCCGGCCAGCGTGCTGATCAACTGGACGCGGGAGGTCCGTGCGCGCTCCACGCTGCGCGCCCTGCCGGTGCACGGGCCGGAGCGGCGGGCGGCGTTCGCCGACTGGCGGGAGAGCGGCGGGGTCGCGCTGACCACCTTCGACGCCCTGCACACGCTCCCCCTCGCGGGCGCCGGTGGTGTACGGCCCGGCATGCTCGTCGTCGACGAAGCCCATTACGTCAAGAACCCGGCCACCCGTCGCTCCCGTGCGGTGTCCGGCTGGTCGGAAGCGACCGAGCATGTGCTCTTCCTGACCGGCACACCGATGGAGAACCGGGTGGAGGAGTTCCGCAGCCTCGTCCGCCATCTCCGGCCCGAGCTTGCCCCGTCGGTCAGCACCACACACGGCGTCGCCGGTTCGCATGCGTTCCGCCGGGCCGTCGCCCCCGCCTATCTGCGCCGCAACCAGCAGGACGTGCTCACCGAACTCCCCGCACTCGTGCAGGTCGACGAGTGGGAGGAGTTCAGCGAGCCCGACCGACGGGCCTACCACGAGGCGGTGGCCGCCGGGCACTTCATGGAGATGCGGCGGGCCGCGTACGCACACCCGGCCACGTCGGCCAAGCTGAACCGGTTGCGCGAGCTGGTCGCCGAGGCCTTGGAGAACGGCTTGAAGGTCGTCGTCTTCTCCTACTTCCGCGAGGTGCTGGAGACCGTGCGACAGGCCCTGGGGGAGGGCGTGTTCGGCCCGCTGTCCGGAAGCGTGCCGGCCGCCCGCCGCCAGCAGCTGATCGACGGTTTCGCGGCTGCGGACGGCCACGCGGTGCTGCTCAGCCAGATCCAGGCGGGCGGGATCGGGCTGAACATGCAGGCCGCGTCCGTCGTCATCATCTGTGAGCCGCAGATCAAGCCGACGATGGAGCACCAGGCCGTGGCCCGCGCGCACCGGATGGGCCAGATACGCACGGTTCAGGTGCACCGGCTCCTCGCCGCGGACAGCGTGGACCAGCGGATGCTGGACATCCTGGCGCGCAAGGAGAGGCTGTTCGACGCGTACGCACGGCGCAGCGACGTCGCCGAGACGACGCCGGACGCCTTGGACGTGTCGGACGGATCGCTGGCCCGCCGCATCGTCGAGGAGGAGCAGCAGCGCCTGGCCCCGGTGGCGGACGCGGCGGGTCAGTGACCTTCATGCGCTGTCTTCTTCACCGGAGGCTTCGCTTCCGCTGAAGGGGACGGCGAGGACGGAGACGCCGCGGACGGCGTCATGGTGTGCCCCTCGTGCCCCGGCACCGTCCCGTCCGCCTTGGCTACCAGCAGCATTCCGGCCATCCCCATGTCGGAGTGGCTCTGCACATGGCAGTGGTACATCCAGGCGCCGGCGCCCACGTGTTCACCCGCGATGACCTGGAAGCCGAAGGAGTCCGCAGGCCCGACGATCTTCGTGTCGATCACCCGGCTCGGGTCGTCGGGGCCGGTCAGCAGGCCCGTGCGGTTGTCCGCCCAGCGGTGACCATGGACATGGAAGGTGTGGTAGTACTCGCCGTGCGTGATCATGACGACTTCGAGCCGGTCCCCCACCGTCGCCTCGAAGTCGGGGCTCTTGTCGGCCGGCTTGTTGTTGATCGTCATGTCGTTGAAGACGATCGTGATGGTCTTGTCGGGGAGGATGTCGCCCTTGCGCCGGACGATCACCGGCCCGTACAGGCCCTTGCGGATGCCTCCCGTGCCGTGGTCCGTGCCGACGACATGGTCGTGGTAGTGCCAGTAGCCCGCGCTGCCCGGCTGCCAGGTGCCGTCCTTGCGCCTGCCGGGGGCATGGGTGCGCCAGGTGTACGTACGGGTCTCGCCCGGTTCGACGATGCTCCTGTTCATCCGGGTGCCGTCGCTCGCGATGTCGTAGTCGACACCGTGCGCATGGAGGCTGGCTGCCACGTCCATCGTGTTCTCGAACTCGATGTGCAGGGTGTCGCCCTCGTTGATCTCGATCAACGGGCCGGGAATCGACGCCTTGCCCTTCTCGAACCCGTATCCCATCGAGCCGTCCGCCAGCTTCTCCGCGTACATCTTGAGATGGCGCACCGCTCCCCCGGCGGGTGCCGTCGGCGGCGGGTTCTCCGCGGAGGTGGCGTCGATGGCACCGAGGGACAACGATGTCACGCCGGTCGCTGCCACCACCCCGCCGCCCATCAGCATCCGCCGGTTGAAGCTCCTTCGGTCCATGTCGAACTCCCCACTGTTGGAAGGGTCTTGCGGAGAAAACCGAGACAACCACGGCATGAGGCACGGAGATACGCAGACCGCACGGGCCGGCGGGCCGCGGGCACGGCCGCCTCCGGAACGGGCCATACCGTAGCCCGGGGATCTTCGTTTATCCACACTAAGGACAAAGTTCGTGTCATTGCTGCCATAGCTATTGGCGAGTCGCGAAAAGAGGTCTAGCTTCATGCGCTGTTGCAGTGCCCAAGCTGTTGAAGTGACCAGAGAGGGGTGGGTGACCACATGCAGCGCACACCACATCACAGGTCCAGATCGCGACGCGGGCTTGCGGCGGCCTTAGCGGCCGGCGCGTTGACCGCATCCCTGCTCGGCGGCAATGCCGCCAGTGCCAGGCAGGACCCCGGAACACCGGCGTCCGGGGCGACAACGTTGTCCCTTCCGTCGCCGCCGGGTGGCGCCGACGTCAAGGTGCTCGTCTTCCATGCCTCCGCCACCGAGGAGTCCCCGACCGTCGACGCCGGAATCGCGGCGATCGAGAGGATCGGGCTCACCGGGCCGGAGGCGGGCCGGTTCACGACCGTGGCGACCGACGATCCGGCCGTCTTCACCCGTGGCAAGCGGCTCGGCACGTACAACGCCGTTGTCTTCCTGACGG
Source organism: Streptomyces sp. NPDC026062 (assembly GCF_055568375.1). NCBI lineage: Bacteria > Bacillati > Actinomycetota > Actinomycetes > Kitasatosporales > Streptomycetaceae > Streptomyces > Streptomyces sp. NPDC026062. The sequence goes on from NZ_JBVHOQ010000001.1 coordinate 100,480, forward strand.
GTGGCGGCGATGTCCTGGATCCGGAGCAGGAGGCCGGTCTGGAGGCGTACATGGAGGCCGGCGGCGGCTTCCTCGGGATCCATGACGCGGCGCGCACCGAGCCGTACTCGGACTGGTTCACCGGTCTGGTCGGCGCGCGGCCGGCGGCCGGCAGCCCCACCTCCGTACAGCGTGCGACGGTGGAGATCGGGGACCGGCAGCACCCGGCGACCAGGAATCTTCCGCTGGAGTGGAAGCGCCCGGACAAGTGGCTGAACTGGAAGGACAATCCGTCCGGCGACGTCCACACCGTGGCACGGGTCCGGGAGATCACGTACAAGCCGGGGGCGAGCGCCAACGGCTGGGACCATCCGGTCTCCTGGTGCCGTGACTACGACGGCGGCCGGTCCTTCTACACCGCGATGGGCGGTACGGTCGACAGCTTCGCCGAGGCCGACTTCCGGGACCATCTGCGCGGCGCGCTCGACTGGACGACCCGGATCTCGCAGGCCGACTGCAAGGCGACAATCACCTCCAACTACACGGCGGAGCGGGTGACCCAGCCCAACCAGCCCGGGCAGAACGACCAGATCGGCGAGCCGCACGGCCTGGTGACCGCCCCCGACGGGCGCGTCCTGTACATCGGCCGCGGCGGCGCCGACAGCAGTGTGCCGGTCGTCACCGACTGGGCCGACCCGGACGTCGGCAAGGGCCTGGGCCAGATCCACGTCTACGACCCGGAGACGAAGAAGGTCACCCTCGCGGGTGAGCTGACCGTCTTCGGCAACAAGGGCGGCGGCGACGAGCTGATCAAGGTCGAGGAGGGGCTGCTCGGCATCGAACTCGACCCGGACTTCGAGAAGAACGGCTGGGTGTATCTGCACTACACACCCCACGACAAGATCGACCGCGACAAGCAGATGGCGGTCCGTCAGGTCTCCCGGTTCACCCTCGACCCGGCGACGAACAAGCTGGACCTCTCCTCCGAGAAGGTGCTGCTGCACTGGCCCGTCCAGATCCACAGCTGCTGCCACGCGGGCGGCGGCATGGCCTGGGACTCCAAGGGCAACCTGTACATCGCGGCCGGGGACAACAACTCGTCCGGGTTCAGCGACGGTTACTCCGGCAACAACCCGCAGCCGAACTACAAGGGCGTCTCGTTCGCCGACGCCCGCCGCACCGCGGGCAACACGAACAACCTCAACGGGAAGATCCTGCGGATCCACCCCGAGGACGACGGCACCTACACCCTGCCCGAGGGCAATCTCTTCACCGGCAAGGAGACGGACGAGGGCGGCGGCAAGACCCGCGGCGAGATCTATGTGATGGGGGTGCGCAACCCGGCACGCATCTCCGTCGACAAGTCGACCGACACGCTGTACGCGGGCTGGGTCGGCCCCGACGCCGGCGCACCGAGCACCACCTGGGGCCCGGCCAAGTACGACACGTTCGCCGCGATCACCAAGGCGGGCAACCATGGCTGGCCGTACTGCATGGGCAACAAGCAGCCCTACCGGGACCGCAATCTGCCCGATCCGGGCAAGCCGCTCGGCTGGTACGACTGCGACCACCCCAGGAACGAGTCCCCGAACAACGACGGCCTGGTGAACCTGCCGGCGGTCACCTCCAACACGATCTGGTACTCGCCGCAGGGCGGTGGCGTGGACTACCCGCGCGACGCGAACGGCATCCCGAGCTACAAGGTGGAGGACCAGAAGCAGCTCCTGCCCTGGCTCAAGGGCGGCGGCCAGGCCACGATGAACGGCCCGGTCTACCGGTACGACGCGGCGAGCACCAGCGCCGGCAAGTGGCCGTCGTACTGGGACGGCAAGTGGTTCGTCGGTGACTTCTACGACGACACCCAGCCGCGCCACGCCGTGCTCACCGATCCGAAGACGGTCGGCAGGGGCGGACTGCCCACGCACGCCGAGTCGCTCAAGGAGATCATCCCGGTCGGCGCGAACGGCATCCGCAACCTGATGGACTGGAAGTTCGCGCCGGACGGTTCGCTGTACGTCCTGGACTACGGGCGCGGTTTCTTCACCTCCGACTCCAAGTCCGCGCTGTGGCGCGTGACGTACAAGGGCGGCGCGGCGACCCCGGCCGTCGAGGATCTGGCCAGAAAGGCGGCAGTGCGGTGAGACACCGTTCGATCTTCTCCCGAAGGCGTCCGAGGCCCGCGCGGCTGTGGCTCGCGCTGCTCGGGTCCTTCCTGATGGTGCTGGGACTGACGTCGACGGCCGCGTACGGCCGGACCGCGGCCCCGGCGGAAGCGGCGGCCGACCAGGTGCTGACCTGGACGGCGGGCAACCCCATCGACCACTACCTCTCCGCGCCGAAGACCGCGGTGGCCGGCAAGGCGACCATCGTGTTCGAGAACAGCGAGGAAACCGGGAACACCACGGGCATGCCGCACACACTGACCTTCAGTGTCTCGGACCCGGAGTTCAACAACGATGTCCCGCTGAACCTGCTGGCCAACCCGGGCGACGACCGGGGCGGCAGGCAGACGGCGGAGGTCACGCTCAGCCCCGGCCGGTACTTCTACCACTGCACCATGCCGGGGCACGAGGCGATGCAGGGCATCCTGACCGTCACCGACGGGAGCGGCGGTGAGGACACCACCGCTCCCGAGACCTCGGCGAAGGTCGACGGCGACAAGAACGCCGACGGCGCGTACATCGGTCAGGCGACGGTCACCGTGGCCGCGACCGACGAAGGTTCGGGCGTGGACAGCGTCGAGTTCGCGCTCGGTGCGGACGGTGCGTGGCAGCCGTACACCGTGCCGGTCGTCGTGAACGAGGTCGGCACGCACACCGTGCGGTACCGCGCGACCGACAAGGCGGGCAACGCGGCCGCGGAGAAGACGGCCGAGTTCGCGGTCGCCGCTCCGCCGACGGACGACACGACGGCGCCCGAGACCTCGGGGACCGTGTCCGGGGAGAAGGACGACCAGGGACGGTACCTGGGCATGGCGACGGTCACCGTGACCGCGTCCGACACCGGGTCGGGCGTCAACACCATCGAGTACGCGCTCGGTGCGGACGGTGCCTGGCAGCCGTACACCGGACCGGTGATGGTGCACCAGGTGGGGACGCAGCAGGTCCGCTACCGCGCCACCGACAAGGCGGGGAACGCGGCCGCGGAGAAGGCGGTGGAATTCACCGTCGTCGAGCCGCCCACGCAGGACACGACGCCGCCCGAGACCTCCGCCGAGGTCGAGGGCGACAGGAACGCGGACGGCGCCTACCTCACCAGTGCCAAGGTCACGGTCACCGCGACCGACGACGGCAGCGGGGTGGACAAGGTCGAGTACTCCCTGGACGGCGGCCCGTACCTCGCGTACACCGCCACCGTCATCGTCGACCGGATCGGCTACCACACGGTCGCCCACCGGGCCACGGACAAGGCGGGCAACACGTCCGAGGCCGGGCAGGTGTCGTTCACCGTCGCACAGAGCGGCGGGGTTCCGGCGCCGAACTGCCCGGAGTTCGACGAACGCCTCACTGTCATCGTGGGCACCGTCGACACCGGCGTCCCCAACCGCATCACCGGCAACCGCTGCACGATCAACGAGCTGATCGAGGACGAGAAGGACTGGTCGTCGCACGCGCTGTTCCTCAAGCACGTGGACAAGGTCCTCGACAAGCTCCTCACCGCCGGGGTGATCGACGCCCGCGAGCACAAGAAGATCTACCGGGCGGCCAAGCAGTCCGGCATCGGCAGGCCCGGCCAGGACGAGGGCTACCGCAAGCTCTTCGACGGCACGGCCGCCTCGCTCGCCAAGTGGCAGCAGGTGGGCGGCGGGCAGTTCGCGCTCGACGAGGCGGACGGCTCGATCACCAGCTCCACCACGGTGGACGGCATGGGCATGCTGTGGTTCCCGGAACGCCAGTACGGCGACTTCTCGCTGAAGCTCCAGTGGCGGGACGACGCCCCGGGCACCGGCAACGCCAACGGCGGGGTGTTCGTACGGTTCCCGAACGTCCACGACAACCCGGAGGAGTCGCGTCCGGAGTGGGTCGCCATCAAGTACGGCCATGAGATCCAGGTCAACGACCGGCCGGACGGCGACATGTACAAGACCGGTTCGGTGTACGGGTTCGACCGGGTGGGTCTCGCGGGGGCCGGGGTGACCCCCAAGGGCACCTGGAACGACTACGAGATCCGGGTGGTGGACCAGCACTACTCGGTCTACCGCAACGGCGTCCTGCTCAACGAGTTCGACAACACCGGCGGTCAGGCCTTCGAGCCGCCTCGGGGTGACGACCCGGGCACCGACGGCCGGCGGTACGCCTCCGGCTACATCGGGCTCCAGGTCCACAGCACCTCGGACGTGATCTCCTACCGGGACATCCGGATCCAGGAGCTGTAACGGCACCGTCCGGTGTCAGGAGGCCGCGGCCGCATGCTCGGGCATGTGGTCGCGGCCTCCCGGGTGCCGGTGGCGCCAGACCCAGAAGACCGTGATGGAGACCAGGCACCAGGCCGCGAGCACCAGATAGGGAAAAAGCTTCTGGTGGCCCTGGTAGTAGACGGCGGTGTGCTGGGCGTTGACGGAGGCGCCCGGCGGCAGCCAGCGTCCGATGTGCCCGAGCACGGAGGGAAGCAGCGGCCAGGACACCGCCCCGCCGGAGGACGGGTTGCCCAGGAGCACCATCACACCCCAGGTGGGAAGCATGGCCCAGCGCCCCATCATGGTGTTGAACATGGTGAAGACCATGCCCGAGGTGAACATCGTGAACGCCAGGATCAGCCAGGACTCGGCGAAGGGCAGGTCGACGGCGCCGAGCAGCCAGTCCACCACCGCCGCGATGGCGAAGGCGCCGAGCAGCGAGTACGCGAGGGTGAACGCGATCCGTTCCAGCGGGAGCAGGGCCTTGGCGTGCACGCTCAGCTGGATGGAGCCGACGAAGCCCACGATCACGGCCGCGAGCGAGATGTAGAAGAGCGCCAGCCCGCGCGGGTCGCCCTTCTGTAGCGGTTTGACGTCCACGACGGCGACCGGGATACCGAGCGTGTCACCTACTTTCACAGCCGATTCCGCGAGAAGTCGGGCGACGGCGGCGCCGGAGGCACTGGCCACGTCGAGCCGCACCCCGCGCTCGCCGGGGCGCACGATCGTGAAGACCTCCTGCTCCTCCAGCGCCTCGCGCGCCTGGGCCGGCGTCCGGTAGACATGGATGACGAGGGAGGCGTCCAGGGCCTTGTCCATCGCGGCGACGAACTCCTTGCCGCGGGCGGTGTCCGGCCGGCTGACCACGGCGGTCGGGATCGCGTGGGGGGTCGGGTTGGCCATCGCGTACGTGTACGAGCCGGCGAAGAGCCCGGCGGCGGCCGCGAGGATGAACAGCAGGACCGTCGCCGGGAAGTAGGGCGACTCCTTGAACGCCGCCCACTTCTCGCGCCGGCTCAGCGGCCGGCCGTGCGCCCCATGCTGCGCCTCGGGCTGCGGTCCGGGTGTGCTCATGCGTCGCTGTCCTCGTCGTGCCGGGCGCGGCTCGGCTGCACCCTCTTCGGTTCACCCGGCATCTTCGGGTACTCCGGCGGATAGGGCAGGTCGCCGGGGCCTCCGTCGCTCTCGTGGCGGTCGGCGAGCTCCAGCAGCGCGTCGAGCCGGAAGGCCTCCTGGTCCATGTCCGCGTGCACATCGCCGAGTTCCGCGTAACGCACCGGCATGGTCCGGATGTCGAAGTCGCGCGGTTCGGCGTCCTCGATCTCCTCCCAGCGCAGCGGGGCCGACACCGGGGCGTGCGGACGGGGGCGTACGGAGTAGGCGGAGGCGATCGTCCGGTCGCGGGCGGTCTGGTTGTAGTCGACGAAGATGCGCTCGCCCCGTTCCTCCTTCCACCAGGCGGTGGTCACCCGGTCGGGCATCCGGCTCTCCAGCTCGCGCCCCACCGCGATGGCGGCCCGCCGGACCTCGGTGAACGTCCAGCGCGCCTCGATGGGGACGAAGACATGGATGCCGCGTCCGCCGGAGGTCTTGGGCCAGCCCCGCAGCCCGTGCTCGTCCAGGACGGAACGCAGCTCCAGGGCCGCCCGGACCGCATCGGCGTAGTCGGTGCCGGGCTGCGGATCGAGGTCGATGCGCAGCTCGTCCGGGTGGTCGGTGTCACCGCCGCGGACCGGCCAGGGGTGGAAGGTGAGCGTGCCCAGGTTGGCGGCCCAGAGGACGGCGGCCACCTCGGTGGGGCAGATCTCACGGGCCGACCGGCCGCTCGGGAAGCCGATCTCCGCGGTGGGGATCCAGTCGGGGAGGTTCTTGGGAGCCCGCTTCTGGTAGAAGAACTCGCCGTCCACGCCGTCGACGAACCGCTGCAGGGTGGTGGGCCGGTTGCGCAGGGCTCGCAGGATTCCGGGGCCGACGGCCAGGAAGTACTCGGCCACGTCCCTCTTGGTGTAGCCCTTCTCCGGGAAGTAGACCTTGTCCGGATTGGACAGCCGCACGGGCCGTCCGCCCGCGTCCAGCTCCACCGCTTTGCCCGCTGCTGCCATGTCGGACACGGTAGGCGTGGCGCACATATGGCGCATATCGGAGGACTCCGGTCGCCTTACGGTCCACAATCGGGGCATGGATCTGCCGGTGATGCCGCCCGTGAAGCCCATGCTCGCGAAGTCCGTGAAACGGATCCCGCCCGGGATGAGCTACGAGGCGAAGTGGGACGGCTTCCGGGCGATCGTGCACCGGGACGGTGACGAGGTGGTGATCGGCAGCCGCACCGGCAAGCCCCTCACCCGGTACTTCCCCGAGCTGGTCACCGCCGTCCGGGAGCACTTGCCGCCGCGTTGCGTCGTCGACGGCGAGATCGTGATCGCGCACGACGGACGGCTGGACTTCGACCGGCTCAGCGAGCGCATCCACCCCGCCGAATCCCGGGTACGGCTGCTGGCCGGGCAGACCCCGGCGAGCCTGGTCGCCTTCGACCTTCTGGCACTGGGCGACGACTCGCTCATGGACACCCCGCAGTCGGACCGGCGGACGGTGCTGGAGGCCGCGCTGGCCGATGCCTCGGCGCCGGTCCATCTCGCTCCCTCGACCACCGATCCGGCCGTGGCCCAGGAGTGGTTCGAACAGTACGAGGGGGCGGGGCTGGACGGGATCGTGGCCAAACCGCTCGATCTGCCCTACCGGCCGGACACCCGCGCCATGTACAAGATCAAGCACGAGCGCACCGCCGACTGTGTGGTGGCGGGCTACCGCTTCCACAAGAGCGGCCCGGTCGTCGGTTCACTGCTGCTCGGCCTGTACGACGAGCGGGGCGCGCTGCAGCATGTGGGGGTCTGCGCCGCGTTCCCCATGAAGCGCCGCGCCGAGCTGGTCACCGAGCTCGAACCCCTGGTCACCGATGTCGCCGGGCATCCCTGGGGTTCCTGGGCGGACGCCGGGGCGCACGAGGGTTCCCGGATGCCCGGCGCCCCGAGCCGCTGGTCGGGGAAGAAGGACATGTCCTGGGTGGCGGTGCGTCCGGAACGGGTCTGTGAGGTGGCGTACGACCATATGGAGGGCGACCGGTTCCGGCACACCACCCAGTTCCGCAGATGGCGGCCGGACCGCACCCCTTCCGGCTGCACCTACGCGCAGCTGGAAGAGGTGGTGCGGTACGACCTGGCCGAGGTGCTTTCGGCAGGCGGCTGAACGTATCCGCCGGGATCAGACGGAGGCCGGCGGCGCTTCGGTGGCACAGGGATCATCGGTGTCCGCCGGGTCGGGCGAAGCCGTCTCCGTGGCGCCCGTGGTGTCCTCCGGGTCCGGCGACGTGGTTTCCGTCGGGCAGCCGGACTCACCCGGATCGGGTGTGGTGGTCGGGTCGGGGGTGGTGCCGGGGTCGGGGGTCTCCGTCGGGTCCGGGCTGCCGGGGCCGGTGTCGGTGGGGTCGGGGGTGGTTCCCGGGGTGGTGCCCGGGTCCGTCGAGCCGCCGGGGCCGGGGGTTTCCGTGTCGCCCGGCGAGGGGCTCGCGCCAGGACTCCCGGTTCCCGGTGCCGTCGGACCGGTGGAGTGGCTGGGCTGCGGGCCCACCACGATGCCGCCGCCACCGCCGTCGCCGCCCTTGCCGTCCGTGCCCGGCCCGCCCACGGGGTGCTCGGGCTCGTTCGGACTGCCGGCACCGGGGCTCTTGGGCACCGGGCCCTTGCCGTCGGGCACCACATGGATGCCGTTGCGGTAGAACGCCAGCCAGGACAGCACGGTACGCAGATAGGTGTCCGAGTGGTTGTAGCTCAGGATGGCCCGGTCGAGGTCGGCGCGCACGGTCAGATCGCGTGTGCCGGCGCAGAGATAGGCCCCGGCGGCCAGGGACGCGTCGTAGACGTTGCTGGGGTCGCTGCGGCCGTCGCCGTTGCCGTCCCTCGCCCAGTGTGCCCAGGTGGAGGGGATGAACTGCATCGGGCCGACCGCCCGGTCATAGGTCTTGTCCCCGTCGTACCCGCCACCGTCCGTGTCCGGGATGTTCGCGAAGCCGACGCCGTTGAGCACCGGCCCCAGGATCGGGGAGAGCGTCGTGCCGTGGGCGTCCACCCGACCGCCTCCCGCGTGTCCGGACTCGACCTTGCCGATCGCGGCCAGCAACTGCCACGGCAGCCGGCAGCCGGGGTCGCTGCGTCCCAGCGCGCTCTCCGCCCTGCGGTAGGCGGCGAGCACCGTGGACGGGATCCCCGCCTCGGTCCACGACTGGACGGCGGCCTTGTTCCGCTTCACGCCGGGCTTCGGCGGCTCGGGGCTCTTCAGGGGCGGGAGTTCGGTGTGGTACGAGTCGTCGTTGGGTACCTGCGACCACTTGACCTCCTCCGCCTCCGTCCTCTGCTTCCGCGTCTCTTCGTGCGTGACGAGTCCCGGTGCCTGGGACGCGGTGAGCGCTGCCATCGCGGCGACGGCGGCCGCGGTGCCGCCCATGCCGCGGCGCATGGTGCCGTTGAACCTCATGCGTGCTCTCCTCTCCCCCCGGCTCACCGGGTGAACGTGTCGATGGCGGATATCCGCCAGGTGCCGCCGCGGCGCACGGCGTCCACGGCGAACATGGCCGCCGCGTACGTGGTCTCCTCTGCCTTGCCCGTACGGGTGTTGCTCTGGTCGGCGAAGATGATCAGCCGGGCCCGGTCGCCGTCGAGCACCTCCACCCCGCTCTCGGTGACGGTCGTGGTGAGAACGAGCTTCTGCTTGGGCGCCTGCGCCCGTACCTCGGCGAGCATGTCCTGGTGCTGCTGGACCGCCTTGCCCGTCAGGTACTTCGTCACCGCCGCGTCGGCCTTGGCGGGCGAGGCGTAGTTGTACGAGAACACCGCGCCGACGGCCTCGGTGATCTGCCCCTTCACCTCACTGGTGCGGGCGATGTCGGTGAGCGCGGTGTTCCGGCGGCCCGGGTCGTCGTTCAGGGTAGCGGCCGAGGTGAACGCCACGGCGGCGAAGGCGCCGAGGAGAACGGTCGCGGCGCACAGCACGGCCGGCAGCGTGATCCGGAGGCGAGGTGGCCGGCCGGGCCGTGACCGCTCCGGCTCCGGCTCCGGCTTCTCCTGCGCTTCGGCCTCGTCGACGGCGGCTTCGTCCGTCCCGGTGCCCTCCGGGACGGCGTCGGGATCCATGGGTCTGCCCGCGGGCGCGGGCGCTGCGGTGCGTTCGGCGGCGACGGTGGCCAGGCGGCGCTGCCGGTTGACGAGGTGACGGGTCGTCGACATGTCCGGGGGTCCTCTCGGTGCGGGGTGGGGAGTCGGTGGCGGCCGCTCAGCCGGCGGTGTTGCCGACGGGCGCCTGGCCGAGGGCGCTGAGCTTCCACCCCTCGGAAGTGCGGGTGAGCTGCCCCAGCATCCGGCTCTCCTTCACCGCGGGCTTGCCCTTGGGCGCGGTCACGGTCACCCGCAGGGCCACCATCACGCCGGCCTTGCCGGCCCGGTCGTCGAGCTCGGTGACCGCGCCCGACAGCACCTTGGCCGTACTGACGGTCTTCGCCTCCTGGATCTGCTTCACGAACCCCTCCCGCCCGTCGACGAGTTGCTGGTGCAGATCCCCGGTGGTGGAGTCCTCCCAGCTGTCGAGCCCCTTGGCGAGCTGTTCGTGGTCGAGCGTGTTCATGTTCTGCACGGCCTGTTCGCCGGCGGCCAGCGCGTCGTCGCGGGCCTGGGCGTACGCCGCCGAGCCGTCGTGCTCCGCCTGGTACCAGGACACCCCGCCCCAGCCCGCGGCACCCGCCGCCGCGACCGTCAGGACGATCGCCGCCGCCACCAGCGGATTCCTCGTCATCCGTACCCGTGCCATCGCTGCCTCTCCCTGCCGGCCGGTCTGTGCTGTGCTGATCCGTGCTGTGCCGCGCCGAGTGCGGACGTGCCGCGCCGCTCCGCCTCCGCGCTATCTGGACTTGATGTCGACGATCATCCAGCGTCCGTCCCGGAGCTGGGCCGTGACGGACAGCTGAGCCGCCGCCGTGCTCGCGGCCCTGCCCTTGCGCTCGTAGACCTGGTCGAGGAAGACCAGCAGATGGGCGCTGTCGGGGGTCAGCCGGGTCACCCCGGCCCGGACGACATGGGTGGTGAGCGTGAGCTTCTGGTCGGCGGACTGCTTCTCGACCTGGCCGAACAGCGCCGCGTACTGCTGGAGCGCCTTGCCCGCCAGGAGCTGCTGGGCGGACGCCTTGGTTGCGGCGATGTCGTCGGGGCCGTAGGAGAAGACCTTGCCGAGCGCGTTGGTGACGTCTCCGGCGACCTGGGTGGTGGTCGTGCTGTCCGTCAGTGCCCGGTTGGAGGTGGCGGGGGTATCGCGGAGCTGCCGGCCGACGACGTAGAACGCGCCCCCTGCCGCGATCAGGACGACGGCGAGCACGCCGGCCACCACACGGGGCCATCGCCGGGCGGGACCGTCCCCGGCGTCGCCCTCTCCCGGGCCACCGTCCTTCCCGGCGTCATGGTTCCCGGCGTCCTCGTTCCCCGCTTCGTCGTTCCCGGCGTCCTCGTTCCCGGCGTCCTCGTTCCCGGCCGACTCATCCGCCGGCATGCGGGCGGCGGTGTGGTCGTCGCTCGCAGACGCGGGGGCGAGGGACGCGCCGGGCTCCTCGGCGCGTTCCGTCACCTCTGTCTCGTCGGACACGACGTCCGTCGTCCCGCTCCGCAGCTTCATGTGCCGCTCCCTATGCCGAGCGCCGTGAGCGCCTTGATCTTCCAGCCGTCCCCGGTCCGGACGAGGGTGGCCTCGAAACGCTTGCGCTCGGTGCCGGCCTTTCCGGTGCGCGGGGTGACCTCGATGTCGACGGTGGCGATCATCAGCGCGATGCCGGTCCGGTCGTCCACTTCGGTGAGAGCCGCGTCGGTGACCTTCCCGCGCGCCGTGGAGCCGGACTTCCTGAGATCGGCGGCGTCCCTCTTGCGTGTGCGTTTCAGCTGGTCGTGCAGGGGACCGGTGGACGCGTCGAGCCAGGCGGCGAGTCCGGCGTCGATGCTCGCACCGTCCTTGCCGTCGAGGCTGTTCAGCCGGGCCAGGTACACCCTGCCGTCCGCCAGCGCCCGGTCCCGGCTCTTGGCGTACGCCAGCTCGTCGTCGCCGCGGGCCTGGGCGTACGACCAGCCGCCGAGTACGCAGACCAGTGCGGCGACGAGCAGGACGGCCCAGCCGCTGAGTGAGCGGGCACGCGAGGTCATGCGCCACCTCCCAGGCCCAGCAGTCCGGCCATGCCGTCGGCCGCGGGCGCGTTGTCCGCCTCGGCGCCGAGCGCTCCGGGCAGCCGGTCCTTCTCGTCATCGCCGAAGAGCAGCGTGCCGGGCTTCGCCGGTGCGGCCAGGGGCCCGCCCTTCGGGGCGTTCGCACTGCCGCGGACGTTGATACCGGTACCGGGCGACGAGGTGCAGCGGGCCTTGGTGTTGAGGGCGGGCGCGGGTGCGAGATCGAGCCCGTTGCGGTACTTCGTGGCGCCGTAGCCGGTGGTGCAGGGCAGCGGCTCGAAGAAGGTGACCGACATCCCGAAGCGGGCACCGTCCTCGTCGACCGCGCTGGCACCGGCCGCCGCTACGGCCGGGAGCTTCACCAGGAGTTCCTCCAGTCCGCGCTGGCGGGTGACGGCGACGTCCGAGGTGGTGAGGAGGTTGGCGACGACGACTCCGAAGCTCGGGTCGAGGTCGCGCAGCAGCCCGCTGATCTGCCCGGTCGCATCGGGAGCCGCTGCGATCAGCCGGCGAAGATCGGTGTCCGAGCCCTTGAGCTGGGCGGCCAGTTCCTTGGCACCCGAGGCGAAGCCCTTGAGTGCCTCGCCCTGTTCGGCCTGGGTGCGCAGCACGGTCACGCCGTCGGCCATCAGCCTGGTGTTGACGGGCAGTGCCTCGTCGGCCGCGTCGACGAACTCGCTGCCGGTGTCCAGGAGGACCTGGAGGTCGTCGCCGCGTCCGGAGAACGCGGTGCCGAACTCGTCGACGACCGTGCGCAGCGACTCCAGATCCACCGACGAGGCGAGGTCGTTGACACTGGTCAGCACGTTCGTCACCGGCGCCGGGACGGTGGTCTCGGCCTGGTCGATGACTGAGCCGTTCTCGAGGTAGGGGCCGTCGGTGCGGGTCGGCCGCAGGTCGACGTACTGCTCACCGACGGCGGAGAGGCTGGCAACGACGGCCTTCAGGTCGTCGGGGATGGAGGGCGCGGACTTCTTGATGCGCAGTTCCGCCTCCACGCCGTCGTCGGTGAGTTCGATGGGACCGACCCTGCCCACGGAAACGCCTCGGTAGGTGACATTGGAGTGGGTGAACAGGCCACCTGTACGCGGGAGTTGCATCTTCACGGTGTAGTAGTCGCGCATGCCGACGTAGTGACCGAGATCGGCATACCGCACGCCCAGATAGCCGAGCGCCAGCACTGCGATGATCAGGAACGCGATGTTCTTCAGCCGGATGGCGAGGGTGATCATCAGTTGCTCCCCTCTGTGGCCGAGGACGTGGACGTGGACGATGACGTGGACGGGGCCGAGGAAGTCGACGAAGACGTGGCCGAGGCCTTCTCCGACGGCTTCCCGGAAGCCGTCGCCCTGCCCGTGGCCGGGCTCGTCGTGGGAGCCGAGGTCGCGGGAAGCGGCAGCGGCAGCCCCGCGCCGGCGACCGCTCTCGCGCCCGCCGGGGTGCCCGCACCGGCCGGCTTCGGGTCGAACGCGGGAATGATCTGTGTGCCGGGTGCGGCCGTCATGTCCAGGTACACGTTGAGGTAGTCGCCCTTCACCCCGCGCAGCACCTCGTCCGTGAACGGGTAGGTGAGCAGCACCTGGAGGGAGTCGGGCAGATCGTTGCCGGAGTCGGCCAGTGCCCGGAGGGTGGGGGCGATGGCCTTCAGGTCGGCGATCGTGTCCGCCTTGCTCTTGTTGATGGTGGTGACGGCGACCGCGGAGAGGGTGTCCAGCGAGCGCAGCATCGTCAGGAGCGAGCCGCGCTGCTTCTCCAGGACCTTCATCCCGGGGCTGAGTCCGGTGAGAACCTTCCCGACGTCCTGCTTGCGGGTGGCGAGTGTGGTGGAGAGCCGGTTGACGCCGTCGAGCGCCGCGGTGATGTCACCGCGGTGGTCGTCGAGGTTGGTGACGAGTGTGTCGACGCGCTTGAGCATGGACCGGACCTGGGGTTCCTGTCCGGCCAGTGCCTTGTTGAGTTCGGTGGTGATCGTCTTCAGCTGGTTGATGCCGCCGCCGTTGAGGAGCATCGACAGGGCGCCGAACACCTCCTCGACCTCCGGGTTCCGGTTGGTCCGGGTGAGCGGGATCCGGTCGCCCGAGGCAAGGGTGCCCTTGGCCGTGCCGTTCGCGGGGGGCGAGAGCTGGATGTACTTCTCGCCCAGCAGGCTCGACTGTTCGAGGTGCGCATAGGAGTTGGCGGGCAGCTTGATCTTCCCGTTGACCTTCATGGTGACCCTGGCCTGCCAGGTGTCCGGCGCGAGGGAGATCTTGGTGACCCGGCCGACGGCGACGTCGTTCACCTTCACCGAGGACTGCGGAGCGAGGCTGAGTACGTCCCCGAAGTCCGCCGTGATCTCGTACGGATGATCGCCGAGGTCGGCGCCGCCGGGCAGCGGCACGTCCTCGATCCCCGAGAAGTGCGGGGCCCCGCAGCCCGTGGCGAAGAGGGTGCAGCAGAGGCCGAGTGCGATCAGTGCGGTGGTGCTCGTCGCCGCGAGGGCTCCGGGTCCGCGCGGGGTCCGGCTCATTGGTTCGCCCCCTTCTTCTTGTCGGCGCCGCTGCCCTTGGTCGTGCCGTAGACGGTGCCCACGGCCGGCAGCGGCAGTACGGGCAGGGCCTGTTGCTGCTCCGCGTCCACCGGGGAGAGCCCTTCGAGAGCCAGGGAGGACTCCAGGAGGGGACCGCCCATGCTGAGCTCGTTGAGGTTGGTCCGGCCGTTGAGCGTGCGGTTGGCCGGGTCGTACGCGTTCAGAACGTTGCCCGCCGACAGCGGCAGGGTGTCGAGCGATTCGGCCAGGGAGGCGCGCTGGTCGACGAGGGTCTGGGTGATCGGCACCAGGGCGTCCACGTTCTCCTTGAGGGCGCCCCGGTTGTCCTTGATGAACGTCTTGACCTGTCCGAGGGCGGTGCCCAGTTCCTTGAGCGCGGCTCCGAGGTTCTTCTTGTCGTCCGCCAGGAAGCCGGTGACGGAGTTCAGCTGCTTCTCGGCCGTGCGCACGTTGCTGTCGTTGTCCTTCAGCATGGTGGTGAACGTCTGGAGGTAGGCCAGCGTGTCGAAGAGGTTCCCGCTGCTCTTGTCGAGCGTCTTCGTCGCCTTCCCGAACTGCTCGATGGAGTCGCCGATGTCCTTGCCGTTCCCCTTGAGGTTCTTCGCGCCGGTGTCCAGGAGCCCGGCGAAGGCTCCCTGCGCGTTCGCCCCCTCGGGGCCGAGGGCGGTGGAGAGTTCGGTGATGGACGCGTAGAGCTGGTCCACCTCGACGGGTGTCGCGTTCTTCGCGGCGGGCAGTTCGGCGCCGTCGGCGAGAACCGCTCCCCCGGTGTAGGCGGGGGCGAGCTGCACATACCGGTCGGCGACGAGGCTGGGGGCGACGACGACCGCGTGGACGTCCTTCGGCACCTGGATGTCCTTGTCGACACGCAGGACGACCTTGACGTCCTTGCCGCGCGGCTCGACCGACTCGACGGTTCCGACCCGCACTCCGAGGATGCGCAGGTCGGATCCGGCATAGATGCCGGTCGCCCGGTCGAAGTAGGCGGTGACGGTCGTCGTGCCCTCTTCCTCCATGGCCATCACACCGGAGGTGGCCGCGACGGCCACGACGACGAGGCCGGCCCCGATGCCGATGATGCGGGTGAGTCTCATCTCAGCTCCCGCCTTCCTGCTTGGGGGGCATGCATCCGGTCGCCGGGGTGGTGCCTGCAGGCAGGTAGTTCCTCGGGACGACCCCGCAGACGTAGTTGTCGAACCAGCGGCCGCTGCCGAGCGTGTTGCCGACGAGCCTGTTGTACGAGCCGGAGAGCGCGAGCACCTTGTCGAGGCTCTTTCGGTTCTTGTTCAGCACCGCGGTGACCCGGCCCAGCGCCTTGAGCGTGGGCTTCAGCTGCTTGTCGTTGTCGGCGACGAGACCGGTGAGCTGGATGCTGAGGTCACGGGTGCCGGTGAGCAGGAGGTGGATGGAGTCGCGGCGGGCCTGGATCTCGCCGAGGAGCAGGTTGCCGTCCTCGAGAAGGGTCTCGAAGCTGCTCTTCTTGTTGGCGAGGGTCTTGGTGAGCTGCTTGCTGCCCTTGAGGAGGGTCGCGAGCTGGGCGTCACGCTCGGAGACGGTCCTGGAGAGGGCGGAGAGCCCCTTGGCCGCGCTCTTCACATCCGGCGGCGAGTCCTTGAAGGTGGCGGAGATCGTCTCGAAGCTCTTGGCGAGCTGCGCGGTGTCGATCTCCTCGATCGTCTCGCCGAGCCCGTTGAAGGCCTGGGTGACGTCGTAGGGCGAAGTGGTGCGGCCGGCGGTGATGCGCTCGTCCGGGTTCTGCGGGGATTCACCGAGCGGGTCCACGGCGAGGTACTTGTCACCGAGGAGCGTCTTGATGGCGATGCCGACGGTGCTGGCGTTGCCGATCCAGGCGTCCTTGACCTTGAAGGTGACCTTCACCTTGGCCCCTTCGAGGGAGACCCCGGTGACCTTGCCGACCTTCACTCCGGCGATCCGCACCTCGTCGCCCTCGTCGAGCCCCGCGGACTCGGTGAAGTCGGCGCTGTACGTGGTGCCGTCGCCGATGAAGGGCAGGGAGTCGGCGCGGTAGGCCCCGTATCCCAGGAGGGCGAGCACGAGCAGTCCGACGAGGCTGACGGCGACGGGGTTGCGGTCGCGTACGGGCTTGATTCTCATGACAGACACCTCGGCTGGGTGATCTCGATGCCGGTCGGCGGTGTGCTGCCGTCGCTGGTCGTCACTCCGCCGACCTTGGCTTCACAGAGGTACAGGTTGAGCCATGAGCCGTACGAGGTGAGGCGGCTGATCGCGGCCATCTTGGCCGGGGTCTTCTCGAGGAAGCTCTCGATCTTCGGCGAGTTGTCGGCGAGCCGGTCGGAGAGCCGGCCGAGCTGTTTGATGTCCTCCTTGAGCGGCGCGCGCCCGTCGTTGAACAGGTCGGCCGTGACCGTGGTGAGGGCGCCCATCGCGGTGACCGCCTCGCCGAGCGGCTTGCGGTCGCCCGAGAAACCGGTGACGAGTGCCTGGAGTGTGTCGACCAGGTCGTTGAAGCCGGCCTCACGGTCGTTGACGGTCTTCAGGACCGTGTTGAGGTTCTTGATCACCTCGCCGATCACCTTGTCCTTGGCGGCGACTGTGCCGGTCAGCGAGCCGACGTGCTGGAGGATGCTGTCGACGGTGCCGCCCTCGCCCTGGAGCACCTGGACGATGGAGCCGGCCAGCTGGTTGACGTCGGGCGGGGAGAGCCCCTCGAAGAGCGGCTGGAAGCCGTTGAAGAGCTGGGTGAGGTCGAGGGCCGGAGTGGTACGGGAGAGCGGGATGGTGGCACCGGCGGTGAAGCTCTTGCCGACGGGGCCCGCGCCCTGGTCGAGGTCGATGTAGCGCTGGCCGACCATGTTGAGGTACTTGATGGACGCGGTCACCGACGCCGGAAGCTTCCGGCTCTTCTGCACATTGAAGCGGACCTCGGCGAGCCGCCGGTCCGCCACCTCGATGGACTCGACCTGCCCGACCTTGACACCGGCGATCCGGACGCTGTCGCCGACGATGAGTCCGGTCGCGTCGGTGAACCTGGCGCGGTACGAACGGGTGTCACCGACACCGGTGTTGGCGATCGAGAGACCGAGCACCGTGGTGGCGAGCACCGTCACCAGGATGAAGACGATCGATTTCGCGAGGGGTCCCGCGAGGGAGCGGCGCTTCACTTGAGCTTCACCTCCACACCGCGGAAGGCCGGGCCGATGAGCACGCTGCTCCACTCGGGCAGGGCCTGCGGCCGGACTTTCAGTGAGGGAGCGACCAGTTCGTTCACGAGCCGGCTCTCCTGCGGGGAGTTGGGCATGCCGAGGGACGCGTCGGCCGCCGGGACGTCCTCGGGCGTGGACGTCTGCGGGTCCGCGGTGGCACCGCGGTCGGCGGCGGTCCGGGCGTCGGCGGTCGGCACGGTCTGGCCGACATAGGGGATGGAGTAGCAGTGCGGTCCGCCGGTCGCGTTGTAGACCGGGGTGTCCTTCCCCGCCACGTACTTCCCCTTGGAGGGCACCGTCTTGAGCGTGACATGGAGCCCCGGCTGGTCGGTGCCCTTGCCGAGCGCCTTGTCCATGGCCGGCACGAACCCGGCGATGGTGCGCAGTGTGCAGGGGAACTCCGAGGAGTACTTCGCGAGGGTCTCCAGCGTCGGCCTTCCCGAGGTCCCGAGCCGGATGAGGTTGTCCTTGTTCTTCTCCAGGAACGCGGTGAGGTCCCGGGCGGAGGCGGTGGTGGAGCCGTACAGGTCGGCGAGTTCGGCCTGCTGCTCGGCGACGGTTCCGCTGGTGACGGTGAAGTCGGTGAGCGCGTCCAGGACGTCGGGGGCGGCATCCGCGTACAGCGTGCTCACCTTGACGAGTTGCTTGATGTCCTCGTTGAGCGTCGGGAGTTGCGGGTTGAACTTCCGCAGGTGGGCGTCGAGTGTGACGAGGGTGTCGCCGAGCTTCTCGCCGCGCCCCTGAAGTGCCTGGGAGACCGCGTTGAGGGTGGCGGAGAGCTTCTCCGGCTTCACCGCGGTCAGCAGGGGCAGGACGTTGTCGAGGACCTCTTCGAGTTCGAGGGCGTTGCTCGACCGGTCCTGCGGGATGACGGCCCCGGCCCGCAGTGTCCGCGCGGACGGTACGGGGGGCGGCACGAGAGCCACGAACCGTTCGCCGAACAGCGTGGTGGGCAGCATCTGCGCGGTGACGTCGGCCGGGATGCGGTCGAGCTTGTCGGGCTTGATCGCCAGGGTGAGGCGGGCGCCCTCGCCGTCGGCCGCGATGTCGCGGACCTGGCCGATGACGACGCCGCGCAGCTTCACGTCGGCGTTGTCGTGCATCTCGTTGCCCACGCTCGATGTCCGTACGGTGACGGTGGCGTCGTGGACGAAGTCCTTCTCGTACACGGAGACCGACACCCAGATGAGTACGGCGGGTACGAGGAAGAAGGCGACTCCGGCGGTTCTGCGGCCGGCGGTCCTTGCCGCCTTGGCGCTTCTCGTGGTCCGGGATGACATCAGCCGGCCACCTTCACGGTCGTCGTGGCTCCCCAGATGGCGAGCGAGAGGAAGAAGTCGGTGACGCTGATCAGCACGATCGCGTTGCGCACCGAGCGGCCGACGGCCACGCCCACCCCGGCGGGTCCGCCGCTGGCGTGGTAGCCGTAGTAGCAGTGCGCGAGGATCACCATGACGCTGAAGATCAGCACTTTCAGCACCGAGAGCAGCACGTCCTGCGGGGAGAGGAAGAGATTGAAGTAGTGGTCGTACGTACCCGCGGACTGTCCGTTGAACAGGACGGTGACATAGCGGGAGGCGACGTACGAGGAGAGCAGCCCGATCGCGTACAGCGGGATGATGGCGACGACCCCGGCGATGATGCGGGTGGTGACGAGGTAGGGCATGGAGCGCACGCCCATCGACTCCAGGCCGTCGATCTCCTCGTTGATCCGCATGGCGCCGAGCTGTGCGGTGAAGCCCGCGCCGACGGTCGCGGAGAGTGCGAGGCCCGCGACGAGCGGGGCGATCTCCCGGGTGTTGAAGTACGCGGAGATGAAGCCGGTGAAGGCCGCGGTGCCGATCTGGTTGAGGGCCGCGTACCCCTGGAGTCCCACGACGGTGCCGGTGGCCAGGGTCATCGCGATCATGACGCCGATGGTGCCGCCGACGACGCCGAGACCGCCGCTGCCGAAGGCCACCTCGGCGAGCAGCCGCTGCACCTCCTTGAGGTAGCGGCGCAGCGTCCGGGGAATCCAGACCAGGGCCCTTATGTAGAAGGAGAGTTGGTCACCTGATCGGTCGAGCCAGCTGAGCATCGACATGGGTCAGCTCCCCTTCGCGGGGACGATCTGGAGGTAGATCGCCGTGAGGACCATGTTCACGAAGAACAGCAGCATGAAGGTGATGACGACGGACTGGTTGACCGCGTCACCCACACCCTTCGGGCCGCCGCGCGGGTTCAGTCCCCGGTAGGCGGCGACGATGCCGGCGATGAAGCCGAAGATCAGCGCCTTGATCTCGCTGACGTACAGGTCCGGCAGCTGGGCCAGGGCGGAGAAGCTGGAGAGATAGGCGCCCGGGGTGCCGTCCTGCATGATCACGTTGAAGAAGTAGCCGCCGAGTGTGCCGACGACGGAGACCAGGCCGTTCAGCAGGACGGCGACGAGCATGGTGGCCAGGACCCTCGGGACGACGAGGCGCTGCACGGGCGAGACGCCCATGACCTCCATCGCGTCGAGCTCCTCGCGGATCTTGCGCGAGCCGAGGTCGGCGCAGATGGCCGAGCCGGCCGCTCCGGAGACCAGCAGCGCCACGATGATCGGGCTGGCCTGCTGGATGACGGCGAGGACGCTGGCGCCGCCGGTGAACGACTGGGCGCCGAGCTGCTGGGTGAGCGAGCCGACCTGGAGGGCGATGACCGCGCCGAACGGGATGGAGACGAGAGCGGCGGGCAGGATCGTGACGCTCGCGACGAACCAGAACTGCTCGATGAACTCCCTTACCTGGAAGGGCCGTCGGAAGGTCTCCCGGCACACGGTCCCGGCGAGCGCGAAGAGCCGGCCGGTCTCGCGCAGCGGGGCGAGTGCCTTGCTGGGGCGCGGGGCCTCGGGGGTCTTTGGCGGATCCGGGGGCGGGTCCGCCGGCTCCCCCGGGGGCAGGAGCGGCATGGGGGCCGTCATCGGCGTCCACCGCCGGCAGCCGGGCTGTAGCTGTTGAGGATGGCGGTACGGGCCGCCTCCGGCAGCTGCCCCATCATCGACATGACGCGCTCCCGGCGGCGCAGGGCGCCCTGCCGCACCGGGAGGCCCGGCGAGGGCTCCAGCTGCGGGACGACGGTGCGCGGCGCGTTGGCCGAACTGATGCCCTGCCCGTAGCCGTTGAGTTCCTCGGCGGCGAGTGTGGCGGCGTCCTTCTCCTCGGACATCCCGATGGGGCCTTCGCAGCGCCCGGCGAGGAACTGGTTGACCACGGGCAGATCGCTGGTGAGCAGCACCTCGCGGGGCCCGAAGGTGACGAGGTTGCGGCAGAACAGCATCCCCATGTTGTCCGGGACGGTGGAGGCGATGTCGAGGTTGTGGGTGACGATGAGCATCGTCGCGTCGATCTGGGCGTTCAGGTCGACCAGGAGCTGCGAGATGTACGCGGTGCGGACGGGGTCGAGCCCGGAGTCGGGCTCGTCGCAGAGGATGATCTGCGGGTCCAGGACGAGCGCGCGGGCCAGGCCGGCCCGCTTGCGCATACCCCCGGATATCTCGCCGGGCAGCTTGTTCTCGGCGCCCAGCAGGCCCACGACCTCGATCCGCTCCATGACGATGCGGCGGATCTCGGACTCCTTCTTCCGGGTGTGCTCCCGGAGCGGGAACGCGATGTTGTCGAAGAGTGACATCGACCCGAAGAGGGCACCGTCCTGGAACATCAGGCCGAAGAGTTTGCGTGCCTCCATGATGTCCCGCTCGGCACCGTTCACCATGTCGACGCCGTTGACGAGGACACGGCCCTGTTCGGGCTTGAGCAGTCCGATGATGGATTTGAGGAAGACGGTCTTCCCGGTGCCGGAGGGACCGAGCATCACGCTCACCTCACCGGCCGGCAGGGTGAGGCTGACGTCCTGCCAGATGTTCTGCTTTCCGAAGGATTTCGTCAGGCCTTCGACAACTACTTCGATTCCCATCGGCCCTCCCTCGACGTATCGGTGAACGAAGTCATCTGTCAGCGCTCCGGCTCTGAGAAATCCAATGGCGGCTCGTCACACATGCACCAGGAGGCGCACGTTATGTCCGTCGAAACCGCTAGGACAAGCCGTTGAACAGCGGAGATCGGCGAACCAGGTTCTCGATGTGGATCACTTGTCACTGAGTGACAAAACCGCTCGCGGGCTTTGTCGGAATCTGCGCAAGGTCTCCGGTGTGCGGATCGGGGCCCCTCGGCCCCCGAGGGTCGGAGCCGCGGGACCCCGGGAGCGGGAGCACCGCTCCGGGGACAACGGGTTCGGGGCTGGGGAATTCCCGGTCCGGATTCCGGGTCAAGAGGGGCGCGACCTGGACTCCACGTGGGTCGGACGAACAGTCACGGACGCGTTTCCGCGCTGCTCAACTGGGACGCTACGACTCGGTAACCTGCCTTCGCAATAGCGGTTCAGGAACTTTTTGCGTGGCCGCCCGCAGAACCGTAATTCTTGTCCGCACATGAGTATTGGGCGTGCGAAACCTATACGAAGGTGAGTCCTTCCGAAGGGATTCCAGGAGGTTCCGGAACACCTCCGGGCACGACAAAGCCCGCCCCTACCAGGAGATCTCCCGGCAGGGGCGGGCTGTTGCGGGCACGGCGGGGACACGCAGGGAGTGACAAATACGCGCGTGTGCCCCGCCGGGCCGGCCGGTGCTACTTCACCGCGGAGTGCCAGTACTCGGCGAGCTTCTTGCCGGCGTTGGGCAGGACCAGGCCCGGGGCGGTGAGCGCTCCGCTGTACGTGGAGGCGTTGTTGAGCGTGATGTGGTTGTCGCCCGACAGGGACGGCAGCCCCTCCTTCAGGTTCACCGCCCAGCTGAGCGATCCGCCCAGCCCGCAGCCGGTGGCCTTCGGCGCCGCGAAGGTGGTGTCCGCCTGGGTGTTGCCGGTGAGTGCGAACCTGAGCATGGCACCGCCCGTGGCGTTGCGCGTGCCGTCACCGTCGAAGCGCTCGATGGCGAGGGCCGGCGCGGTGGTGTTCTGCGGACGCAGGATCACCGGCTCGGAGGCGCTGCCGATGTAGCAGTTGGAGCCCAGGAGTGTGTTCTCCAGGTGGACCCGTACCGGAAGCTTCACGATGGGCCGGCCGACACCCAGACCGGACGTCAGGTCGAACTCCGTGGGCACGCCCGCGGACTCCACCGTCGCCGTCACCCTGTTGAGGCTGGCGTCGCTGAGCTGTCCGCAGACCGCGCTGACGACGGGGACGTTGCTGGGGCACATGAGCCCGAGCAGTCCGCCGGGGATCTCGGTGGGCGTCCCCACCAGCGCCCCGTCCTTGGGCGGGACCACCTTGAAGGTGCCGGCCGCGGTGTCCTGGATGACGCCGAACTGCATGTCGTTGGCGCCGATGGCAGCCTCTGTGGTGCCCAGCTTGAACTCACCGCCGGGCGAGTACGAGGAGACACAGGAGGCGACGAGGTCCTGACCGTCCGCCGCGAGCATGGCGGGGTCGTCGACGGGACAGCGTGAGAAGGGCGCCCAGTCCCCGTTCAGGTTCGCGGAGGCGGCGGAGGCGGACAGCGGGGTCAGCGGGATCGCGACCACCGCGGCGGCGACAGCGGCGAACATACCGTTGCGCCATCTCTTCGGGACAGCTCTCATTACTCCCTCAATTCATGGTGGGCCGAATGCGTGGCGGCCGGACGAATGGGATGGTCGTGCGTCTGTGCGACGCAGGGCGGACGAGGCCGGGCTCAGCGCTGCGGCTCGGGAATCTGGACCGGCTGGCTGTCCTTCGTGCACAGGGTCTCGACATGCTGCGCGGCGGCGCAGGGCGCCCCCTGGACCTGCTTCACGGCACCGGGGACTCCGGAGATGGAAGCGGTGAAGAGATTGTCGAGGTCCTCGCCCACACCGCACCCGGAGAAGGGCGGAAGGGTGACCTCACCGTTGAGAGCGCCGCCCGTGACCAGGGTGTAGCCGGTCTGGACGGAGTCCTTCTGGACCATCTCGCCCCGCAGGGGGAGCGCGAAGGGCTTGCTCGTACGGCAGTTGGGACCGACGTCCAGCGGGACGCCGTTGACCTTCACGTTGTACAGACGGAGCTGGAGCTGCAGATCGACGGTCGTCACCCCCTCGCTGTTGCCGGGCCCGAGGATCGTGAGGTCGGAGTGGATATTGGGCGCCGGCTTCCCGTCCGGGCCGTTGGCCGGGGGAATCTGGGTCATCTCCAGGGTCGCGGTCGTCGGCGTGAATCCGAAGGTCAGGAACGTCCCCGTGGCGGGGGGAAGTTGCGGCTTGCCCTGATACTCCAGCTGCACGGTCGAGTCCTGGAAGATGTGCACATGCCCGTCCTGGAACTTGATGGAGGTCGGGCCCTGCTCGATCTGCGCGCAGGCGAGCGGGAACAGTGTGGCGCTGTTGAGCTTGGCGACGTTGGCGTAGCCGGTGACATAGGCGTTCAGGCTGAAGTCGTCCGTCTCGTCACCGACGCAGTGCGGTGCCTTGCCGCCCAGGGTCTCCGACACGGCCGGCGCGTCCCCCGTCTTCGGCGTCACGGCGTCGTTCCGGGCGAAAGCGTCCGCATCCTCGGTGCGCGCCTTGCCGCCCGGGGTCTCGGACGGCTCGGGCGTCGGCCACTCGACGTCCCCCGCGATACGCACCACGGCGAGGTTCAGGTCCTGGTCCGCCGTCGGGGTGCAGGTCAGCTCCATGGCCGCGGGGTCCGCGGGGTCCACTTGCTCACCGTTCGCGGCAGGCGGGGCTATCCGTGCGGTCAGCTTCGCCGCGGTGAACACGAGATCGCCGGAGACCGCGGCGGTCACCGTCGGTACGTCGCCCGAGGCGGTGAGGGCGAGCCCCCCGGATTCCGGGAGGTTCACCGGCTTCTCAGTGGTTCCGGCCCACAGGGTCACGGCGGACTGGTCGTCCTGAGTCACGTCCACGGTCAGCTGTGTCTCCACGTCGAGGCCGGCGGCCCCGGCCTCGGGAAGGTCGGGCAGCGCCTCCTCGGGCAGAGTCAGCTCGGTGCTCACGTTCCTGAGCTGAACGGCCTGGTCGGCCGTGCCCCGGTCGGGGACGGTCGCGGACACCTTGACCGCGACCGGCTTGGGACCCGAGGGAAAGTCGCAGCCGTAGCTCAACTCGACCTGGACGTCGCGTTCTCCGGCCGAGGCCTGAGCACCCGGAATCATTCCGGCCATGAGGACCGCGGCCAGTACGGCCCCGCCCCGTGCTGCCGTCCGCCCCCGGGTCCACCCCGTCGCGCCGCGCATCATCATCCCTCGTGATTCCCTTCCGTCGTGGCCGCAGACCGCACGCCGGGAGTCCCGCCGTGCGGTCTGCCGACCCATGGGTTACCCGATAACCCGTCAGGTTCCGACAATGCTCGTGATTCCGCTGACGGTGTAGTCACCGGTGAAGGTCGGATTGTCGCCGACCTTCACGATCCCGGTGCAGCCCGCGGTGGCCGTCCGGACCGTGAGCTTGCGGGTGGTGCTCGAGACGGACAGCACATGGCTGCTGTTGGTGAACTTCGCGTTGACTTCACCGTCGACGGTGAAGGTACAGGTGAGCACGGTGAGCTTGGCCTGGATGTCCTTGATGTAGCCGGTCGTCACACCCCCGGTGTAGTCCTCGGCAACGATCTGCCAGGCCGGTGTGGTGGTGGCGATCGGGCTCACCGGGCCGAGCGCGCTGGTGCACGGCGCGGCGGTGGTCCCGAACGAGGCCGAGTTGATGAGTGCCACCGTGGCGGGGTTGCCGGTGGCGCTGGCGGCGGTGCCGCTGGCGGCGGCGGTCGGGCAGGTGAGCGGGATGCCGCTCACCGACAGGACCGTGTTCGTCGACGAGGCCGTGTAGCTGCTCCCCGTGACGGTCCACGTGGTGGCGGGGAACGCCATGGCCTGGGTGGCTCCGAGAACCAGGGCCGCGGAAGCGACGCCGGTTGCCACGGCCATCTTCTTGAGGGTATTACGCACAGTTAGTTCCTCCGATTCGACAATGCGGGTGGCACTGCTTGCGGGGACGTGCTCCACGGCAGCCCAATGGGCACGAAGCACGGCTATGAACCACTTCTCCGAGGGGAGACGTACACTCTCGGCCACATACAATCTGTGACAGGCCGCGACGTTACTTGCGGGAAACTTGGAGCACAATCCCGCCAGCCGAAATTGCTCGTAGCGAGTTCGATTCTCGTATTCGGGTGACTAACCGCACGGATGCACTTGTCACTTGGTGCGCAAGATTTCCGTGCCCGGCCATTGAGGCGGCACCTTTCCACGCTGCGGGGGTGCGCGGTGCGTGCCGCCGGCGCCGGTGAGCGCCGGACCGCCTCCCGTCGTGAGCGGCGGCGGGCCCACCCGTATCTCTGCGCACAACCGGAGCGAGCGGCCGAAAATATTGTCCGGAAGTGAGCACTCCCGCCCTACCTGCACCGGAGCACCACGACGAGACCGAGATGTGTGCCCCTTGCACTTCGATCTTGCACAAGTAGTGCGCACAACCGATGACTTCGACTATCTTCATCGCGAACTTGGTACGCACCTGTCGGTTCGTGGGAGCGCTTTCCCCACTGCCTCACCCCCACCGGGCGCCGGAGAGCGAGGGGACATGTCATGCCGAGAGTCATTTCGCCATTGGACACGGGGGACCCGCTGGGGCCGCTCCCCCAGGAGTTCGCCGCCATCATGCGGCCCGAACTCCCGAGCCTCATCAAGGAGATAGGCGTCGAGGTCACCCGGGCCTATCCCGAGTACGCCCGGCTGCTCAGCGGCCCCAACGGCCAGGCCATCCGGGTCGGTGTGGAGCAGAGCCTCGCCTCCTTCGTGGACCTGATCACCGAGCCGTCCTCGTCGACCTCGCTGCGCGACGACATGTGCCGCCGGTTCGGGCGCTTCGAGGCCTACGAGGGCCGCACGATGGACATGCTCCAGGGCGCGTACCGGCTCGGCGCCCGGGTCGCGCTGAGGCGGGCGAAGAAGGTCGGCCGGAGCTACAACTTCTCGCCCACGCTGATGCTCAGCTTCGCCGACGCCCTCTTCGCCTACATCGACGAACTCGAAACGCTCTCGCGCGAGGGATTCCTCGAAGTGCAGGCCCAGGCCGGTGAGCAGACCGAGACCATGCGCCGGCGCCTGCTGCACCTGATCCTGGCCGGGCGCCCGGTCCCCCGCTCCGCCATCGCCGAACTGTGCGAACAGACCGGATGGGCGCTCCCCGAGGAGGTCACCCTCGTCGCGGTGCGTCCCCCCGCGGGGCTCGACCGGGTCAGCGCCGACCGCGACATCCTGGTCGACCTCAGCGCCCCCCAGCCGCATTTACTCATCCCGGGCCCCCTCGACGACGCACGAAGAACCATGCTGGACCACGCCCTGCTCGGCACCCATGCGGCGATCGGGCTGACCGTTCCCACCGCACTGGCCGCCGACTCGATCCGCTGGGCGCGCAGGGTCCTCGAACTCGTCGACGCCGGTGTCATCGACGACGCGCCGTTCATCCTCTGCCAGGACCACCTCATCACCCTGTGGCTGCTCTCCGACCCGGTTCTCCTCGACCAGCTCGCCCAGCGGGAACTCGCCCCCATAGCGGGCATCAGCACCAACCGGCGCGAACGGCTGATCGAGACGCTTCGCATCTGGCTCGACACCCGGGGCACCGCCGCCCACATGGGCGAACTGCTGGATGTGCACCCCCAGACGGTGCGCTACCGCATGCGCAACCTGGAGTCCATCTTCGGCGAGCAACTGGTCGTCCCCGAGAGCAGATTCTCCACCGAGGCCGTGCTCCGGGCGCTCCAGTTGCGCGAGCGCGGCAGGGAGTCCACCACCCCGTAACGGACGCATGGAACAGATCCGGACGGATCACGGTCCGCACCACTCGTCAACTTACCTTCGAGTAAAGGGAAATACCCGGTCACTCCCAAACGGTTGCCACACGGAGACGTTCTCGGAGAGAAACCCGGAACCGCGTCCCGTAAACATGGAGGAGTCGTCCGCCCACCGGCGGACGCGGCGTCCGACCTCCTGGCCACCATTCGAGAGGGAGCACCCCCCATGACCGCCTCGCACCTGCTCGTCCCCGTCCCGATCCCGGACAGCGTCGCCGCGCTGATCGGATCCTGCATCCCCCAGCACATCCTGGAAGCGGAGTTCGACGCCGAGTGCGCCGCCCGCGAGGTCCGCCGGTTCCGCGGGCCCAGGCTCGGCATCGAGGACCAGGCCGACCGTGAACAGGCCCTCTCCGAGCTGGCCCGCGCCAACAAGGTACTGGCGGCCCACCATCCCCGGCTGGCCGTGCTCCCCGACAGCTCCTGGTGACATCCGCGTCGCCCGGCGACAACCGCATCCCCCTGACAACCACACACCGCACCCCGCCTTGCGAAGAGCCGGCGGGGCCCTTACCTTACTCGGAAGTAAGTTGACTCCAGAGTAAGGAACTGGCGTGGCCGACAACAGCAGCGGCAATCTCACGGGCGAACTGACCGCACTCGACTTCGCGGCCGTGTCCCCGCAGGAGTTCGCACGGATCGTCAAGGGCCTGTCCGCCAAGCAGCTCGGCGAGGTCATGCACGGCGAACTGCGCACCCGCGTCCTCGGCGAGGTCTTCGGCCGGATGAAGCAGCAGTTCCGTCCGGAGGCGGCGGGACAGCTCAAGGCGCTGATCCGCTGGAAGATCACCGGTGACACCGACGCGGTCTACGAGACCGCGATCGCCGATGGCGCCTGCGCCATCAGCGAGGGCCGCTCGGACGCCGAGCCGCGCACCACGCTGGTCATGGCCGACGCGGAGTTCCTGAAGCTCGTCTCCGGTAACGGCAATCCCGTGACGATGTTCATGATGCGCAAGCTGAAGGTGGCCGGCGATGTCGGCCTGGCCTCGGGCCTCACCCGCTACT
Organism: Streptomyces sp. NPDC026062; assembly: GCF_055568375.1. Lineage (NCBI taxonomy): Bacteria > Bacillati > Actinomycetota > Actinomycetes > Kitasatosporales > Streptomycetaceae > Streptomyces > Streptomyces sp. NPDC026062. Next base: position 128,644 of record NZ_JBVHOQ010000001.1, read on the forward strand.
TCGACATCCCGAAGGCCTGAAGCCCATGAGCTACTTCTCCCTCGCCCTCACCGAGGAGCAGCAGGACCTGCGCAACTGGGTGCACGGCTTCGCCGCCCAGGTGGTACGCCCGGCGGCCGCCGAATGGGACGCCCGCGAGGAGACGCCCTGGCCCGTCATCCAGGAAGCGGCCCGGATCGGCCTGTACGGGTTCGAGTCCCTGGCCGACATGTACGGCGACCCGTCGGGACTCTCCCTCCAGATAGCCAACGAGGAACTCTTCTGGGGCGACGCAGGAATCGGCATGGCCCTCTTCGGTACCTCCCTCGCCGTCGCCGGAATCTTCGCCTCCGGCACCCCCGACCAGCTCGCCGAGTGGGTGCCCCAGTGCTACGGGGACGAGGACGACCCGAAGGTGGCGGCGTTCTGCGTCTCCGAACCGCAGGCCGGCTCCGATGTCTCGGCGATGGCGACGAAGGCACGTTACGACGAGGCCAAGGACGAATGGGTGCTCTCCGGCCAGAAGGCGTGGATCACCAACGGCGGGATCGCCGGGATCCACGTCGTCGTCGCCTCGGTCGACCCGTCGCTCGGCGCCCGGGGACAGGCCGCGTTCATCGTGCCGCCCGCGACGAAGGGCCTGGAGGCCGGCCGCACCATCAAGAAGCTGGGCCTGCGCGCCTCGCACACGGCGGACATCTTCCTCGACGACGTACGGGTTCCCGGACACTGCCTGCTCGGCGGAAAGGAGAAGCTGGACACCCGGCTCGCCCGTGCCCATGAGGGCGGCAATGCCAAGGGTCAGGCGGCCATGGCGACCTTCGAGGTCAGCCGCCCGACCGTCGGCGCCCAGGCACTGGGCATCGCGCGCGCGGCGTACGAGTACGCGCTGGAGTACGCCGGCCGGCGCGAGGCGTTCGGCCGGCCCATCATCGAGAACCAGTCGATCGCGTTCGCACTGGCCGACATCCGCACCGAGATCGAAGCCGTGCGGCTGCTGATCTGGCAGGCCGCCTGGATGGCCCGCAACGACCGGACCTTCGATGCGGGGCAGGGCTCCATGTCCAAGCTGCGCGCGGGCGAACTCGCGGTGTCCGCCACAGAGAAGGCCGTCCAGATCCTCGGCGGCGCCGGGTACAGCCGTGAACATCCGGTCGAGCGGATGTACCGCGACGCAAAGATCTACACGATCTTCGAGGGGACCAGTGAGATCCAGCGCCTGGTCATCGCGCGCGCGGTCTCGGGACGCCACATCCGCTGAGCCGGGCAGGTACGGGCACCCGTCCGGACGCCGCCCTCGCGCGCCCCCGGGACAGTGCGCGCCGGCGGGAGCATGCTCGTCCGGAGAGAGGACGGCCGGTGTACGGGGGCACACCGGCCGCGGCGTCCTCCGCATGCCCCCGCCACCGGGAGAACCCATGCACCGGACCACCCTTGTCTCCGCCCTGGCACTCACCACCGCGCTGCTGGCCGCGGCACCCTCGTCGGCCGCCGCACCGGCCGTCCCGGGCGTCGGCTGGGAGCCCGCGCCGACCGCCCCCTTCGACCAGCCGGCAGGCACCCGCTGCGACGCCCCGATCCACGGCGAACCGATCGTGGACGAGGTCGTGCGGAAGGTGCTCGCCACCCGTCCCGACGGGTCGCCGTCGGAAGTCGCGTACCGGGGCGATCTGGTCATCCGGGTCACCAACACCGCCACCGGTGCCTCCTACGACGCCGATGCCGGTGGCAGTGCGATCGTCGACCTCCGCGCCGACGGATCGCAGCGCTGGCACGCCATCGGACCGGTACTCCTCGGTGTCGGCGAGCACAACGGCAATCTGCCGCGCGGCGAGCACCTGGTCGACGGCGTCTACACGCTGGACATCGGCGCCGACGGGTACCGGACGCTGCACATGATCCACGGATCCACGGACAACGTCTGCACCCGCGTCGACTGACCGCTCCGCCGGCCAGGATCAGCCGCCGACAGGCGTGAACCGCACCGGCAGCGACTGCGGACCCCGGGTGAAGACACCTTGCTCGGACAGGGTGAACCCGTCCGCCGGCCGGACGTCGGGCATCGCGTCGAGCAGCATGTTCACCCCGGTCCGCACCTCGGCCCTGGCCAGCAGCGCCCCGACACAGAAATGCCGGCCGAGGGCGAACGCCAGATGGTCGGCCGCGGCCGAGAACGCCGTGGTACTGGTCAGATCCGTGCGGAAGAGGTCGAAGCGGTCGGGGTCGCGGTACCGGCCGGCGTCCCGGTTGGCCGAGCCGATCAGACAGGTGACGGTCGAGCCCGCGGGCACCCGGCCGCCGCCGATCTCCACATCCGCGGCGGTCTGCCGCATGATCATGTGCACGGGCGGAGTGAGGCGCAGCGTCTCGGCGAAGGCCCGGTCGATGAGGTCGCGGTCCTCCCGTACGGCGGCCAGCTGCTCGGGGTGGGTGAGCAGATTGGCGAAGATCGAGGCGATGGCCTTGTCGGTGGTCTCGCCACCCGCGGCGAGCAGCAGGCTACAGAACGCCTTGATGTCCTCGTCGCTCATCCGGACACCGTCGATCTCGGCCGCGCAGAGCGTGGAGAGCAGGTCGTCGCCGGGTGCCTTCCGCCGCTCCTGGATGACCGGGACCATGTACTCGGCGAATTCCTGCCGCGTCCGGTCGCCGGCCGCCGCCACCTCGGGGTCGCCCGCGAGGTTGCCGAGGAAGGCGATGACGCTGGTGTACCAGCCGTGGAAGCGGTCGTGGTCGGCCTTGTCGAGCCCCAGCATGTCGGCGATGACGAGGACGGGGAAGCGCGTCGCGAACTGGCCGACGAGATCGGCCTCACCGGTGTGCCGGAAGGTGTCGATCAGCTCGCGCGCGTTGCGCTCGATGACCGGGAGGAACTTCTCCTGGAGTTCGGCGCCCCGGAAGGCCGGGGCGACCAGGGCCCTGCGCACGGAGTGTTCACGGCCGCCGAGCTGAAGAATCGTCCTGCCGTGGACGGGTTCGATCTGCCAGTCGTAGTTCTCGGTGGTGAACTCCCCGGCCTTGTCCTTGAAGACCCGCTCGACGTCCTCGTAACGGGAGACGAGGTAGCTGTTCGTGGCCTCGTGCCGGATCAGCGGGTGGTGCTCGCGCATGATCCGGTAGGCCCCGTAGGGGTCGGCGGCGAAGGCCGGAGAGAGAATGTCGGGCACGGGCGGCGCTTGCGGCACGGGTGACTCTTGTGGGGCGGATGTCATGACGCTCCAGGGTCGTCGACGGGCAACGCCGCCCAGGCTATTGACGAAATGTCCGCCCTGATACCCCTTGGGGAAAAGCCATGCCCGCCGGTCCACGCCCGTCCGTCCTCTTCGTCACCGACCTGGCCTACGAGGCCCGCGGACGCCGCTACTGCGACGAGGACATCCATCTGACGTCGCGGCTGCGCGAGGACTTCGACATCGCGCTCTGTCACCCCCGTGATGCCGCCGCGCTCCTGGAAGGCTTCGACGCGGTCGTCGTACGCAACAGTGGTCCGGTGCTGCACTACCAGGAGGCGTACGACGCGTTCCGCGCGCGGGCGCGGGAGCTGGGCACGCGGGTGTACAACCCGCTCACCGGCCGGGGTGACATGGCGGGCAAGCAGTACCTCGTCGATCTCAGCCGCGCCGGCTACCCGGTGATACCGACGGTGGACCGGACGGCGGATCTGGGGCTGCTGCCCGACGCCGGGGAGTATGTCGTCAAGCCGAAGCTGGGCGCGGACTCGGTCGGGCTGCGGTTCGTACGTACCCCCGTACTGCCGCCCGAGGCGGACGGTACACAGCTGGTGCAGCCTCGGATCGACTTCCGCTACGAGGTGTCCTTCTACTTCGTCGACCACGACTTCCAGTACGCGCTGAACGCGCCGCACCCCGAGCAGCGGTGGGTGCTGGAGCCGTACGAGGCGAGTGGGGCGGATCTGGCGTTCGCGCGCTCGTTCATCGGCTGGAACAGCCTCGACCACGGCATCCAGCGGGTCGACGCGTGCCGGACGGCCGAGGGTGAGCTGCTGCTCGTGGAACTGGAGGACCTCAATCCGTATCTCTCGCTGGACCGGGTGGGCGAGCCGGTGCGGGAAGCGTTCGTGACCCGGATGAAAGCGTCGCTCAAGGACCTGATGGGCTGACACGTCCGGCCGTCCCCCGCATGCGGGTGACAGAGGGCGGTGTGAGGGTGCAAAGGTGACGACTGCCAGCGAGACCGCCCCCGCCCCACAAACCGCCGGCGCACCGCCCCTGCTCGACCCGCGCCGCCGGAACATCGTCTTCGCGACGATCGTGCTGGGCATTCTGCTGGCGGCCCTGGACCAGACGATCGTGGGGACCGCGCTGCCCACGATCGTCTCGGACCTCGGGGGCGCCGCCCATATGTCGTGGGTGGTGACCGCGTATCTCCTGGCGGAGACGGTGGCGACGGTCCTGGTCGGCAAGTTCGGCGACCTGTTCGGCCGGAAGATCGTCTTCCAGCTCTCGGCGGTCATCTTCATCACCGGCTCGTTCCTCTGCGGTCTCGCGACGAACATGACGCTGCTCATCGTGTGGCGCGGTCTGCAGGGCATCGGCGCGGGCGGTCTGATGGTCACCTCGATGGCGCTCATCGCCGATGTGATCCCGCTGCGCGACCGGGGCAAGTACCAGGGTGCGATCGGTGCCGTCTTCGGTGTCTCGACCGTCGTCGGACCGCTCCTCGGCGGGCTCTTCACCGACCACCTGACCTGGCGCTGGGCGTTCTACGTCAATGTGCCGATCGCGATCGGGGTGGTCATCGCGGCGGCCCGCACCATTCCGTCGGTGAAGGCGGCGGGGCGGCCGGTCATCGACTACCTGGGCATCACGATGGTCACGGTCGGGGCGAGCTCCCTGATCCTGGCGACGAGCTGGGGCGGCAACGAGTACGCCTGGGGCTCGCCCGTCATCATCGGCCTGTTCGTCCTCGGCCTGCTCGCCCTGGCCGCGTTCTGCCTCGTCGAGTTCCGGGCGAAGGAGCCGATGCTGCCGATGCGGCTGTTCGGCAATCCCGTCTTCACGGTCTGCTCGATCCTCAGCTTCATCGTGGGCTTCGCGATGCTCGGCGCGATGATCTATCTGCCGACCTATCTGCAGTACGTGGACGGTGACTCCGCCACACTGTCGGGGGTGCGGACGCTGCCGATGGTCATCGGTCTGCTGGCCGCCTCGATCTTCAGCGGCAACGTGGTCAGCAAGACCGGCCGGTACCGGATCTTCCCCATCGTGGGTTCGCTGGTCATGGCGGTCGGGCTGTTCCTGCTCTCCCGGATGGGCCCGGACAGCGGAGTGTGGCGGGAGTCGCTGTACATGCTGGTGCTCGGTCTCGGTATCGGGCTGTGCATGCAGGTGCTGACCATCGCGGTGCAGAACACCGTCGACTACGCCGATCTGGGTACGGCGACCTCGGGCGTGACGTTCTTCCGTACGCTCGGCAGTTCCTTCGGTACGGCGGTGTTCGGCACGATCTACGCCAACTCGCTCGGCCCGAACCTCCAGGACGGGGTCGCGGCGGCGGTGCGGGCGGGCGGTGATCCGGCGGTGCTGGCGAAGGCCTCGCAGAGCCCGGAGGGGCTGCACTCCCTGCCCGGCGCCCAGAAGGCGCCGCTGGCGCAGGCCTACGCCGACACGCTGCACACGGTGTTCCTGTGGACCGTGCCGGTCGCCGTGCTGGGCTTCCTCGTGGCGTTGTTCCTGAAGGAGGTGAAGCTGCGGGACACGGCACGGGCGGGCTCGACCGACATGGGCGAGGGGTTCGCGTCGCCGAGCGCCGGGGACTCGGCCCGGCTGCTGGAGTTCTCGGTGGCCAAGGTCCTGCGGCGGGTGGACCCGGACACGGCCCGGCGGATCGTGGCCTCGTCCGACACCCGGCTCGACATGGCGGGAGCCTGGGCGGTGATGCAGGTCGAGCTGTTCACCCGGATGGTCGGCCATGCGGGGCTCCGGCTGATCGCGGCCCGGCACCGGATTCCGCCGGAGGTCCTGGTGCCCGTCTTCGACCGGATGATCGAGGAGGGCTATCTCACCGGGGACGGCCATCTGCTCACGCACACCGAGGCGGGCAGCCGCGAGGCCAGGACCATCAACGAAGCATGGTCCCACTGGCTCAATGAGCAGCTGGGCGACCAGCGGGAGCAGGCGGACGACGCCCGGCTGCGCGCGGCAGTCGATGTGATCGCCAAGCGGCTGCTGGCGGAGGACCTCACCCAGGAGCTCTCCCCGGCGGCCCCTGCGGGGGCACCGGTCTGACGCCGTCCGGGGTTCGGGCGCCTCCCGGCCGTCCGGGCAGCCGGGAAGGAGCCCGGGCGTCAGGAGGGAGGCCGGGCGCCGGTCCGGGTTCGCGCGTCGGCCGACGGCCCGGGAGGCCGGGCGTCAGGCGGCGAAGACGGCCGACTCGTAGACCCAGGCTCCCTCGTGCCGGACGAACCGGCTCTTCTCGTGGAGCGAATCGCTGTGGCCGCCGGACGTGTAGTGCGCCCGGAAGGTGACCGTGCCCGTGGTGTGGAAGGCGCTGCCCCCCGTCGCCTCCAGGATCTCCAGACCCTGCCAGCGCTGTCCGGGGTCGAGTTCGAGGACTTCGGGGCGGTGGTCCGGGTGCCAGGTGCGCAGCAGGTACGCGACGTCCCGGACGACGAAGGCGGTGTACCGGGAGCGCATCAGCGCCTCGCACGTCGTCGCCGGCGTCCCCGCGTGGTACCGGCCGCAGCACTCGCCGTAGGTGGCGGGCAGCCCGCACGGGCACGGCAGGGCGGCCGTGATCCGGAAGACGGGGGCGGCGGAGGGGCGGCGGGGGCGTGCGGTGCGTCGGGACATGGGTCCATTGTCGCCTGCGGCCGGACTCGGAAGCGTCGTGCGCCCCTGCGGGCGGCCGCACGTTTCACCGCCGCGCCGGAATCGCGGCACACCGGAGGACGGCGGCCCGGGGCCTCGCGCCATCAGGCCTTGCGGGCCACCCCCGCGTAGCCCGGGATCGGCTCGTCGCCCGGGACGTCGACGACCTCGCCGAGCTCCGGGTGCCAGTCGGCGGAGAGCGAGACGCCGGGATCGACGAGTTCGAGGCCGTGGAAGAACGCGGTGAGTTCGGCACGGCTGCGCGGGCGCAGGGTCATGCCGCGCGCCCTGTACATGGCGGCGGCCCGTGCCGCACCCTCCGGGTCGAAGTCGCCGGTGGTCTGTGAGAGGACGAGGTAGCTGCCGGGGGCCAGCTGGTCGACCAGGCGGTCCACCAGTTCGGCGGCACCGTCCTCGTCGTCCAGGAAGTGCAGCAGCGCCAGCAGGGACAGCGCGACCGGCCGGTCGAAGTCGAGGACCTTGCCCGCCGCTTCCAGGATGGCCTCGGGCCTGCGCGCGTCGGCCTGGATGTACTCGGTGGCGCCTTCCGGGGTGGAGCGCAGCAGGGCGGCCGCGTGCGCGAGGACGATCGGGTCGTTGTCGCAGTAGACGACGCGCGCCTCCGGCGTGGTCCGCTGGGCGATCTGGTGGAGGTTGGGCTCGGTCGGTATCCCGGCGCCGATGTCGAGGAACTGACGGATGCCGTTCTCCGCGAGCCAGCGGGTCGAGCGGTGCATGAAGGCCCGGTTGACGCGCGCCATGTCACGTCCGCGCGCGTCGACGGCCAGCAGCTGCCGGGCCATCTGCTCGTCGACCGGATAGTTGTCCTTGCCGCCGAGGAACCAGTCGTACATCCGCGCGGGATGCGGCTTGCTGGTGTCGATCTCGGCTGGGGGCTCGTGCCCGGTCATGGCGCGCTCCTTGGATCCGTGTCGGCGAGCAGAGGACGAAAGCGGTGCGCGACGACCGGGAACCGTCCGCGCTGTGGGGTCAGGTGAGAAGGAAGTCTGCCTGACCGGCCTTGGCCCCCTGGATGAAAGCGGCGATCTCGCGGTGGGAGTAGATCAGGGCCGGGCCGTCGGGATCCGCCGACTGGCGCATCGCGATTCTTCCGTCGGAGAGCTTCATCGCCTCGACACAGTTGCCGCCGTTGCCGCCGCTCCACGGCTTGTACCAGCCCTCGGAGCCGAGATCGGCGGCCGGCATGCCGTTGTATATGGGGGTCATCACAGCTCCTTGCGGAAGTCCCGGAGGATTTCCTTCGTGCGTTGTGCAGTCGCGGCCTGGGCCGCCATGCGGTCCATGACCTCGAGATACGAAGCCACCTCGGAGCGCGCGTCGAAGTAGACGGCCCCGGTCAGGTACTCGCTGTAGACCATGTCCGGCAGCTCGGGGACGGCGAACCGGAACAGGACGAACGGCCCGTAGGTGCCCGGGTGATGGCCGGTCGAGAACTCGGCGATCTGGAGGGTCACATGGGGCATCTCCACCGCTTCCAGCAGCCGGTCGGTCTGGGCGCGCATGGCTTCGGGGCTGCCCACCGGGCGGCGCAGCACCGTCTCGTCCATCACCACCCACAGCCGCGGGGCGTCCGGCCGGGTCAGCAGCGACTGCCGCTCCATGCGCAGGGCCACATGGCGCTCGATGTCCTCGGGGCTGGACTGGCCGAGGGCCCCGGTGCGCATCACCGAGCGCGCGTAGTCCTCGGTCTGCAGGAGTCCGGGGACGAAGTGCGGCTCGTACATGCGCAGGAGGCTCGCGGCGCCCTCCAGGCTGACGTACATGCTGAACCAGTCGGGCAGCACGTCGTGGAACCGCTGCCACCAGCCCGGCTTGTTGGCCTCCTCGGCGAGGTCGACGAAGGCGTCGGACTCCGCCTCGGAGATCCCGTAGGCCTTCAGGAGCGACTGCACATAGGGGATCTTGAGCGCGACCTCGGCGGTCTCCATCCTCCGGATCGTCGCAGAGCCGACGCGCAGCACCTTGGCTGCCTGGTCCCGGCTCAGGCCGACGAGCTCCCGCAGATCCTGCAGGCGCTTGCCGAGAACGACCTGACCCACGGTCGGGGCGGACCGCGGTTCGCTCACTTCAGACCTCCCGATGCGCTGTTTGGCATGAGTGTGCCATGGGCGTACGGCCAAAGGACACAGCCACTCTGAATTTTTCAGAGTGCCCCTTGCCAAGTGTTCACGACAGGGGGACAGTTGGGGAGTGAACCAGTTCGGTCGTCATGCCCGCGTTCATTCAGGAAGATCGCGAAGCGTGACACAGTCCCCACTGTGAGGATTCGGTCGTGGCACCTGGCAGTGCGCTCATCCCCCGGCTCATCGACCTCAGTCCCGGGACGGATGCGCTCCGATACTGCTTCGCGCTGCCCGCGCACCCCGAGTCCGTCGCCGGAGCCCGTCGGCTGACGCGGTCCCGGCTGGGCCAGTGGCGGCTGAAGGACGACGCCCGCGACGCGGCGGTCCTCATCGTGTCCGAACTGGTCACCAACGCGGTGGTTCACACCGCCAGCACGCGTGTCGTGTGCGAACTGCGCCGCCTGGAGAACCGGCTGCGCATAGCCGTACAGGACCAAGGACACCAGCCCGGCGGACCCCGGTTCGGCGCCGGAGCCGACGACGAGCACGGACGCGGCCTGCTGCTCGTCGACGCGATGTGCAGTGCCTGGGGGTCCCGCGACGCCGGGGACGGCTCGGGCCGCATCGTGTGGGCCGAACTGCCGCACGGCTCGGAGCACTCATGCTGAAGAACGCGATGTCCCATCTGCTCGGATCCCGGCGCTCCCGCGAGCCCGGCCGCTCCACCGGCGTCGGCATGGTGCAACTGCCGCTGCCCGCATCCCTCTCGGCGAGCCTGGGCTGCGACGCGGTGGGCGTGCCCGAGCGCTACGGCTTCCGGCTGATGTCTCATCTGCCGCGTACGGGCTGCGTCTTCGCGGACGCCGACCGCTGGTGGTGGATCGTCCCGGCCGGTTCCGACCTCGATCTGGACTGGCCCGCGCAGGCTTCGTACGCACGAGGGGCGTGTGTCCCCGCGGTACGGCCCCGGCTGATCCACCAGCCCGAGAGCCGTACGCCGTACACGCCGCCCATCCCGCTGTTCCTCATGGTGTGCCAGGTGACGGGTGTGACGCCTTCCTGGGCGCCCACGGGCGGCCCGCACGTCGTCTCCGCTCCCTGACCCGGAGGTGCGGGTGGGGCCGGGACATCGTCTCCGATGCCCCGGCCCCACCCGCGTACTCACGCGTGGTCCTGCCTTCTTGCCCCCTTGTTCCCTGGGCCACTCGGCCAATGGACCACTTGCTCACTTACTCACTTGCTCACTTGCGGAAGGTCAGCCAGTCGACGGCCGCGGTCGTCCGGCCGCCGGCCGCGACGACGTACACGTCGTGTGCGCCGGTGACGGTGTGCAGCAGCTTCGCCGACTGCTCCTGCCAGGTGTCGGCGCCCCCGGTGGCCCGCACCGGAAGCACCCCCACGATCCGGCCCTTCGGGCTGTCCAGGCGCACTTGGAGCACACCGGTCACGCCCCGGCCCGGAGCGGCGAGACGGACGGCCAGCCGGTCCGCTCCCGCACCGAACTGGACCTTGCGGAAGCCGAAGCGGTCGCCGGACCCCAGGAGGCCGGTGGCCGCGTCGCCCCGGGTGATGCCCTTGACCTCCGTGGCCTGTTCGGCCTGGAGGGTGGCAGCGGCGTCGGGGCCGTCCGCGTACAGCCGGATCTCGTTCACGGCCCACTCGGTGTCACCGGGTGCGGTGAGCGTGATCCGCAGATAGCGGACCGTCTGCGCTGCGAAGACGGCCTCCTGGGTGAAGGAGCGGCCACTGACCTCGGCGACCGGTGTCCCCCACTGCTTGCCGTCGCGGCTGGTGGAGACGGTGAAGCCCGACGGGTGCCCGGTGGCGTCGAGGCCGGCGTCCAGGGCGAGCCTGCCGACGGTCCTGGGCGTGCCGAGGTCGACGGTGAGCGACTGCCCCGGCGTCTGGAGCCCGGCCGTCCTCCACTGGGTGGTCTGGACGCCGTCGACCGCGGCGGACGCGTCGGAGCCGTCCGACGCGGTGGCGCTCCAGCCGTCGTTGCGGACGCGGGAGACACAGCCGTCCAGGTTGCAGCCAGCGGACCAGATGGCATCGCCGTACTCGTAGGCACCCTGGTCGGGCCCGGCGCCGCGCACCCCGGTCGTCACTCCGTCGACGGTCTCCCCCGCGTCGATGGCGGGTGAGCCCTCGCGCAGCCACAGTTCACCGTTGCGGGTGTCGGTGTAGCCCGGATCGGTGGGCGGCAGCAGGTTGCTGCGCACGACGGGGCCCGGGTCGCCGGGGCCGGAGATCTCCGTCTTGGTCATCCCGACGATGTTGCTGACATAGGTCCCGGTGGCGTCGGTGGCCCCGCTGAGCCGGACCGAGGCGCCGGTGATGCCCTGCCCGTACGAGGAGTGGTGGTCCCGGTTGCCGAGGCTGACGCCGCTGTGGCCGTTGAAGAAGGTGCCCCGGGTGCCGGTGTTGTACGCGACGTTGTGATGGAGCAGGAAGTTGCTGGAGGAGTTGTCGATGTAGTAGCCGACCTGGCCGTCGTCGTCGTGGACGATGTTGTGGTCGACGCTGGTGCCGGTGGCGTCCAGGTTGCAGCAGACGTAGAACGGGCTTCCGTCGCGGGAGGTCCGCATCGCCTCGGACAGGTCGTTGTAGGCGATCGTGTTGTTGTGGAACGGCACGCCGTTCAGCTGCCACGACACGTCGATGCTGCCCCGGCCGGTGCGGCGGACGGTGTTGTGGGTGAGGGTGTGGTCACTGCCGTTGATCTCGATGCCGGGGGTGTAGCTGCCCATCCAGCCGACGTCGTGGATGTAGGTGTTGGTGACCGTGTTGCCGCTGCCCCGGACGAGGACACCGGTGCCGGCGGAGTAGCCGATCTCGCTGTCGCGCAGGGTGTTGCCGCTGCCGAGGAGCTGGATGCCCGAGTCCAGGATGCGGGAGACGACGATGTGGCCCTCGCCGGGTTCGATGGCGAGTTCGTCGTCGGCGGGCATCGGGAGCGTCGAGTACTCGGAGACGTAGCGGGCGTTCAGGTCCTCGACGAGGACTCCGGTGCTGTCGTTCCCGGTGCGCAGCGAGGTGCCCCACAGGTCGAGGCCCCGGACGGTGACGTACGAGCTGCCGCTGAGGTCGATGCCCCAGGAGCGGTGCTTGGCGGTGACGGTGTGGCCCCGCATGCCGCCCTTCGGCGGGACGAGGTAGAGCGTTCCGGCTGCCTTGTCGTAGTACCACTCGCCCGGCTGGTCGAGTGCGGCCCTGGCGCCGACGAGGTAGTAGTTGCGGTAGTTCTTGTCGCCCATGCAGAGCGGGTCGCAGCGGTAGTTGCCGCCCTGGAACTCGAGGGCGCCCGCGGTGGTGGAGGTGACCGTTCCGGTCTGCTGGCTCCACGGGTTGGAGCCGGCCCACAGGTGGACGGTCGCGCCGGTGAAGTCCCCGGCCGGCAGCTCGGGGTCGTCGATGTGCTGGTCGGTGGAGGTCTTCTCGGCGACGGCCCAGGTCGGATTGAGCGGGTCGGTGCCGGAGTTGGGCCAGCGGCCCTCCATGGCGCGGTCGCCGTCGAGGAAGAGGGCGTTCTCGCTCGCGTCGAGCGGGAGGTCCGTCTTCACGGAGACGAGGCCGTCGCCGGCGTCCTGCCAGCCGGTGACCGTCTCGGTGCCGTCGACCGTGACCGTGCCGTCGCCGTAGGCGGCGAAGGTGACGGGCGCGTCCTCGCGGCCGGCGGGCGGGGTGATCTGCTCGCGGTAGGTGCCCCGGTGGATCAGACAGCTGTCGCCGGGGCGTACGAGTTCGGCGCAGCGCGAGATCGTACGCAGCGGATGCTGTGCGCTGCCGCCCGACCGGTCGGACCCCCAGGTCGCGACCTCGTACGTCCGGCCGTGGGTGGCCGCGGTGGCCACGGACGGCAGGGCGAGCGGCAAGGCGATCAGTGCGGCAGCCGCTGCGGCCACCAGGGATGTCGGACTGAGAGCCGGTCTCATGTACAGCCTCCGGTGTTCGGTGGTGCGGGTGGGTGATTCCATGCGGTCTCGCCGTCCGGACCCGGCGGGGCGCCGAGGACGGCACACCTCAGCCAGTGCTCGCCGGGCGGGAGTTCGCCGGTGAGCATGGGCAGCGCGGTGCGGCGGGCGAGCACATTGGTGCCGGGCAGGCAGTCGAGGATCTGCCCGGTGCGGCGGCCGTCGGTGTCGGTGAGGCCGGTGAGTCCGCCGGGGCCGGTGACGACGGCACTGGCGGGGCCCGCCCGACGGCTGAGTCCGGACGGAGCGCCGGTGTCGCGGTCGACGGCGAACGCGGCCTCGGCGGTCCGGAGCGGCCGCGCGGTGCGGATGCGGTGGACGCGCGTGTGCCAGGGCGGGGCGGCGGTGAGCCAGGTGGTGATCTCGACATCGGGCCAGGGGTGCCAGGTGGAGCGCACGGTGTCGTCGGTGACCTGGTGGTCGCCCGGTTCCTCGCGCACGCGGTAATGGATGCCGCCGTCGTCGCTGAGGGCCAGCATCGAGTCGTACGCCCCCTGCTCCAGGCCGACGGGTCCGGCGGGCAGGCTGAAGCCGAAGCGTGTGGAGTAGGCGAACTTGGCGTACTTCTCCGCCGCGTGCCGGACCCAGGCGTGGTGCTGGCGGCCGGCGAGCAGGGTGACGTCGCCGCCGGAGCGCATCAGGAGGGCGCCCGCGTGCGGCTGGGGCGAGAGGGCGGGCAGGGCGGGTGCGCCGCGTTCGGCGGCGGTCCAGAAGCGGTGGCCGGCGGGCAGGGCGAGCGGAAGGAAGGTCTTCAGGGCCCAGTACGGGGAGCCCGGGGCGTTGTACTGCTCGGCGAGTGCGGGCTGCGGGTAGGCGTAGCCGACGGAGAGGAGGCCGCCGGGTGCGGCGTCGGGGCGCTGCCGCCACCAGCGCAGATGGCGCATCAGGTGCCCCTTGACGACGCCCCAGGGAAGGGCTTCGACTCCGGCGTAGGGCAGGGCGGACCAGAAGGCGGCCTGGGCGAAGCGGTAGGTGAGGGAGCGGCCGTAGGGGACGGCGGCACCGTCGTCGGCGAACCAGTGCTGGAAGTCCTGGGCGAACAGGGCGGCACGCATCCGGAAGCGGACGGCCCGTTCGGGGTCGCGGTGGCCGGCGAGCGCCGCGTACAGCAGTCCGTAGAAGTGCATCGCCCACGGCACGTAGTAGTCGCGGCGTTCGGTGGGACCGTCGGAGTACCAGCCGTCGCCGCGGGCGAAGGTCTCCAGCCGGTCCAGGCAGGCGGTGACACGCGCGCGGTCGTACGGGACACCGACGCGGTCGAGTCCGAGTCCGATCAGGACGGGGAAGAACAGCCAGTTGTTGTCGGTGACCGGGCAGGCCATGCCGGTGGTCAGCCAGTGGGCGGCCCGCTCGCGTTCCGGCTCGCCCAGCGGTTCCCAGAGGCGGTCGGGGGCGAGCGCGAGGGCGAAGCCGATGGCCGCCATCTCCACGATGCGCTGGTTGTGCGGTCCGGGCGGGCCCCAGTACTCGGGGTGCGCCGGGTCGGTGCCGGCCGCCAGGCCGCGTACCCAGTACTCCCAGTGCGCGAAGTCCCCACCGCCAGCGGCGAGCGGGGCGAGGCCCCACAGGGGGCGGGCGAACGCCTCCAGTTCGGCGGCCGGGTCGTCGTGGATGGCGGTGTTGACGCCCAGGCGCAGCCGGGCCCGGCCGGGGCTGAAGTGCGGCAGGAGGGGTTCGGTGAGCGTGCGCACGTACTCCTGCAGTCGCGAGCGGCTGTCGTCGGTCATGTGCGTCACCCCTTCTCCGCGCCGGCGAGCAGTCCCGTACGCAGGAAGCGCTGGGCGAACAGGAAGGCGACGAGCGTGGGCACACAGGCGACGAGTCCGGCCAGGGCCGCCTCGGGCTGGTGGATGTCCAGGTCACTGAAGCCGCTGGAGGCGTTGACGGCGCCGGTCGACTGGAGCAGGGACATCAGGCCGAGTTGCAGGGTGAAGGTGCGGTCGTCGGCGAGCATCACGAACGGCAGGAAGAAGTCCGTCCAGGTGCGGGTGAAGGAGAAGAAGGCGATCAGACCGATGGCGGGCTTGGCGAGCGGGATCCCGATCGACCAGAACAGCCGCAGCTCCCCCGCCCCGTCGACCCGTCCGGCGTCCAGCAGGCTGTCCGGGAGGTTGGCCGCGAAGTGGAGATAGGCGAGGTAGACGCCGAAGGGGTAGAAGGAGAGCGGCAGGATCACCGAGGCGGGGGTGCCGGTGAGCCCGAAGGCGTTCATCTCCAGGTAGAGCGGCAGGACGAGCGCGGCCGGCGGGAGGATCATGCAGACGATGGAGAGCGTCAGCAGCAGCTTGCGGCCACCGAAGTCGTGCTTGGCCAGGACGTATCCGGCTGGCACACAGAGCACCAGGGACAGGGCGACGCTGGCCGCGGTGTAGAAGACGGAGTTGCCGATCCACAGGGTTATCTGGCCGTCGTTGTAGCTCATGAGGTGGTTCCAGGCGTCGCCCACGTTGCCCAGCGAGCCGAAGCCGAGCGAGGACCCTGTGGTGAGGTCGTCGACGGTGCGGGTCGGGGCGAGGACCAGCCACAGGAGCGGGAGTCCGAAGAAGACGGCGGCGCCGAGGAGGAAGAGCAGCCGTGCGGAGCGGGATACGGCGTTCATCGGGCTCGGACGCCTCTCACGTGTGATCACCGGTGGTCCGTTTCGTACATGCGGGTGCGGCTGATGACGATCCAGGCGGCCAGCAGACCGACCGCGAGCATGGCCAGGGAGAGGGCGGCGGCCTTGCCGAAGTCCCCTTCCTGGGTCGCGTAGTTGTACGCGAGCTGGTTGACCGACCAGGTGGGGCTGATCTGTCCGGGGGCGCCGGTGGTCAGCACGGTCGGTTCGACGAAGACCTGGCTGCCGGCGGCGAAGCTGGAGATGAGGACGAAGGCGACGTAGCTGCGGACCATGGGCAGCTTGATGTGCCAGGTGGTGCGCCAGGTGGACGCCCCGTCGACCTGGGCGGCCTCCATGACGTCCTTGGGCAGGGCGTTCAGCGCCCCGTACAGGACGATGATCCAGCCGCCGGCGTGAACGGCGACGCCCATCACGGTGAGGACGGCGATGAGGTTCTGCCCCGAGAGGGCGTCGGTGGCGCTGGTGATGTCGAACAGGTCGAGGACCGGTGTGAACGGGCTGGCGTCGGGGCTGACCATGAACAGCCACAGCAGGGCCGCCGCCGATCCGGTGACCGCGCCCGGCAGGTAGTAGACGAACTGCATCGTCGAGGAGAAGCGGCCCGGCTTCACATGCAGGGTCAGCGCGAGGGAGAGCACCAGCAGGACGAGGATCGGCAGCCACAGCAGGAGGTACGTCCCGACGTGTGCGGCCGAGTCGACGAGCCGGTAGTCCTCAAAGACTCCGGTCCAGTTGCGGACACCGGCGAACGAGCCGTCGTGGGTGAAGGACGTCCAGAGCGCGTAGGCGGCCGGGGCAACGCCGAAGAGGACGAGGAAGAGCGTGTAGGGGCCGATCAGTCCCCAGGCGGCGAGCGACCGCGCCCGTTTCATGGGGCTCTTCGGCTGCGGGGCCCGGCCGGCGGGCTGGGGGTCGGGTCCGGTGGCGGGCTCTGCCTCCGGGCGGCTGGCAAGCGTCATGGGGCGGCTCATCCGACGGTGTAGTTGCTGGTCTTCGCGGCCTGCTTCAGCCGGTCCTGCCAGCTGCCGAGGGAGTCCTTCAGCGACTTCCCGTCACCTGCGGCGGCACCGAAGGTGTCGTTGAAGCTGCTCTGCCACTCGGCCTCGTAGCGGACGGCGCCGAAGCCGGGGCGGAGGTTGGCGGCGGCCTCGGTGAGCACCGGGACGGGGTTCGTGGCGTAGTAGGTGTCCTTCGCCTTGGCCTTGCCCCATTCGGTGGCGGCGGCCGTGAAGGCGGGGTACGTGGGCTGCTTGGACTGGAGGGGTACGTCGGTGGTCAGCCAGGTCACCAGGTCGGTGGCGGCCTTCTCCCGCTTGCCGGCGTGCCTGGACACGACGAACGCGCCGCCGCCCACCTGACCGGCCGCGGATTTCGGCTCCCCCTTCCAGACGGGCATCTGCGCGGCTGCGATCCGGCCGTCGGGCACCTTGAAGGACGGCTTGAACATGAAGTCGCCGAACCAGGCCGGGCCGGGCAGCATGAGGATCTTGTCGTCGGCGCCGAGCTTCGCGAAGGACGGCTCGGTCGGCACCACGTTGGTGACGGCCTTCCTCTCGGTGAGCGGCTGCAGGACGTCGGCGACGCGGGTGCAGGTGTCGTCGGCCGTGTCGATGCGGACCTTGGTCAGGCTGAGGGTGTCGCGGGTGGGGCAGCCGCTGGAGCCGAAGTAGAGCCCGGCACCGTACTTTCCGGCGACGGAGCCGACGATGGTGCCGGGGTGCTCGGCCGCTGCCTTCAGCCCGACCTTCTGATACTCCTCCCAGGTGGTGGGCACCTGGTAGCCGTACTTCTTCATCAGCTTGGCGTCGTACCAGAGGATGCCGGGCGCGATGTCGTTGCGCAGACAGTACGTCTTGCCGTCGAAGGTGCAGGTGTCGAGCGCGCCGGGGGCGAAGCCCGCCAGGGTCTCCTTCGGCACGGCGGAGTCGAGCGGGGCCGCGTAGTCGAACGGCTCGGCGGCCAGGGTGGCCGTCTCGGACGGGTTGGCGAGGAACACCACGTCGGGCCAGCCGCGCTTGGTGCGGTTGGCGAGGGAGATCTTGGTGGGCACGTACCCGGCATCCGGGGGAATCGTGACCACGCGGATCTTCTGGTCCGGGTGCTCCTTGGCATACTCCTTGGCAGCCGCGGTACGGGTGTTGTCGACCCAGACGAGCAGCTCGTCGCTGTCTCCGCCCGAGCCGCCGCTGCCCGAGCCACAGGCGGTGAGCAGCAGTGCGCCGCACACGGAAAGCGCCGCACGCGTCTTTGCGCCGGTACCCCATCGGTTCATCGAAGACCACCTCTGTGCCCGAAAGTGAAGTTGCGATAGTTTTCGCAACAACGGATCGATCGAAACGTAGGAGAAACATCGGATGACGTCAACGGCTGGGGACGATTCGACACGGAGCACTTTGGCGGAGATTGCCGGAGAGGCCGGAGTTTCGGTCTCCACCGTGTCCAAAGTTCTGCATGACAGATCCGACGTGTCATCGAAGACACGCGCGAAGGTCCAGCGGCTGCTGGAGCAGTACGGATACCTGGCCCGGAACAGTCCGCCGACCTCCCAACTACGGGGCGGGCTGATCGAGTTCGTCATCAACGAACTGGACAGCCCCTGGGCCGTCGAGCTCATCCGGGGCGCCGAGGAGGCGCTGCACGGGGTCGGCATGGGCATGGTGGTGTCGGCGACGCACGGCCGCACGAAGCTCGCCCGGCAGTGGCTGGACTCGCTGGCCACCCGTCCGACCCGGGGCGCGATCCTGGTGGTGCCCGAACTCACCGCCGAACAGCACGAGGAGCTGCGCCGGCTCGCCCTTCCGTTCGCGCTGGTCGCCCCGATAGAGGAGCCGGCCCCGGGGGTGCCGTGGGTGGGTGCCACCAACTGGCCGGGCGGTTTCGCCGCCACCCGGCACCTGATCGAGCTGGGCCACCGGCGTGTCGCGATCATCAGCGGACCGGCCCGCCGGCTGACGTCACGGGCCCGGGTGGGCGGCTACCGCTCGGCACTGGAGGAGGCGGGCCTGCCCTTCGACGAGGAACTGGTGCGGTACGGCGACTTCACCCACGGCCTCGCCCATCAGCACGCCCTGGACCTGCTGCGACTCCCGGACCGGCCCACCGCGATCTTCGCCGGAAGCGACCATCAGGCGCTGGGGACCTACCGCGCGGCGGCCTCGCTCGGCCTGCGGGTTCCGGAGGATGTGAGCGTGGTCGGCTTCGACGACCTGCCGTTCGCGGACTGGGTGACTCCGCGGCTGACGACGGTCAGGACCCCGCTCGCCGAGATGACCGCACTGGCCGCCCGGATGGTGCTCCAGCTGATCGCCGGGGAGCAGCCGGAGACGACCCGGGTCGAGGTCGCCACGGAGCTGGTCGTGCGGGAGAGCACCTGCCCGCCGGGGGCGGGCGCGCATGCGGGGACGGACTCCGATTCCGGTGCAGGTGCCGGCTCCGGTACCAGTTCCGGTGCCGGCTCCGGTATCACCTCCAGTTCCGGCGCCGAATCCGGCACGGGAACGGGAACGGGAACGGCGGGGTAGCGGCGGGCCGGACCGTCCGCTCGTGTCGCGGCCGGAGTCGGCCGGGTTGCATTTTCGCAGATTTTCGAAATAGTCGCTTCACCTACCGGTGATCAAGCCGTGATCAGCCGGCCTTCTGCCGATCGGAGCACCCCGTGGCGCACGCCCGTCCCCCCGCGCTTCTCGCCCTCGCCCCGCGCCATGTCCCGGAGCTGTTCCCTCCGGATGTGCTGGCCCGGCTGGCCGGCCTTGTCGGGATCAATGCCGCGCGGCCGCTGGTCGCCGGGCGGTTCGACGACCCGGCGGACACGGCGGTGCGGGAGGCGCTGGCCCGTGCCGAGGTGCTGATCACCGGGTGGGGCTGTCCGCCGCTCGACGCGTCGGTGCTGGCCGCCGCGCCTCGGCTGCGCGCCGTCGTGCACTCCGCCGGGAGCGTCAAGTCGCTCGTGACGGACGCCTGCTGGGACCGGGGCATCACCGTCTCGTCGGGTGCGGACACCAACGGAGTCCCGGTCGCCGAATTCACCCTGGCGGCAGTCCTGTTCGCCGGAAAGGGCGTATTCGCCGCCCGGGAGCGGATGCGGGCGGCACGCGGCGCCCTCTCGCCCTTCGACCTCGGCCCCGGAATCGGCAACTTCCGGCGCCGGGTCGGCATCATCGGCGCCTCACGGATCGGCCGTCGGGTGATCGAGCTCCTGCGGCCGTTCGATCTGGAGGTGTGGCTCAGCGATCCGTACGTCGACGAGGTGACCGCACGGTCACTCGGTGTACGCCTGGCCGGCCTCGACGAACTCCTCGCCGCGTGCGAGGTGGTCAGCCTGCACGCCCCGTCGATTCCCGAGACACACCGTCTGCTCGACCGCGAACGGCTCGCGCTGCTGCCGGACGGGGCGGTACTCATCAACACCGCGAGAGGGGCGCTGATCGACACGGCCGCGCTGACGGACGAGGTGGCGAGCGGCCGGATCACCGCCGTGCTCGACGTCACCGATCCGGAACCGCTGGCGCCGGATGCCTCACTGCTGGACCTGCCGGGCGCCTTTCTGACCCCGCATCTGGCGGGCTCGCTCGGCAATGAGCTCCAGCGGCTCGGGAGTGCGGCGGTGGACGAGGTGGAACGCCTGGTCACCGGAGTGCCGTTCGCCCGCCCCGTCCACAGGGAAGAGCTCGCACGCAGCGGGTGATCCGCTCCCTGCCGGTTCCGGTCCTGGCCGACGGCTCAACGCAGATACGCGAGCCCCGGGTGGGCCCGGGTGTAGCCGTCGACCAGCCGACGGGCGACGGTGACCGAGTCGACCAGCGGGTGCAGCGCGAAGGCCCGGACCGCGTCGGCGCGCGAGCCGCTCGCTGCCGCGTCGAGCACCGCGCGTTCCACGGCCTTCACCGCCGTGACCAGCCCGACCGCGTGGTACGGGAGCGGGTCGACGGCGACGGGGCGGGCGCCGTTCGCGTCGACGAGACACGGTGCCTCGATGACCGCGTCCGCGTCGAGCACCGAAAGGGTGGTGCGGTTGCGGACGTTGAGGATGAGAGATGTCTGTTCGTTCCGGGCGACGGCACGCATGAGGGCGAGCGCCACCTGCTCGTAGCCACCGGAGTCCAGATCGCTCTCGTCGCGCTCGCCGGCTCCCGCGGCCTCCCGGTTCTCGGACATATAGGTCGCCTCGCGCTCGGCACGGGTGCGGTCCCAGGTGGCCAGCGCGGGCGTGGCCGGGTCCTTCATGCGGCCGTAGAAACCCTCCTGCTGTTCACGCAGGAACGCACCCCGGGTCTGCTCCGCCTCCTGATAGGCGTGCACCGTCTCACGGTTGAAGTAGTAGTAGTGCAGGTACTCGTTGGGGATCGCGCCCAAGGAGCTCAGCCAGTCGGCGCCGAAGAGCCGGCCTTCCTCGAACGAGCCGAGCAGCTCCGGGTCGGCCAGCAGGCGCGGGAGTTCGTCGCGGCCCTCCACGTACAGCCCACGCACCCAGCCGAGGTGGTTGAGGCCGACGTAGTCGATCCTGGCCCGGTCGGGGTCGGCACCGAGCACACGGGCGATACGGCGGCCGAGGCCGACGGGTGAGTCGCAGATCCCGATGACACGGTCGCCGAGGTGCTCGGACATGGCCTCGGTCACCAGGCCCGCGGGGTTGGTGAAGTTGATGACCCAGGCGTGCGGGGCGAGCCGGGCGATGCGACGGGCCAGACCGACGGCGACCGGGACGGTGCGCAGCCCGTAGGCGATTCCGCCCGCGCCGACCGTCTCCTGGCCGAGCACACCCGCGTCGAGGGCCACCCGTTCGTCCGCGGCCCGGCCCGCGAGGCCGCCGACCCGGATCGCCGAGAAGACGAAGTCGGCGCCGCGCAGCGCCTCGTCCAGTGATGTGGTCGCGACGACGGTGGGCGCGTCCGGGACCCCTTCGGCCTGCTCGGTGAGGACCCGGGCCACAGCGGTGAGCCGGTCGGGGTCCGTGTCGTAGAGGGTGACGGCCGAGACGCGGCCTTCGGCGTGGTCGGCGAGCAGCGCTCCGTACACCAGTGGAACCCGGAATCCGCCGCCGCCCAGAATTGTCAGCTTCACGCTTCCGCATGGTACGTGGGGTGACCGCGCCGGGCCCCGAGCGACCGGCCGGTGCGCGCGTACGACGGCGACGGCCCGGTGGCGGGACCTCAGGTCCCTCGTCACCGGGCCGTCGCCGTCAGGGGCTGGTGGTCAGGAGCCGTTCCACCAGCGGGTCACGACGTTCCACAGCCTGGCCGGGGCCGCGGGCCTGCGCTGCTGCGGGATCATCCCGGCCGCGGAGCCCTCGCCCGCCCCGCCGTCGACGGACCCGTCGACGGTGGTGGTCGCCCCCTTCGGACTCGCGCCGGCCGCTGCACCGGCCGGTTCCCCGGGGGCGGGCGCGCGTACCGGGGTCGGCGCCGTGTGGCGTACCGCGGACTGCACCTCCCAGTCCTGGCGCGAGGTGTTCGGCCTGCCCATGGAGGGCGGTTCCCGGTCGTCCTGCGGGGGGCGCGGCGCGAACTCGGCGGGGAGTTCGACCAGATGCCGGCCCATGAAGTTGCCGACCCAGCGCAGTTCGCTCTCGTCGACGGAGAGTTCGAGGTCGGGCAGGCGCATCAGCAGCGCGTCGACTCCCACGTCGGCGATGGCGCGTCCGATGTCCTGGCCCGGGCACTCGTGGGGTCCGCCGCTGAACGCGAGGTGGGAACGGTTGCCCTCCATGCCGGCCTTCAGGTCGGGCCGTACCACCGGGTCGGTGTTGGCCGGGGCGATGCCGACGATCAGCGCGTCGCCCGCCTTGATGCGCTGCCCGCCCAGCTCCGTGTCGCCCACCGCCCAGCGGCCGAAGACCGCGGTGAGCGGCGGTTCGTCCCACAGGGTCTGCTCCACCGCTTCGGGGACGGTCATGTGACCGCCGCTGAGCCGGGCCCTGAAGCGCGGATCGGTGAGCACCATGCGGAGCACGTTGGCGATCAGGTTGGTGGTCGCTTCGTAGGCGGAGACCAGGATGATCCGCAGATGCTCGGCCAGTTCCTTGTCGTTCATCTGCGCCGGGTGCTCGACGAGCCAGGTGGCGAAGTCGTCCGCGGGTTCGCGGCGGCGCCGCTCGACGAGACGGTTCATCGCCTCCAGCACATAGGCGTTGCTCTCGACGGCTGTCGCCGTGCCCCGGGTCATGTCCCGGGCCGCCTCCACCATCCGGTCGTTGTACTCGTCGGGCATGCCGATGATCGCGCACAGCACCATCATGGGAAGCCGCTCGGCGAACTGACTCACCAGGTCGGTGCGGCCCTCCCGGCAGAAGTCGTTGACGAGCCGGCTGCTGTAGCGGTTGATGTGACGCCGCACACCGCGGGTGTCGATCCGGCTCATGGCGTCGGTGACCGCGCCGCGCTGACGCTCATGGGTGGCACCGTCGGCGAAGACGCAGACCGGCTGCCAGGTGAAGATCGGGGCCAGCGGGTGGTCAGGGGCGACGCTGCCGTCCTGAAGGGCCCGCCAGCGGCGCGAGTCGCGGGAGAACTGCGAGGGCGTGCGGGTCATGTGCAGGTTCTCGCTGTGCCCGAGGACCAGCCAGGCGGGTACGTCCCCGTGCAGCAGCACGGGCGCCACCGAGCCGTGCTCGGCGCGCAGTTTCGCGTACAGGCCGTACGGGTCCTGCTCGGCCTCGGGACCGTAGATCCGCCGTCGGCCTCCGGGGCCGATACCGAGGCCGTGGGCCGGGCACTCGGGGGGCGGAACCGGCGCCGTGGCCTCGCCGGGCTCGTAGTGGAATGGGGTTGTCACGATCACTCCAGGGATCAGGCCGCGAAGGGCCGGACGAATGGGGGTACGCGGTGGGGTCGCGTGGATCGGTTGCGGGCTCGGGCGTGTGGGCAACGCGTACGGGCGATGTCAGCCGAGCGGGACGGCCAGGCTGTGCAGATAGCGCATCAGCGTCATCAGGACATCGCGGCTGGAGGCGCGCAGCCGGGCGTCGCAGTCGATCATCGGGACCTCGTCCGGCAGGTCCAGAGCGCTGCGCAGCGCCTCGACGGGGTGTTTCGGCGCATCGGGGAACGTGTTGACGGCGACGACGAAGGGCACACCGCGCTCCTCCAGCCGTCCGATGACGTCGAAGCTGACTTCGAGCCGGCGGGTGTCGATGAGCACGACCGCGCCGAGTGCGCCTTCGAACAGTCCGTTCCAGAGGAACCAGAACCGCTCCTGGCCCGGGGTGCCGAACAGGTAGAGGATCAGCTCCTCACTGATGCTGATGCGGCCGAAGTCCATGGCGACGGTGGTGGACGTCTTGCTCTCCACCCCGAAGTTGTCGTCCACGCCGACGCCGGCCTGGGTCATGGTCTCTTCGGTCGTCAGCGGCCGGATCTCGCTGACCGAGCCGACCATGGTCGTCTTGCCGACCCCGAACCCGCCGACGATCACGACCTTCACCGCGGCTGTGGCCGTGGTGGGAAGGACGTCCTCGCTCCGGGGGCCCGTGATCGTGTCAGAGTTTCTGAAGTCCATGCATCACCGCTTCGAGGAGGGACCTGTCCGGGAGGGTCGCGCGGACGATCGGCGCGCGCGATTCGATCAGTTCCGTGGCGAGGAGTTCGGTGAGGAGCGAGGTCACCACGCTGAAGGGCAGGCTGAGGTAGGCGGAGATCTCGGCGACGGACAAGGGTGCCTGGCAGAGCCGCAGGATCACGGCCTGCTCGGGCTGGACCGTCGGTTTCGGCTGTGCCTTGGAGACCACCATCGTGACCAGGTCGAGCGCTGCCCGCTCGCTGCCGTCGGGATCGCCGGTGATGACGTACAGCCGTTCCGGATCGCTCAGTGCCGGATCGGCCTTGCGGCGTTCTCGTCGGGCCGAAGTCATCCGGCCTGCCCGTCATGGCGGGGCGGACTCGTGAGGTGGGCGCCGATGCGTACGACCATGTCGCGCATCCGTGCCCCGACGAGTCCCGCGTCGACCGTCTCGCCGGCGAGCACCGCGAGATAGGCACCCGTGCCGGCGGCCATCAGATAGAAGAAGCCGCCGGTCACCTCGATGACGACGAGTCGCATCCTGCCGTCGCTGTACGGGATCTCGGAGGCGACCGCGGCGGCCAGGCTCTGCAGCCCGGCGCAGGCCGCCGCGAGCCGGTCGGCGACATCGGGGTCGCCGCCGTGCCGGGCGATGCGCAGGCCGTCCGCGGAGAGCACGACGATCTGGTGGATGTCGGGGACGTCGTCGGCGAGCTCTTTGAGCATCCAGTCCATGTTGCCCCGCTGCTGGATCACTTCAGGTCTCCCTTGTCCCACGTGTCGTCAGAGTTGTCGTCCGCCCCGGGCTCCTGCGGCACACCGTTGGCCGCCTTGGTGAACGCCTCCAGCCAGATCCCGGGAGGCGGCTCCTTCCCGTTGGCGTGGCCGTTGCCGGTGCCGTTGGTCCAGGCCGCGCCGGTGTCGGCGGACTGGGGGGGAAGGTTGTGCGAACCCAGCGGTGCGCGGCCCCGGCTGCGACGTTGCGGAAGTCCGCCCGAGGTCCACTCGGTCACCACGGGGGCCTCGTCCTCCATGGCGGCGGCCGGGCGGATGTCGGGTGCGACGGGTCCGGTGGCCTGTCGGGAGGCGACGGGCTGGGGCTTGCGGTGGGAGCTGCGCGTCGGGACGACGTGCTTCATGTCCGCGAGGTCGATGTCGCTGGTGGGCCGTGAGGTGGCGCCGATGCCGTGGGCGATACCGGGAGCGGGCCCGGTGGTGATCATCGCGCGGGGCACGATGAGCACGGCGCGGACACCGCCGTACGCAGACTGCCGCAACGACACCTGGAGGTCGTACATCCGCGACAGCCGGCCGACTACCGCCATGCCGAGGCGGGGAGACTCGCCGAGGTCGTTCATGCTGGAGCCGGCCTGGGCCCTGGCGAGCATGTTCTCGGCTCGGGCGCGGGCCTCCTCGCTGAGGCTGACGCCGCCGTCCTCGATCTCGATGGCGATGCCGGACTGGACCTCGACAGCCGTGACGTGTACGCGGGTCTGCGGCGGCGAGTACCGGGTGGCGTTGTCGAGGAGTTCGGCGCAGGCGTGGATGAGCGGTTCGACCGCGGTGCCGATGATGGCGACCTTGACGATCGAGTGCAGATCGACGCGCGGGTACTCCAGGATGCGCGACATGGCACCGCGCAACACGCTGAACAGCGGTACGGGCTTGGGCCACTGACGGCTGGGGCGGGCCCCGCCGAGCACGGCGATGGAGTCGGCGAGCCGGCCGATCAGCGCGGTGCCGTGGTCGATGCGGAGGAGGTCGTCGAAGACGTCGGGGTTGCGCCCGTGGTGCTCCTCCATCTCCCGCAGTTCGCTGGCCTGTCGGTGGACGATCGCCTGGACGCGGCGCGCGACGTTGACGAAGGCGCGCTGCGCGGAGTCACGCGTCGCCTCCTCGTTGTCGATGATGTCCAGCACGGTGTAGACGAGGGCGCGCTGGGCGTCGGGGAGATGACGGTAGGCCTCGTCACCGTCCACGACGTCCCGGAGCACCTCGTCGGGCGAGTTGCCCACGCGCAGCCGGTGAATCGCCGCGGGGAGGAGCTCCTTGCTGATCCGTACGGTCTCTTCGTCGTAATGGGCGATGCGCAGCTCCAGCGCGGTGACGCGCTGTTCGTAGTGCGCGCGCTGCCGCCGGATGGTGCGTGAGCGGCGGGCGAGTTGGGCGGTGAGCACGGCGACCACGGCAGTGGCGACGACGCCGCACCACATGACCGGCATCCGCGCCGCCTCGGCAACCAGCGCCACGCCGGCCGCGGTTGCGCCGGCCATCACGACGACGGGCAGCAACACGGCCCGGACGACGGGTGTTTCTCGGTCGATCGGTGGTGATTCAACACGAACCATCTAAAACCTCTGGCGGTTGATTCGGTAGGTATTCGGGAGGTACGGCGCTTGCAGGACAGGAGGGAACAAGCGCTCGATTTCATATCAACTCGGCTTCACTGCGCGTGAGCTTAGTCAGATCGAAACAGTGGTTCTGCACATTCGCCCAACCCCCTGCGCGAGCGCTCCAGCGGTAATACACTCACGAGTTTTTACACGTACCGCAAACAGGCGTGTGCGGGGAGTGACGGAGTGGCGAGATGCGAAAGAATCGCCCCCGTCGTCCCGCACCATGGGACGACAGCACCCGCGCCGCCCGCCTTCGGTCGCTCACACCCCTTCAAGAACCACACTGAAGGGGTGAATTGCCGAATGATCCGCATCCGGAGAGGTCCACCATGTCCCACAGGAAGGGACAAGGGCACATGTGATCGAAGTGGATCGAAAGGGGCAGATTGATGACCACCGCAAGGGTGCAGGGCAATTCGGCACACGAAGGGGAACAGACGTCTCATGAGGCCGACGCGGGACTACACCATCGAATCGCTCGACACCGGCCTCCGGCTGATGCGGCTGTTCCTCACCCACGACTCACTGACCGTCTCCGAGGCGGCCGGGCTGCTCTCGATCGGCCGCTCCACCGCCCACCGTGTCCTCAGCACTCTGGAGGCACGCGGATTCGCGATCCGGGAGGACTCGGGGCGCGGCTACTGCGCCGGTCCCGAGCTGGTACGGCTGGGACGCCCGGCAGGATTCGGATCCCCTGTCCGGGAGCGGGTCGGCTCGGTACTGGAGGACGCGGTGCTGCGCACCGGCGAGACCGTGCTGAGCGCCGCGCTGATCGGCGACCAGGTCATCGTCACCGACGGCCGGGAGTCCTGCCATCCGGTACGGGTGATGCTGGAGCGGGACCGCGCCCGCCCCGCACACGCCACGGCGGGCGGCAAGCTGCTGCTCTCCCGGATGACCACCGAACAGATCTGCGCCCTGTATCCCGAGGAGCGGCTGGGCGCGGTCACCCCCCACACGGTCGCCTCCCGGCCGGAACTCCTCGCCCAGCTGGCCCGGATCCGAGACCGGGGATTCGCGCTGAGCCGGGGCGAGTCGGTGCCGGGGCTGCACGCGGTCGCCGTACCGCTGACGGGTTCCACCTGGCGTGACCGGCTGGCACTGGTGGCGTGCGCTCCGGCCGGCCGGAGCGACGACTCGGCGCTGGAACGCCTCGCCGGGGAACTGCTCCGGTCCGCCGCGCAGCTCGGCGCGGCCAGGTGAGCGGGGCGGCCAGGTGAGCGGGGTGAGCCGGGGCGGGCCGGGGCGGGCCGGCGGCCCGGAGGCCACCCGAACGCCCCTCTGGTCAGCGGCGGGAGCCTCCGATGCGGCCCTCCAGCTGAACCAGCAGTTCGCCGAGTTGGGCGCCGAGCCGGTCGCGCGACTCATCGTCGAGGCCGGAGAGCAACGCGCGTTCGTACGCGAGCTGCTTGGGCAGCAGCCCGTCGACCAGCTCGCGCCCCTCGTCGGTCAGGCGGACGAGCGCGACCCGGCGGTCCCGGGCGTCACCGCGGCGGTCGATGAGGCCGTTCTCCTGGAGGACCCGGAGGCGTTTGGTGACGGCGGCGCCGGAGGAGAACGTCTCCCTGGCCAGTTCGCCCGGGGTGAGTTCACGTCCTGTCCGCCGTACGGCGCCCAGCAGGTCGAACTCGGCACGGGTCAGTCCGGCTGCCCGCAGCGGCGCGTCCTCGGCCTGCTGGAGCAGGGCGGAGCAGCGGTTGATACGGCCGATGAGTTCCATCGGTCCGGTGTCGAGCTCCGGGTTCACGGCCTGCCACTGCCGTACCACCGAGGCCACGATGTCGTCGGTCACACCGCTCCGTTCTCCTGGGCCGGGGCGATCATCCCCTGCCGTGTCGCTGTCGCCGCGAGCGTACGGTGTCCGGCCTGCTCGGCCGCGAGCACCGCCTCCTGCGGAAGGGCGCGCTGCCACCATTCGCCTGCCGCGGCGTCGTCCGCCTCGCGCAGTTCGACCAGGGATCCCGTGAGTCCGCGGCGGGCCGCGTCCAGGGATGCGGGCGTGGACGCGGGCGCGGCAAGGGTCCGCACGGCGTGTACGCGGGCCTGCTCGGCGGCGGCCAGCGCCTTCTCGACACGGCCGGTGGCGCGGCGGTTGGTGACGAGGACCGCGGCGAGGAACCCGACGGCGGCGCCGATGACGGTGTCCAGTACCCGGTCGCCGATGAGTTCACCTGCCGGGTGACTGCCGGCGTACTCCAGCACGAGCAGTGCCATGGGGGTGACGGCCACGGAGCCGAGCCAGTAGTTGCGGGTGATCAGGGCCTCGGCGGCGAAGCCGAAGAAGAGGCAGAAGCCGATCAGGGCCAGCGGGTCCATCCGGGCGAGGGGGAGTACGGCGGCGAAGACCAGGACGCCGAGGAGGTTTCCGAGGGTGCGCTGCAGTGTGCGGTTCCAGGAGAGTGTGACGTTGGCCTGGTAGAGCGAGGCGGCGGTCACGATCGCCCAGTAGGGGCGGCCGACGCCGACGGCCGAACAGATGTATCCGGCGAGCGCGCAGCCGATCAGCGTGCGGGCGGCGACCGGCAGCAGCGGGGAGCCGGGGGCGAGGCGGTGCAGCAGGGCGCGCGGACTTCCGCTGCGGGCGGTGCGTTCGGCGTCGACGCCGAAGAGTTCGGCGGCGGTCCCGGGGGCGGGTGCCGGTGTGGGCACGGGCTCGCGGGAGCGGGTCTGCCGGGCCCACTCCCGGAGCCGGGCGGCGTCCCCCGCCGCGTCGTCCGCAGGCACGGAGAGTGCGGCTTCGGCGTGGACGACGAGGCGTTCCAGTGCACTGCGCGCGGGGGTGGGCCGGCCGGCCGCGAGGAGGGTCTGCCAGGCCGCGTGCACGGCGGCGACCGCGCCGTGGCGGGTGCGGTGGCCGGGCTCGGCCACGTAGGCGGCTGCGGCGTTCAGCGCGCGGGCCGTGGCACGGCGCTCGGGTCCTTCCCGGCGGACCAGTGCGGGAGCGATGGTGACGAGCCAGGACACCGCGCCTGCGCCGAGGGTCAGGGCCAGGTGGCCCGGCACCTGGCCGATCTCCTGCGGGGTGAAGAGGGCGGCGGAACTGACGAACGTGAAGATCACCGGTCCGGGGGGCCCGATGCGGGTGGCGTCGCAGAGGAGCTTCTGTCCGGCGGCCAGGAGCGCGCCGACAGCGATCAGAATCGCGGTCGAACCTGTCAGTGAGGCCGCGACCAGGGAGACCCCGAGGCCCACGAGCATGCCGAGGACGACTCCGACGACGGTCCTGGCACGGCGGGCGTACGGCAGGTTGTGGCCGTACAGCGCGCAGAGCGAGCCGGCCATCGTGTACATCACGAGGTCGAGGCGGTCCATGGAGTAGAGCACCAGATTGGGGATCGCCGTGGCGACCACCACACTGGTCGCCGGCTTGAACCACATGTCCGAGGGCCGGGTCAGGCGCAGCGGCGCCGCCAGCGGGATGGTGCGGACGGAGGGCCACCGGGTCCGGATGCTTGTATTACTCACACATACACTTTAGCAGGTATTACACATGTAAACGACTTTGCTCCACGCCTCTCCCCCGGGACATCCGGGCCGGGCGCCGTCCGACCGCCCGTCAGCCGCTCTGCTCGTCCGTCACCTGGACGTGGTCCCCGATGCCGACCACGAGAACGCGCGTACCCGGTTCGATCGGGCGCCAGCGATGGACGAGGCCGCCCGCGCAGTAGAGCGTGTCGCCCCGCTCCAGGCGGTAGAAGCTGCCGTCGGCCTCGACCTCCGCCGAGCCGTCGGCGACGTACAGGATCTCGTCGTTGCGGTGCCGGAACTCGCGGCCCCAGTCATGGTCCCCGGTGAACTCCAGCGCGTGCAGCCGCTGATGCCCGCGGACCAGCGGCCGCATCCGGCCGTCGCCCTCACCCTCCGCACCCGTTTCCCGTACGGAGGCGGAGGTGCCGCGCACCACGTCGACGGGACGGGGCGCCTCGGCGGTGGCCAGCAGCTGGACGGCGGTCGTGTCGAGCGCGTCGGCGATGCGCTGGAGCGATCCCATGCTCGGCCTGGAGCGGCCGTTCTCGATCTGACTGAGGAAGGGGGTGGAGAGCCCGGCCCGTCGCGCGACCTCGGCAAGGGTCAGCTCCAGGGCGCGGCGCCGTCGGCGAATCCCCGGGCCGACCAGCGGGGTGTCCGCCTCGCTCATCTCATTCACTCCGTGTCCCTGCGTGCCGCACACCACAGGCGGCGGGGCAGTGAGCAGCCTACCGGGCCGGTTAACCTCTTAAGTCCCACCTAATAAAGTTAACCGGGAGGACCGATCCATGCCCCTCGTGGACCAGAACCAGCGACGGCGACGCGGTACCGGGCTCATAGCCCTGGACGAGGACACCAGCTACGGCGGCTACACCCTCTTCGCCCCGCTGACCGGTGGTGGCGAGGTGTATCTCATCGACATGCGCGGCGAGGTCGTCCATCAGTGGAACCTCCCGTACCGGCCCGGACGGCACGCCCGGATCCTGCCCAACGGCAACCTCGCCTACAGCGGCGTCCTCCCGGACGAGCCCGCGCTCTTCCCCATGTGGCACAAGTACCGCGGCGGGATCATGCAGGAGATCACCCCCGACGGCACGGTCGTGCGCGAGCACCGCGACCGTTTCCAGCACCACGACGCGTACCACTACGGCGACGGCCGGCTGCTGTACGCCGCGCTGGAACCGCTGACCGGGGAGGCCGCGGCCGCCGTCAGGGGCGGGGTCCCCGGTTCGGAGCCCGACGGCACGGTCTGGGCCGACACCATCGTCGAGGTGAACGCCGAGGGCGACACCGTGTGGGAGTGGAAGGTCTCCGAGCACCTCGACCGCGAGGCCTTCCCGCTGCACCCCGACTACTCGCGCGAGCACTACCCGCTGATCAACAGCGTGCTGCCGACCAGCGACGGCAACATCCTGGCGAGCTTCCGCTCCGTCTCCGCCGTGGTCGTCATCAGCCGCGAGACCGGCGAGATCATCTGGCGCAGCGAGCCCGGTGTCGTATCGCAGCAGCACTGCCCGACCGAGCTGGAGAACGGCAACTTCCTCGTCTTCGACAACGGGGTCTTCCGACCGCACTGGGACGTCCCGTTCAGCCGGGTCATCGAGATCGAACGGTCGAGTGGCACCATTGCGTGGGAGTACCACGACCCGGCACGCGAGTCGTTCTTCGCCCCGTTCATGGGCAGCGCCCAGCGCCTGCCGAACGGCAACACGCTCGTGACGGACTCCCCCGCGGGACGCCTCTTCGAGGTGACCGAGGACGGCTGCCTCTGCTGGGAGTACATCGTGCCGTTCTTCGGCGGCTACCAGGAAGAAGAAGTGCGCAAGCTGTTCCCGTCCGAGCCCAACGCCGTGTTCCGCTCCTACCGCTACTCGGCCCAGGAGCTTCCCTGGCTCGACGTCCCGAAGGGCTGAGCCGGACCATGGCCTCCCCCGCCCCCGGCACGGCCGCCCCGGCCACGCCGGTCCCGTCGACCGACGCCGCCGCGCCGGTCCCGTCCGTCGCGCCGGTCGACGAGCGGCTCCCGCTTCCGCGGCTGGTCCCGCTCGCGTTCCAGCATCTGCTGGCCGGGGTCGCCGCCCCCGTCTCCTCGGTCATCCTCATCGGCACCACGCTCTCGCTGAGCGCGTCCCAGACCGCCTCGCTGCTCAGTGCCACGCTCGTGCTGTGCGGCATCGGCGCGCTGCTCCAGTCGCTGGGCGTGAAGGCGCTGCGGATCGGCGCCCGGCTGCCGTTCCTGATGCTGCCGGGCGGCGCGGCGGTGGCGATCTTCCTCCAGGTCGCCAAGGAGCACGGACCGGCCACCGCGTCCGGTTCGGTGCTGATCGCGGCGGTCTTCCTGATCGCCGTGCTGCCGCTCTACGGGCGACTTGTGCGGTTCTTCCCGCCCCTGGTCATGGGCACCACCGTGGTCCTGATCGGCATCAACATGATCAAGATCACCGCCCCGATGATCGCCTCGGGCCCCGGGCTCGGATTCGCCACGCTCGGCATCACCGCCCTGTTCTTCCTGTTCATGCGCGGTGTCTGGCGGCAGATGTCGGTGCTCTTCGGTCTCGCGGGCGGCACGCTCGTCGCCGCGCTCAGCGGTACGGCGTTCCACATGGCGCACGGCAGCACCTTCGCGCTGCCCGACCCGTTCCCCTACGGCACACCCCACTTCGACCTGCTGGCGGCCGTGCCGCTGCTGGTCTTCGCGCTCGCCTCGCTGGCGGAGGCGACCGGTCAGACGGTGCTGAACAGTGAGGCGGTGGGCCGGACTCCGGACGCGGCCCGCGACGTGCCGAGGATCTCCCGCGCGGACGCCGTGACCTCGCTGGGCGCCGGTGTCTTCGGTACGTCGCTGATGGTGACCAGCGCCGAGAACATCGGGATCGTCCAGCTCACCCGGGTGCGCAGCCGGTTCGTGACAGCGGGGGCCGGGGTGCTGCTGATCCTGTGCGGCCTGATCACCCCGCTCACCCGGCTGCTCGCCGCGATCCCGGAGCCTGTGGTCGGCGCCGCGGGGCTGATCATCTACGCGGTGATCGCGACCATGGGCTTCGGAATGCTCAGCCGCGAGAACCTCAGTCACGGCACGAACGGCATCGTCGTCGCACTGGCTCTCTGCGTCGGCCTGCTGCCGGTCTTCGCCCCCGAGATGTACGCGGGCCTGCCGGTGTGGGCGCGGACCGTCTTCGGCAGCGGCGTGGCCGCCGGGGCCCTGGCGGCGGTGGTCCTTGCCGCGGTGTTCTCCAGGCTGGGACCGCCGGACAGCGCGCCGCCCGGCCGTACGCCGGAGTGAGCGATTGAAGACGCCCGCACCCTTCCTGCGGTTCCGGGGTGCGGGCGTCTTCGCGTACGCGGGTGCCGATGCCCTCGCGCAGGTGAGTGCCTCTGTTCTTCGCGTACGCAGGCGCGGGCGTACGCGGGGCGGGCTCAGCCGAGTCCGCGGGCGTCCTGCTTGAGGGCGGTGTCCACGGTCAGCGCCGTCGCCACGACGAGGCTCAGCAGCGGCTCGGGCAGCTGGTAGTGGACCTGCAGCACATAGTTGTCGGCCGTCGTGAACAGCGTCTTCGCGAGGCCTTCCCAGGTCTTGGTGATCCGGGCTATCTCGGCGTCGTTGTGGTCGACGATCGCGAAGTTCCAGGCGCGCCAGTTCTCGGCCTTGATCGCACCGATCTGCCGGCCGTCGGCCATGATCGCGAAGTTGATCTTGCCGATGGCGTTCTGCTGGACGATTTCGCCGACCGGCTGACCGTCGGGGCGCTGCACGATGACCTTGGACTTGATGAACTTCGCCGGCCGGGTCAGCAGCAGCTGCGGCTGGCCGTACGCGTCGCGGATCTCCAGCCGGTGGGTCAGGTACTGGTCGATGCTGGTCAGAAAGCGCAGCACCTTGCGCAGTGCGCTCTGGCCGACCTGGACGACCGAACCGACGGTGTTGCCGTGCTGGTCGAAGACGCTGTACTCGTTCGTCAGCTCGATCAGCTTGGCCTTCTGGTTCACCACCAGGACCTGCTGGTTGAAGAGCGAACCCGCGCCCGGGGCGCCGCCCTGCTGCTGCGGGGCTGCCTGCTGCTGGTGCTGCGGGGCCGCCTGGGGCTGGTGTTGCCCGGCCGCCTGCTGCGGGGCAGCCTGCGGCTGGTGCTGTTGCTGGGCGGCCTGCTGCGACGGCACCTGGGCGGAGGCCTGCGCCTGCTGCTGCCCGTCCGCAGGATTGGTGTGTTCGGTCCACTGGGTACCGTCCCAGTAGCGCAGGAGCTGGGGCGCGCCGTGCGGATCCGGATACCAGCCCGCAGATACGTTCGAGTGCGTTGTCACCGGGGCACACTATCCCGGCGCGCCGGAATGGGACCCCCTTCCGCCCGAGATCCACAGCTTCACCGGTCGCCGCTGATCCCGTCCCGCACTCATTGAAACTTCACACACCACGTACGATGCCGGGATGGACTGGCTGAGCGAACGCATGGACCGGCGGCGCGGCGCCCGCGCGGCACTGCTGTTCGGCCCCGTGTTCGTGCTGATCGCCCTGGTCTCGTGCTGCTGGCCGATGTCCGGTCAGTCCGCCTCGGCACATGCCGGCCCCGCCCCCGCTGCCACGCCCCGGATCACCCTCGTGGTGTCCGCGCCGGTGCTGAACGCCGTGGTGGCCGACGCTCCGGAGCACCACGGTCCCGGACGGTCCTGTCACGGCGCCTCGGAACACTCGGCCGCCGTCGTGCTGCCCGGCAAGCCCGCTCCGGCGGCGCCCCCGTCGGCCTCCGTGCCCCTCCCCTCGGCCCCGCTCTCCGGCGGCGCCGACATCCGCGGCCCGTCGAACGACGCCGTGCGGGACGTCGACCATCTGCGCCTCCAGGTTCAACGGATCTAGCAGGCCGCGACCGTTCCAAACACCCGGGAACGGCTCCCAGGCCCGCACATCATCCGTGTCACGAACCGAAGGACCCACCATGGCCTCCCCCAAGAAGCAGAACACCGCTGCCGCCGCCCGCCGCGCCAAGCTGGACGAGGCCCGCCGCAAGGAGCGGGCGCGTGAGCGCCGCAGCCGCGTCATCACGATCGGCGCGGCCGTCGTCGTCGTGGCCGGTCTGGTCGTCGGCGGCGGCTACCTGATGAACGCCGCCGATGAGCAGGACAAGGCGGAGACAGCCGCCAAGGCATCCCCCGTCGAGGGCGAGAAGAGCTGGGACAAGCTCACGCAGGAGCACGTGCAGAAGAAGGTCGACTACCCGATGAATCCGCCGGTCGGCGGCGACCACAACCCGGTGTGGATGAACTGTGACGCCGATGTCTACTCCGAGGAGATACCGAAGGAGAACGCCGTCCACTCGCTGGAGCACGGCGCCGTCTGGGTCACCTACACGAGCAAGGCGAACCCCGCGGACGTCAAGAAGCTCGAAGAGAAGGTCTCGGCCACTCCGTACTCCCTGATGAGTCCGGTGGAGGACCAGGGCTCCCCGCTGATGCTCAGCGCCTGGGGCAAGCAGCTGGCCGTGAAGGACGCCGCCGACGCCCGCGTCGCGCAGTTCTTCACGAAGTACGTCCAGGGCCCGCAGACCCCTGAGCCGGGTGCCGCCTGCAGCGGTGGGATCGCCAAGTGACGTCCGCGACCCGTGCGTCACGGCCGATGGTGCTGGCCGGCGGAGCGGTTCTGCTGCTCGCGCTGGGTCTGGTTGCCCTGATGCTCGTACGTCCCTCGTCCTCGGCCCCCGCAGCATCCGCTGCCGCTCCCGCCGAGACCTCGGCGGATGTCGGATTCGCGCGCGACATGGCGGTCCACCATCAGCAGGCGGTCGAGATGTCGTTCATCGTCCGGGACCGCACCTCCGACGTGGCGGTGCGCTGGCTGGCGTACGACATCATCAACACCCAGGCCAACCAGCGCGGCATGATGCTGGGCTGGCTGGAGGTGTGGGGGCGTGCGAAGAGCTCCCCCGGACCGCCCATGGCGTGGATGGGCCATACGGTCACCCCGCGCGGTGACGGCGCGCTGATGCCCGGCATGGCGACCGACGCGGAACTCGACGCGCTGCGGGCCGCGAAGG
The DNA here is from genome assembly GCF_055568375.1 of Streptomyces sp. NPDC026062. Taxonomy (NCBI): domain Bacteria; kingdom Bacillati; phylum Actinomycetota; class Actinomycetes; order Kitasatosporales; family Streptomycetaceae; genus Streptomyces; species Streptomyces sp. NPDC026062. The sequence continues at coordinate 164,514 of NZ_JBVHOQ010000001.1, forward strand.
GCAGGGACGCCGAGGTGCGTTTCCTGAAGCTGATGACCACGCATCACCGGGCCGGTGCGGAGATGGCGCAGGCGGCCGCCACCGCGGCCGGCACCGACGAGATCCGGAACCTGGCCTCCGGCATGGTCCTGGGCCAGCAGTCGGAGATCGCGCTCATGGCGGACATGCTCAAGGAGCGCGGGGCCACGGCCTGAGCGCTTCGGGGCCCGTTCCTCCCCGTACGAGCGGGGCGGAACGGGCCCCCGTCCGCTTTGCGTACAGCCCGCCGCGGCCCGGGCCCTGTCCGTCCGGGCACCCGCCGCGACCGGCACCGTGTCCGCCCGCATCGCGACCGTACTGACGTACGGCATCGCATAGGCTCGGGACCGATATGAAGAGCAACCTCACGCCGCTGGGGCCCAAGGCCGACAAGGACACCGTCCGGCGCAGCAACCTCAGCCTCGTGCTGCGGGCCGTCCGTGACGAGGGCGAGGCGACCCGGGCCGGGGTCGCCGCGCGGGTGGGACTGACCCGGGCCGCGGTGTCCTCGCTCGTCGAGCAGCTGATCGACAACGGGTTCCTCACCGAGTCGGGCAAGACCTTCAGCGGCCAGGCGGGCCGGCCGGGGACCGCGCTGAAGACGTCCCGCACCGGACCCGCCGGACTCGGCGTCGAGGTCAACATCGACTATGTGTCGGTGTGTGTCGTCGATCTGGCCGGCACCGGCCGGGTCCGGCTCACCGAACACCTCGACAACCGGGGCGCGCCGCCCGCCGAGGTGCTGGCGCGGGCGGCCAGGATCGCCGCACGCACCCTGGAGTCGGCGCGTGAGCAGGAGCTGTTCCCGGTCGGTGTCGCCCTGGCGCTGCCCGGTCTGGTCTCCGGGGGTTCGGTGCGGCAGGCCCCGAACCTGGGCTGGAACCAGGTGCCCGCCGAGGAGCTGTTCGCCGCTTCGCTGGCTGCCGAGCGCCCCGGACACGAGGCGCTGAAGGTGAGTTCGGAGAACGAGGCGAATCTCGCGGCGCTGGCCGAGCTGTGGTTCGGCGGGCTGGGGCGGGTCCGGAGCTTCCTCTATCTGACCGGCGAGATCGGCGTCGGCGGCGCCCTGGTGATCAACGGCGAGCTGTTGCGCGGCGCGCACGGTTTCGCCGGGGAGATCGGGCATGTGGTGGTCGACTCCGAGGGGCCGCAGTGCCGGTGCGGGTCGCGCGGCTGTCTGGAGCAGTACGCGGGACAGGCGGCGCTCCTGCGGTCGGCGGGGATCGAAGAGAGCGGCAGCGGGATCGGGGTGGCCGAACTGGAGCGGCGCACCCGGGCCGGGGACGCGCGGGCGGTGGCAGCGGTCGCCGAGGCGGGCCGGCAGCTGGGCCGGGTCCTGTCGGGGGCGGTCAACCTGCTGGACCCCGACGCGGTGGTGCTCGGCGGGATCTACCGGAACCTGATGCCCTGGCTGGCGCCGTCGGCCGACGAGGAACTGACGGACCGGGTGGTCTCCGGGCTGTGGTCACCGGGCAGCGCCCGGCTGCGCGCCTCCTCCGTGGCGGGGGACGCCGCTCGCGGTGCGGCGGGGCTGGTGATGACGGACGTGCTGGCCGACCCGGTGGCGTACGCGGGGCGGACACCGGACTGAGGTGACGGCCTGACGGGCCGGGGCCGCCGGGAGGGGGACGGAAGCGCGACGCGCTTCCGTCCCCCTCCCCCGTCATGACCGCCGGACTGCCCGCCGGGTCAGCGGACGCCGAGCAGGTGGTCCAGCGCCAGCTGGTCCAGCGCCTCGAACGCCATGCCTCGCTCGGCAGCCGCCGTCACGTCGAAGTCCTCGTAGGCCGAGCGGTCGGCCAGCAGCCCCGCCACGCCGTCCTCGGCCGTGCGCTGGGCCAGCTCGTCGAGCCGGGACGCGCGCAGCGCCTCCTGGACCGCCGGATCGGCGCGGAAGGCGGCGGCGCGCTCCTTGAGGATCAGGTAGTTGCGCATGCAGCCCGCGGCCGAGGTCCAGACGCCGTCGTAGTCCTCGGTCCGCGGCGGCTTGAAGTCGAAGTGGCGCGGGCCCGCGTAGTCCGAGCTCTCCAGGAGATCGACGAGCCAGAAGGCCTGGCGCAGGTCGCCGGCACCGAAGCGCAGGTCCTGGTCGTACTTGATGCCGGACTGGCCGTTGAGGTCGATGTGGAAGAGCTTGCCCGCCCAGAGCGCCTGGGCGATGCCGTGCGCGAAATTCAGCCCGGCCATCTGCTCGTGGCCGACCTCGGGGTTGACGCCCACCATCTCGGGGCGCTCCAGGCGCTCGATGAAGGCGAGGGCGTGACCGATGGTGGGAAGCAGGATGTCGCCGCGCGGCTCGTTCGGCTTGGGCTCGATGGCGAACCTGAGGTCGTAGCCCTGCTCGGTGACGTAGTCGCCGAGCAGGTCGAAGGCCTCCTTCATACGGTCGAGCGCGACCCGGATGTCCTTGGCCGCGCCCGACTCGGAGCCCTCACGGCCACCCCAGGCGACATAGGTGGTGGCGCCGAGCTCGACGGCGAGGTCGATGTTGCGCAGCGTCTTGCGCAGGGCGTAGCGGCGGACGTCCCGGTCGTTGGCGGTGAACGCGCCGTCCTTGAAGACGGGGTGGGTGAAGAGGTTCGTCGTGGCCATCGGGACGACGAGTCCGGCCGCGTCGAGCGACTGCCGGAAGCGCTTCACGATGCCTTCGCGCTCGGAGTCGGTCGAGCCGAACGGAATCAGGTCGTCGTCGTGGAAGGTCACGCCGTACGCGCCCAGCTCGGCGAGCCGCTGGACGGAGTCGACCGGGTCGATCGCCTCCCGGGTCGCGTCGCCGAACGGGTCGCGACCCTGCCAGCCCACGGTCCACAGGCCGAAGGTGAACTTGTCCTGCGGGGTGGGCGTGAAGCGTTCCGTCATGGTTCAGCCGCCTTCGGTGCCGTGGGTCCGCAGCCGGTCGAGCGGCCGAACCTCGATTTGTTCACTGTCATTACTAATGATGCACGGACCACCTCCACGAGGTAACCCCTCGTCCGGGGAAATCCTGAAATCGGGAGCGAACCCTGTTCCGCAGGGACTCCATCGCGTAATTTGTTCACCGTACGTTCAAATCACGTCGGCGCGAGCGCCCGCAGCGCGCCGGTCCGCCGCCCGGGAACCACCGGGACCGGAGAAGCCGGCGAAACCGGAGAATCCAGTGAATGAGGTCAGCCATGCCGCCGCATGAGGTCGTCATCGGTGTGGACAGCTCCACCCAGTCCACGAAGGCCGCGTTCGTCGACACCGCCACCGGCCGGCTGCTCGCCGTCGGCCGCGCTCCACATCTCGTGACGGGCGAGGGCGGAGCCCGTGAAACCGACCCCGAGGAGTGGTGGCAGGCGCTGCGCGACGCGGTCGCCGCCGGGCTGAAGGAATCCGGCGTCGCCGCCTCGGACGTCATCGGGATCGCCGTCGCCGGCCAGCAGCACGGGCTGGTCGTCCTCGACGGTGCGGGCCGCCCGCTGCGTCCCGCCCTCCTCTGGAACGACACCCGCTCCGCCCCGCAGGCCGCCGCGCTCACCGCGGCCCTGGGCGGGGCCGACGCGTGGACCGCGCGCACCGGCTCGGTGCCGGTGGCCTCGATGACCGCGTCGAAGTGGCAGTGGCTGAGGGAGAACGAACCGGAGACCGCCGCCGCGACCGCCGCGATCCGCCTCCCCCACGACTTCCTCACCGAGCGCCTGTCCGGCCGCGCGGTCACCGACCCGGGCGATGCGTCAGGTACCTGCTGGTACTCCACCGCGACCGGCGCCTACGACCCGGAGCTGCTCGCCCTGCTCTCCCTCAGTCCGGCGATGCTGCCGGAGGTGGCGACGAGCGGGGCGGCGCGCGCCGGCTCACTGACGGAGGAGGCCGCCGAGGCGTTGGGCCTGCCCCCGGGCATCGCCGTCGCGGCCGGCACCGGTGACAACATGAGCGCCGCCGTCGGCCTCGGGCTCGGCGGGGCCGGGCTCCTCGACCACCCGGTCCTCAGCCTGGGCACCTCGGGCACGGTCTTCTCCGCTTCCCGGACCCGGCCGGCCTCCCCCGCACTCGCCGGCTTCGCCGCGACGGACGGTACGTACCTTCCACTGGCCTGCACTCTCAACTGCACGCTCGCCGTGGACAAGGTGGCCGCGCTGCTGGGCCTGGACCGCGATGACGCGGCCCCCGGCGGCGAAGCCGTACTTCTGCCGTACCTCGACGGCGAACGCACCCCCGACCTGCCCGCCGCCGCCGGCCTCCTCACCGGCCTGCGGCACGACACCACCCCGCAGCAGCTCCTGGGCGCCGCCTACGAGGGCGCGGTCGTCACCGTGCTGCGCGCGCTCGACGAACTGCTGCGGGCCTGCGGGCTCGACCCGGACGACCCCGAGGTGGCGGCCCGGCCCCTCCGGCTGATCGGCGGCGGCGCCCAGGGACGCGTATGGGTGGAGACCGTGCGCCGCCTCTCCGGGCGTCCGGTGACCGTGCCCACCGGCGGCGAACTGGTCGCCATGGGCGCGGCCGCACTCGCCTCGGGGGCGGCCACGGGTGCGGACCCGGTCGCGATCGCCGCGGGCTGGGACAGGGGCGAAGAGGCGCGCCTGGAAGCGGTCGAGAGGGATACGGCCACCTGGGAGCGGGTCGGCTCGGTTCTGGAACGGGCGGCGAGGCCGCTGCTCGGCTCGGCAGCCGACCCGGCCGCCTGAGCCGGCCGGTCCGACCGAGGGCCGCGCCGGGCCGGTGAAGCCGACGGGCCGGACCGGAACCCGCGGGCCGGTGAAGCCGACCGGCCGGACCGGAGCCCGCGGGGCTGACTGTCTGTCATGTCCCGTCGCGCGCCGCACACAAGCGCGCGCGACGGTCACCAGCCCGTTTTGGATAGCGAACTGATGTTCACTACTATCCGGCGATGATCATAAGAAGAAGGCTGACGGTCGGGGTGGGCATTCTGCTCGCCACCCTGACCGCCGGGCTGGGCTCGGCGCTGCCCGCCTCGGCCGGCGAACCCCCCACCCAAGCCTCCCCCAAGGTCGAGCTGGTGCTCGACGTCAGTGGCTCCATGCGGACCCGTGACATCGACGGCCAGTCCCGGATGACCGCGGCGAAGCAGGCGTTCAACGAGGTCCTGGACGCGGTGCCCGAACAGGTGCAGCTCGGCATCCGGACCCTCGGCGCCGACTACCCGGGCGACGACCGGAAGGTCGGCTGCAAGGACACCAAGCAGCTCTACCCGGTCGGCCCGCTGGACCGTACGGAGGCCAAGACCGCTGTCGCCACGCTGGCGCCCACCGGCTGGACCCCGATCGGACCGGCACTGCTGGGCGCCGCCGACGATCTGGACGGCGGCGACTCCACCCGCCGGATCGTGCTGATCAGCGACGGCGAGGACACCTGCGGGCCGCTCGACCCCTGCGAGGTGGCCCGCGACATCGCGGCGCGCGGCATCCACCTGGTCATCGACACCCTCGGCCTGGTGCCGAACGCGAAGATCCGGCAGCAGCTCACCTGTATCGCGGAGGCCACCGGCGGCACCTACACCGCCGTCCAGCACACCGATGAACTCTCGGGCCGCGTCAAGCAGTTGGTGGACCGGGCGGCCGAACCGGTCGTCACCCCGGTCGCCACGAAGGGCGCGGACAGCTGCACGAACGCCCCGCAGCTCAAGCCGGGTCTCTACACCGACCGCGAGAAGTTCGCCGAGCACCGCTGGTACCGGGTCGACGTGCTGCCCGGCCAGGAACTGCGCGCCTCGGTCAGCGTGTTCGCCGACCGGGCCGTCAACAACGACTACGGCATGCTGCTGCGCGCGGTGACCGTGCACGGCCGTGAGATCGTCAGAGGCGCGGAGTCCGGCACCGGGCGCACCGACGCCATCTCGTCCGGGCTGCGCTACCCGAAGCCCGAGCTGGACACGGACGGGGACGTCAAGCCGGCCGCGGAGACCGTCTGTCTCCAGGTCTCCAACTCCTTCTCCGCCCCCGCCCCGGTGAAGACCTCCCCCGGCATGCCGGTCGAGCTGACGATCGACCTGGTGGACGCCCCCGACGCGGCTGCCGACCCCGCGGCGTTCGGCCTCGGCCGAGGCTGGTGGCTGCTGGGTGTGCTCGTCCTGACCGGACTGATCGCGGGTCTGCTGACCGGCTGGATCTCGCGCTGGCGCTTCGCCGTCTGGAGGACCCACTGATGTTCCGTACAAGACGCGTGCTCGCGGGCGCGCTGCTGACCGGTCTCGCCCTGCTGACCGGGGCGGGCGCCGCCGTGGCGGACGACCCGTCGGCGAGCCCGAGCCCGAGCGAGTCCGGTGACGGGTCGGGCCCCACGGAGGCGGGCACCACGTTCCGTACCGCCACGGCACTCAAGCAGGATCAGCTCGCCACCGCCGGCGCGTCCGCCGGGGACTACCTGTACTGGGTCTTCCCCGCCGACGCCGGACAGCGGGCCACGGTCCGGGCGAAGGTCACCCTGCCGGAGAGCACCGCCCGGCACGGCGCCTCGACCTGGCAGGTCGATGTGTACGACGGACTGCGCCGCCGTCAGGCCTGCATGTACGGGAAGCAGACCGGCAAGGTCGCGGCGGACGCGGCCGAGGTCGAGCTCACCTGCGTCCTGCGTACCGTCAGGGCCTGGTCCGAACCGTGGGCCAACGACCCGTTGCCGGGCAGCTACTACGTGCGCCTCACGGTCGTCGACCTGCCCTCGGCGGACCTCGGGCTGCCGGTGCGTACCGAAGTCCAGGTCGGTGCGGTCGACAAGGGCGGTGCCGCCGACGTCGACGGCACCCTCTCCGAGCCGCTGGTCCCCGGCGTTTCCACGGTCGAGCAGGCGGCCGACGGTGCGTCGGCGGCCCCGGTCGCCGCAGCCGGCGAACCGGAGGACGGCTGGGCCTCCGGCTGGTGGACCGACCGCTGGCTGTGGACGGTCGGCGGCGGAGTGCTGGGCTCGTTCGCGGCCGTCTTCGGCTACTCGCTGACGCGTGGCAGCGGCCGCCCGTCCCGGGTCCCGCCGGGCGTCTGACGTGACGTCGCCGTCGGACGGGCCGGGCGACCGGCCCGTCCGACGGTCTGCGGGACACACGCTCCCGACCGGCCCTCCGGTCCACCACCGCCTGTTCCCGAGCCGCCTGCCGGGCCGGGCGGGTTCCTCGGCGCCCGACGATCGCTCCGTCCCGTACACCTCCGGCCGGGGTCAGCGCAGCCGCTGCCACAACGGGTGCAACGAGCACCACGGGTACGCGAAGCTGTCCGCGCCGGCCGTCCCCGTGGAGATCGTCCGCGCTCAGCCGACCGCCGGACTCAGCTCCCGGGCCCGCGGACACTCAGCTGGCTGCCCAACTCCTTGAAGCCCAAAGCTCTGGCCACGCTGCGCGACGCCGCCGGCCTCGCCCGCCACTGCGGCAGGCGGCCGCTCGCGAGGGCGTGCGCGGTCGCGGCGGAGGCCACCTGCCGGGCCAGTCCCCGGCCCCGCGCACGGGGCGCCGTCAGAACGCAGAGGTGGGCGGTGGCCCCCGGCCAGTCCCGGTATCCCGCCGCCGCGATCACCACGGCTCCGTCCCGTACGACGAACACCGGCGAAGTGATCTCGTCGAGGCCGCACTCCGCCGCCTCCTCCTCGCTCACCGACGCAAGCAGCCGGAGGAGGTCTTCGTGGCCCGAGGGCAGACGGCCGGCCTCGACGGTGCCCGGTCCCGACGGGCGGAAGCCGTCGGCGGTCAGATAGGCGAGGGAGGCGGGCCCGAGCACCTCGGCGACCGGCCACACCCGGGCGACCGCCCCGGGGTCGGTGAGCGACGGGGCCGGGACACCGGCGAGAGCGCGGCGGACGGTGTGCGCCACCTCGTCCGTGGGAGCGGTGACGAGGGCCGAGTCCTCCAGGAGCACGATGCCCACCCAGCCGGGCGGGGCAAGGGCCGACGCGGGGGCCGTGACCACCGTGGCGCCGCCCGTCGGCGGGAAGGGGACGGGCACCCCGGCCAGCGACTCCCACACGAGGCGTGCCCGTGCGGTGAGGGGATCGGAATTCATGACCGGATCCTCCCATCGGAAGCCCTCGGCGCCCGCCGCTGTGCCCGATGCGTCGTCATGGCCCGCCCCGTGCGGGCAGTGCCGTCGCTTCAGGTCGTGCGATCGGCGGCGAACGGGCCGTCGCCCGTGAACACCAGCCGGGCGAACCGGTCGCCGATGCGGCGGTGCGTGGCCGCGTCCGGGTGCAGCTGGTCCGGCAGCGGCAGTTCGGCGAAGTCCCGCTCCCCGTAGAGGCTGCGGCCGTCGAGGTGGTGGAGGTTCGGGTCGTCGGCCGAGCGCTGCGTCACGATGCGGCGCAGTTCGTCCCGGATGATGTGGAGCGTCAGTTTTCCGGCGGCACGTTCGGCCGGATCGCCCATCGCCGCGAACTGGAGCCTGCCCTCGGCGAGGTTGCTGAAGTCGGGGGCGCTGGGGCCCGGGGTGTCCTCGTGGATGGGGCACAGGATGGGCGAGACGACCAGCAGCGGGGCGTCCGGATGTCCTTCGCGAAGAGTGTCGAGGAAGCCGTGCACCGCCGGGGCGAAGGCACGCAGGCGCATCAGGTCGGCGTTGACGAGGTTGATCCCGATCTTGAGGCTGATCAGGTCCGCGGGGGTGTCGCGCATCGCGCGGGCCGTGAACGGGTCGAGCAGGGCGCTGCCGCCCATACCCAGGTTGATGAGCTCCACGCCGCCGAGAAAGGCGGCGTGTGCGGGCCAGGTGGACGCCGGGCCTGCCGCTTCGGAGCCGTGGCTGATCGAACTGCCGTGGTGCAGCCACACCTTGCGTCCGCTCGCCCGTGCGGGCTCGACGGGGGCGTCCGTGCGCAGGGCGACGAGCTCGGTGGTCTCGTTGTACGGCAGCCAGATCTCGATGTCCTTGACGCCCTCTCCCAGCCCTTCGAACCGGACGGTGCCGACCGGCCCCGGCCGGGTCTCCGCGGACCCGGTGGTCATGTCGACCATGAGGACGTTGCCGCCGGTGGCACGCCGCTGCCCGGCCGGGCTGCCGTCGACCAGCAGGTCGTAGACCCCGTCCGGGCGCGGCGGTGCGCCCCGGTAGTCCGTCTTGGTGCGCAGTGCGTCCAGCTCGATCAGCCCGGCCCCGGTACGGAACACCAGCCGTACACCGGAGGGCTGGGCCTCCGCCATGGCCAGCTGTCCGTCTGAGCACTGGGCGCGGGCCCACGCGGGCAGCCGGTGCGGGCGCAGCCCTCGCTCGGTGCGCTCCAGGTCGAGCGCGCCGCGCAGAAGGTCCGCGGTGATCGGCGTGGTGATCCAACTGGGCTCGGTGCTCATGTTCCCGCCTGCTGCTCGTCATGGCTGAAGTGTTCGGTCCCCCGGGCCGACGGCCACCGCCTGCCTGCGGGGGACATGCGGTCAGGGCGCCGGCCAGTTCCGCAGCAACGCGTCCAGGGCGTCCATGGCCCGTGTCCAGGACTCCTGCGAGTCGGGGGCGCTGTGGCTGAATCCTCCCTGCGCCTCCAGGCTGACGTAGCCGTGGAAGACGCTTCCCAGCAGCCGGACCGCGTGTGTCTGGTCCGGTTCCGTCAGGTCGTAGCCGCGCAGGATCGCCCGCGTCATCCGGGCGTGCCGGCCACCGGCACTGGCGGCGGCCGCCTCCGGGTCGAGCCTGAACTGGGCCGCGGCATACCGCCCGGGGTGCTCCCGGGCATAGTCGCGGTACACGTCCGCGAACGCGACCAGAGCGTCCTTGCCTGCCCGGCCCGCCAGTGCCGCTGCCCCTCGGTCGGCGAGCTCCTCCAGGGCGAGCAGCGCGATTCCGGTCTTCAGGTCGTGCGAACTCTTCAGGTGCGAGTACAGACTGGCGACCTTGACGTCGAACCGCCGGGCCAGTGCCGACACGGTCACCTGATCGAAGCCGACCTCGTCGGCCAGCTCCGCGCCCGCCCGGATCAACCGCTCCGCGCTCAGCCCCGCACGCACCATGGCTTTCTCCTCGTTCGACTACACCCATAATGCGTTTACCTAAGAGGTATAGGCAAATACATGAGATGTACAGGTGCGGCCGTTCGTGCCACCGGGGCACCCCCCTGCCGGCGCCGCACCCCGGCTACTCTCGACAACTCACCTACTCCACAAGGCCGGTGACGAGCGTGCAGCCGGCCGGACCGTCAGAGCGGAGACCTCTCATGTCCACGGAGACCGGCCCGGCCGTCGACGCCGGGTCGCGCGGCCACCGGATCGTCCCGGGCCCCAAGGGGCTGCCCTTCCTCGGGAACATGCCGCAGTTCGGCAAGGACCCCCTCGCGTTCTTCGAGCGGCTGCGGGGCCACGGGGACATGGTCCGGTGGCGCTTCGGCCCCAACTCCTGCCTGTTCATTGCCGATCCCGAGTGCATAGGCGAGCTGCTCACCGAGACGGAACGCACCTTCGACCAGCCGGCGCTCGGCGTCGCCTTCCGCACCGTGATGGGCAACGGTGTCGTGGTGGCGCGCAGCACCAAGTGGCGGCGCAAGCGGTCGCTCGTGCAGCCGTCCGTACGGCCCAAACAGGTGCGGTCGTACGCGGCGACCATGGCGGGCAGCACGGTGGAGCTCGCCGACACCTGGTCGGGCGGTGAACGCATCGACATCAAGCGGGAGATGGCGGCGCTGACGCAGAAGATCGCCGTGCGCACGATCTTCGGGGTCGACACCCCCGCCGACGCGGAGGCGATGGGCCGCGCCATGGACGTGGCGCAGGCGGAGATCGGCAAGGAGTTCGCGGGGATCGGCGCGCTGCTGCCGGACTGGGTGCCGACCCCGGGCCGGGCCCGGATCAAGAAGGCCGCCGCGGTCATCGACGCCGAGGTGGGCCGGGTCGTCGCGCGGCACCGCGACGGCGGGGACGAGCGCCCGGATCTGCTCAGCCGGCTGCTCACCGCCGTCGACGAGACGGGTGCGAAGCTCGACGACCGGGAGATCCGTGACGAGACGGTCACGCTCTACATCGGCGGTCACGAGACGACGAGTTCGACGCTGGTGTGGGCCTGGTACCTCCTGTCCCGCAACCCCGCCGCGCGGGCGGCGCTGACAGAGGAACTGGACCGGGTGCTCGGTGACCGTGAACCGGGTTTCGACGACTACGCCGAGCTCACGTACACACAGGCGGTGGTCAAGGAGACGCTGCGGCTGTACCCGACGATCTGGCTGGTCACCGGCGTCGCCAAGGAGGGCGCGCGGATCGGCGGCCTGGCGGTCCCGGAGGGCACCAGGGTCTGGAGCAGCCAGTGGGCCACGCAGCGGGACGAGCGATGGTTCCCCGAGCCGGAGGCCTTCCGTCCGGAGCGCTGGGACGCGGAGGCGGGCGACGAGATCGCGGAGTACGCCTGGTTCCCCTTCGGCGGCGGCCCCCGGGTCTGTCTGGGCACCAGGTTCGCGATGGTCGAGGCGGTGCTGATCCTGGCGGTGCTCGCGCGGCGTTTCGAGCTGGACGTCGATCCGGGGACGGTCAAGCCGGTACCGACACTGACGCTGCAACCGGACCGCGAGGTGATGGCCACGGTCCGGGCGCGGTAGCCCGGGGCGCGGCAGCCCCGGCCCGCGACCCGGCGCGGACGCCCGGGGTCCGGCACGGCAGTCGCGGACTCCGGCCCGGGCGACGCGCTGAGGCCGCTCGGGCCGTACGAAGGGCGGGGAGCCCGGCCCGTAGCCGCTGCCGCTCCCCGCCCCGTACGCCCTCAGTTGCCCCTCAGACCCTCTCCGTACCGCTCAGCGGCCTCCCAAAGCGCCTCTCAGGCGTCGCGCAGCGTGACCGTTCCTGTTCCCTCGGCCGTGGCGCCGGACGACTCCGCGACCACGCGGTACGGACGGTCCGTACCCTCGGAAGTGACGGTCAGCGTCTCCCCGTCCCGCACCACCCGGAACTCGGCGGCCGTCACACCCGTCAGGTCCGGCACCGTGACGGATGTGCCGTCGCCCGTGGAATCCCCGGCAGCACCGCCGAAGACCCGCAGCGTGAGCCCGTCCAGCCAGTCGCTGTCGGGGCGCTGGTCGTCCGCCCCCCAGGGCAGTACCGCGCCGGGGCGCACCAGGACCGGCAGGCTGTCGAAGCCGTGGGTCTCGTGACGCCAGACCGGCCCGGTGACGGTCTCGCCGGTGAGCAGGACCGTCCAGGTGCCCTCGGGGACGTAGTACTCGACCTGCCCGTCCTCCGTGAAGACGGGCGCGACCAGCAGGTCAGGTCCGAGCATGTACTGGCGGTCCAGCATCCGCGTGGTCGGGTCGCCGGGGAACTCCAGCAGCATCGGGCGCATCATCGGAACGCCCGTGCGGTGGGCGGTGGCGGCCGCTCCGTACAGGTACGGCATCAGCCGGTGCTTGAGCAGGGTGAACTTCCGGGCCACGTCCACCGCCTCCTCGCCGAACTCCCACGGCACCCGGTAGGACACGTTGCCGTGCAGCCGGCTGTGCGAGGACATCAGGCCGAAGGCGAGCCAGCGTTTGAAGACCGCGGGGTCGGGCGTGCCCTCGAAGCCGCCGATGTCATGGCTCCAGAAGCCGAAGCCGGACAGCGAGAGGGAGAGCCCGCCGCGCAGCGACTCCGCCATCGCGGTGAACGAGGCGAAGCAGTCGCCGCCCCAGTGCACCGGGAACTGCTGTCCGCCGGCCGTCGCCGAGCGGGCGAAGAGGACGGCTTCGCCGTGGCCGCGCTCCTTCTCCAGGAGTTCGAAGACGGTCCGGTTGTAGATCTGCGCGTAGTAGTTGTGCATCCGCTCCGGGTCGGAGCCGTCGTGCCAGACCACGTCCGTGGGGATGCGCTCGCCGAAGTCGGTCTTGAAACAGTCGACGCCCTGGTCGAGCAGGACCCGGAGCTTGCTGTTGTACCACTCGCACGCCGCCGGGCTGGTGAAGTCGACCAGGGCCATGCCGGGCTGCCACAGGTCCCACTGCCAGATGCTGCCGTCGGGCCTGCGCACCAGGTGGCCGAGTGCGGCGCCCTCCGCGAACAGGGCGGACTTCTGCGCGATGTACGGGTTGATCCACATGCTGATCCGCAGGCCGCGTTCCTTGAGCCGGGCCAGCATGCCCTCCGGATCGGGGAAGACCTCGGGGTCCCAGAGGAAGTCCGACCACTGGTACTCACGCATCCAGAAGCAGTCGAAGTGGAAGACGGAGAGCGGGATGTCGCGCTCGGCCATCCCGTCGACGAAGGAGGTGACGGTCCCCTCGTCGTACGAGGTGCAGAAGGACGTGGTGAGCCAGAGGCCGAACGACCAGGCCGGCGGCAGTGCGGGGCGGCCGGTGAGAGCGGTGTAGCGGGCCAGCACCTCCTTGGGCGCCGGTCCGGCGACGATGTAGTACTCCAGCGACTGGTCCTCGACGCTGAACTGCACCTGGCCGACCGACTCCGAACCGACCTCGAACGAGACCTTGCCGGGGTGGTTGACGAAGACGCCGTAGCCACGTGAGGAGAGGTAGAACGGGATGTTCTTGTAGGCCAGTTCACTGCTGGTGCCGCCGTCCGCCTGCCAGATGTCGACGGTCTGGCCGTTCTTGACGTACGGCGTGAAGCGCTCCCCGAGCCCGTACACGTTCTCGCCGACGTCCAGGGCGAGTTGGGCCAGCATGTGGTGGGCCCCGTCCGGTGTGGTGGCGAAGGCGGTGCCCTTGGCGTCGACGCCGGTGAGGCGCCGGCCGTCGGCGTCGAGGAAGGCCAGGCCCCAGGGGCCGTCGCCGTCCATGCGCAGCGTCAGCGGGCCGCTGGTCAGTTCGGTGACCGCGCCGTCCCGCCGGGTACGGGCCCCGGATGCCGCCGCGTCGAGGTCGGCGAGGACGAAGTCGGGTCCGCGGTGGACCGTGCCGGCGTGGTGGGTGGTGCGGACGCCGATGACTCCCTCGGCCGGGGAGAAGCATTCGACCGTGATGAGCGCGCTGTTGAGCGTGTCGCCGCGTTCGGCCACGTGCTTGACCGACGCGTAGGCGGTGAACCGACTGTCGCCGACGTGCAGATCGCGGATCTCGGTCGCGTAGGAGGCGCGTACGCCCTCACGCATGAGCCAGAAGCCGTCGGTGAACTTCATGCGGACTCCTTGCCGGGGGCAACTGGAGGGGGAGGAAAGGGGAGAGGGCGCGGGGTGCGCGGGGCGGTCCGGATCACTCGCCGTTCCCGGTGAAGGCGATCTTGGCGAGGCGCACGGTGCCGCGCAGAGTGACCCGCAGATCGCCGGTGCCGGAGGCGCTCAGCCCGGCCCGTGCGGTGCGGTAGTCGTACGGTCCGTCGGTGGCGGCGACCGGGACGGCGGCCGTGGCACCGTCGACGGTGATCAGCACGGCCCCCTCCCCCGCCGCGGACACCTCGACGCTGCTTACGCCGTCGCCGAAGTCGCAGCGCCGGTAGAGAAGTTCGTTGCTCTCGGCGACGGCGGTGACCGCGTCACCGTCCGTCTTGGTGAGGTCGACGATCTCGGTGCCCAGCTGCTCGTCGTAGTCCGCCGCGTCCAGGCCGCGTGCCAGGACGGGGCGCGGTCCGGCCGGTTCTCCGTCGACGGTGACGACGGCGATGAGCCGGATGTCGGCGCTGGAGGCGCCTGCCTGGACCTCGTACGCGCCCGGCTCGACCGTCCAGCGGCCGTGCGCCACGTCCCAGTGGCCGAGTTCGGCGACGGGGACGGTGAACTCGACGCGCTCCTCGGCCCCGGGCTCCAGGTGCAGCCGGCGGTGACCGGCCAGCTGGCGCTGCGGCCGGACGACGGAAGGCGCCACCGCGCGAACGTACAGCTGGGCGACCTCGTCCGAGGCGACGGCACCGGTGTTGGTGACGGTCAGCGACACCCGCAGGAGGTCACCGTCGAGCCCGGCGTTCAGGGCGCTGTGGGTGAACTCGCTGTACGAGAGGCCGTGGCCGAACGGGTAGAGCGGGGTGCCCTCGTAGTAGAGGTAGGTCTGGCGCGAGCCGATGATGTCGTAGTCCAGCAGACCGGGCAGCTCCGCGTCCGAGGTGTACCAGGTCTGCGGCAGCCGGCCGGCCGGGGAGACGTCGCCGGCCAGGACGCGGGCGAGTGCGGTACCGGCCGCCTGGCCGCCGTGGGCGGTCCACAGCAGCGCGGGGAGAGTGGCCGCCGCGTCGGTGAGGGCGTACGGGTAGGCGGAGGTGACCGCGAGCACCGTGCGCGGGTTGGCGGCGTGGGCGGCGCGCCAGAGGCGTTCCTGGTGGGCGGGAAGGTCGAGGGTGGTGCGGTCCTCTGTCTCCCGGCCGTTGATGTGCGCGTCGTTTCCGGCGACCACGATCACGACGTCGGCATCGGCTGCCGCGCGGGCGACCGCGTCCTCACCGCGCTCGGTGACCTGCATCTCGAAGACCGTCCCGGCGGCCCGGCCGGAGCCGGAAACTTCTTCGCCTTCGGCGGCAACCTTTACGCCGTCGGCGGCAACAGAGACATACCTACCCGTTCCCACGTGCAGAAGGCGGTGACCGCCGGCATGACCCTCCACCGCCTCCCAGCGGAACGTCTCCTGGACGATCCAGCCGCCGGGCTCGTCGGCGGATGCCCGTACGAAGCCGTCCTCGGCGACGGAGAGATAGCGTCCGGCCGGCTCCCGCAGGGTGATCACGCCGTTGCCCCAGTCCACGAGCGCCAGCTCGGACGGGGTGTCGCCGCAGGTCAGCGGCGGCAGGTCGGTGCGGCCCGCGAGCAGTGCCGGATCGAGGGCGCCCTCCTCGCCGCGCACCGGCTCCCCGCCCCCCTCCGCCGCGGGAATCTGCAGCCAGCCGTCCGCGCACTTCAGCCGGACCAGGTCGACGCCCTCCTCGAAGACGACGTGTTCGGCGCCGAAGCGTTCGCGCAGTCCGTCGAGCGGGGTGGAGCGGTGGATGAGCGTGCCGCTGTACCAGTCGAGCTTGCAGGCGTCGGCGAGGAGGCCGACGACGGCGACGGTCCTGCCCTCGGCGGGGTCGAGCGGCAGCAGGCCGTCGTTCTTGAGCAGCACGACGGCCTGCTCGGCGGCTTCGAGGGCCAGCGCCCGGTGGCCCTCGGTGTCGAAGTCCGCGGTGTGCGCGTACGGGTCGAGCTCGGGATCGAACTCACCGAGGGAAAAGCGGAGTTCGAGCAGGCGGCGGACGGCGGTGTCGATGTCGTGCTCGTCGAGGAGTCCGCGCTCCAGGGCGCCTCGGATGCGGCCGGTCATGAGGGACGAGTCCTGGCCGTGGTCGGTGAAGCTGTCGACACCGGCGCGCAGGGAGGCGGCCGTCGCCTCCTCGTGGGTGTCGAAGTAGTGCTCGGAGTCGACGAGGTTCGACGGCGCTCCGGCGTCGGAGCAGACCACCAGCGACCGGTCGGTCCAGGCGCGCAACTGCTGGGACAGCAGCGGCGAGACGTGGTTGGGACGCCCGTTGACCAGGTTGTACGCGGGCATGACTCCGGCCACCGCGCCCGCCTGCACGGCGTCGCGGAAGGCCCTGAGGTCGTACTCGCGCAGGACCCTGGGGCTGACCGAGGACGAGGTGATGTCGCGGCCGGTCTCGTTGTTGTGGGCGAGCCAGTGCTTGAGGACGGGGGCGGTCCGCCAGTAGAGCGGGTGGTCGCCGCGCAGTCCCCTGGTGTAGGCGACCGCGATGGCGGAGGTCAGCCCGGCGTCCTCGGAGTACCCCTCCTCACCGCGCCCCCACAGCGGGTTGCGCAGCAGATTGACGGTCGGGGCCCAGACGTTGAGGCCGACGCGGTCGTCCTGGGCGCGCTTGGCGCGGACCTCGTTGCCGACGGCCTCGCCGACCCGGCGCACCAGTTCGTCGTTCCAGGTGGCGCCGAGCCCCACGGCCTGCGGGAACACCGTCGCGGGACCCATCCAGGCGACACCGTGCAGGGCCTCCTGACCGGTCCGGAAGGAGCCGAGTCCGAGCCGGTCGACCGCCGGTGCGAACTGGTGCAGCATCGCGATCCGCTCGTCGAGCGTGAGCTGCTGAAGCAGATCGTCGGCGCGCTTGGCGAAGGTCAGCTGCGGGTCGCGGAAGGGCTGCGGTTGTTCCGTCACGTGCGGATCCCCTTGGAGAGGTGGGAGGTATTCCGGTCCCTGGGCCTCATAGGGGCAATCAAGGGGTCACGGAAGATCTTTCGAAGCGCTTCGATGCTCCGTGGCCAACCCCACGCGTGTCAAGGGCGCGTCGTCGACCTCTGTACGCGACAACCCCCCAATGCGCCAGGAAACGGTTCGGAAACAGGTCGGAGGAATCTGGAAACGGACTCTTGTGCGGTTGGGGCCCTTCACTTAACCTCGCTGCAACATCGAAGCGCTTCGACAGGGCTTCGATGGGGCGCCCGGCGCCCGTGATCTCCCCGGGACGGCGACAGGCCCTGCCGCTTCCCTGTTGAACCGCTTCACCTGCGGCCGGTCACGCCGGCTCAGCCAGCAACGCTCCACCTCAGACACAGGAACCGAACGGCGGTCGCCCGCCACGTGTCGTCCTGGTGCGCCTCGAAGGGTTGACGCAATGACGCCGAATTCCACCCCCTCCTCCACGGCTCCGAGCCGGAGAAGCTTCCTCGCCACGGGCGCGGTCGCCGCCGTCGCCGTGGCCGGCGGGGTACCGCTGCTCGCCGCGTGCGGCGGCTCCGGTTCCGGGAGCAAGGAGGGCACCACAACGGGCAAGGCACTCAAGAAGGTCGTGCCGTCCTACGCCCCGCTGAACCTGGTCCAGCCCGACGTCGCGGGCGTCAACGGTTCGAGCCCCGGCTTCACCAAGCTGCCGGACCCGCTGGTCGTCTCCGTGAAGTCGGTCCCGGGCAAGGGCTCGAAGTTCCGGATCATGACGCCGCTGTGGGGCACCGTCCCGAAGAAGAACAACCCGTACTACGCAGCGGTCAACAAGGCGGTCGGCGCCACGCTCAACTTCGACCCGCAGGACGGCAACACGTACCAGGACAAGATCGGCGCGGTCCTCGCCGGCTCGGACATCCCGGACGTCATGACCATCCCCGGCTGGAACATGCAGGGACAGATCCGTAACGCGATCACCGCCAAGTTCGCCGATCTGTCCCCCTACCTGGCGGGCGACGCCGTCAAGAAGTACCCGAACCTGGCGAACATCCCGACGGGCGCCTGGCAGTACTCCGTGTTCGGCGGCAAGCTGCGCGGTCTGCCCATGCCGACGCCGATCATCGGCAACGCGATCTTCTACCGCAAGGACCTGATCGGCTCCGGAGCCGTGCCGGCCAGCGCCGACGACCTGCTGGCCTTCGGCAAGGAGCACACCGCCCCCAAGCAGAAGGTCTGGGCGTTCGACGACCTCTGGACCTGCATCCAGATGATCTTCGGTCTGCTGCCCGACGCACCGCACTACTGGCAGCTGGTGGACGGCAAGCTGGTCCACAAGATCGAGACGAAGGAGTACCGCGAGGCGCTCGCCTTCGCCCGCAAGCTCCACGACGGCGGGTACGTCCACCCGGACGCCGAGGCCGGCAAGGACGCCGACGCCAAGATCCGTTTCACCAGCGGTCATGTCGTGATGTACAACGACGGCACCGGCGGCTGGAAGGGCATGGTCACCGAACAGGCCACCGCCAACCCGAAGTTCGACATGCAGGCGCTCGACTTCTTCAGCGCCGACGGCGGCAGGCCGACGCTGTGGCAGT
This sequence comes from Streptomyces sp. NPDC026062, assembly GCF_055568375.1. Lineage (NCBI taxonomy): Bacteria > Bacillati > Actinomycetota > Actinomycetes > Kitasatosporales > Streptomycetaceae > Streptomyces > Streptomyces sp. NPDC026062. The sequence continues at coordinate 183,044 of NZ_JBVHOQ010000001.1, forward strand.
CCGACCCCGCGGGCATCTTCACCTTCCTCAGCAAGAAGCTGCCCAAGGAGAAGATCGAGGAGTTCCTCGCGATCGCCGACTACGCGGCCGCGCCGTTCGGCACCGAGGAGTTCATGCTCACCAACTACGGCGTGAAGGGCACCCACTACACGATCAAGGACGGCTCCCCGACCTACACCCCGCAGGGTGTCGAGGAAGCCCAGCCCTCCACCTTCCTGTTCGTGGCCTCGCCCCCCACCTCCATCGCCTACCCGGACCAGCCGCAGCTGGCCAAGGACTACGCGGGCTGGATGGCGCGCCAGGCCCCGAACATCAAGAAGCCCCTGTTCTTCGGCATGCAGGTCGTCGAGCCGCAGCGGTACGCCTCCCTGTACACGCCGTTCGACGACCTCCAGAAGGACATCCGCCGCGGCCGCAAGAAGGTCAGCGACGTCGACGAGGCCGTGAACACCTGGAAGAAGAGCGGCGGCGACAAGCTGCGCGCCTGGTACCAGGACATTCTCGACAAGAACGGCTCGGGCGTCTGACGCGTACGACGCGCATCAGCCGTACGCGGTACAGCGGGAAGGAAGGCCGCCGGGCGCACGACGCCCGGCGGCCGGGGGCAGCGAGCACGACATGGGGAGCACAGGGTGAAGCCACGGGCCACGGTCACGACCGACCCGGACCGCACCGCCGACGGGGCCGGAGCCCCGGCCGGCGGCAGCGGTGACGGTGACGGTGACGGCAAGGACGCAAGCGGCATACGGAAGGGCGGGTCCCGCGCGGCCGGTACGCGCGGATCCCGCACGCCGAAGAAGGCGAAGAAGGGCTCGGCCAAGCGGATGCCGACAGGCACCGGGCCGCAGGCGGGCGGCATCACCTGGCGCCAACGGCTGCGCCGCGACCGCACCCTGGTACTGATGACCCTGCCGGCCATCGCGCTGCTGCTGATCTTCAACTACATCCCGTTGCTCGGGAACATCGTGGCCTTCCAGGACTACGACGTGTACGACCTGGGCATCACCGGCAGTCCCTTCGTCGGCTTCGACAACTTCACCCGGATCTTCGAGGACTACCGTTTCTGGGAAGTCCTCGTCAACACCCTCGTCATCTTCGTCACCCAGCTCGTCCTGTTCTTCCCCATCCCGATCGCCATCGCGCTCCTGGTCAACACGATCATGAGCGCGCGGGTGCGGGCCTGGGTCCAGGCAGTGGTCTATCTGCCGCACTTCTTCTCGTGGGTGCTCGTCGTCACCGTCTTCCAGCAGATGTTCGGCGGGGCGGGACTGGTCGCCCAGTGGCTGCGGGACCACGGCCACGAGGGCTTCGACCTGATGACGAACCCGGGCTTCTTCAAGTTCCTGGTCTCCGCGCAGGCGGTCTGGAAGGACGCCGGCTGGGGTGTGATCGTCTTCCTCGCCGCGCTCGCCGCCGTCAACACCGATCTGTACGAGGCCGCGGCCGTGGACGGGGCCGGCCGCTGGCGCCGTATGTGGCACGTCACGCTGCCCGCGCTGCGTCCGGTCATCGCGCTGCTGCTCGTCCTGCGGGTCGGCAGCGCCCTCAACCTCGACTTCGAACAGATCCTGCTCCAGCGCGATCAGGTCGGCTCCGGGGCTTCGGAAATCCTCGACACCTACATCTGGTGGACGGGCATCAAGACCGGCGACTTCGGCTACGCGGCCGCCGCCGGCGTCTTCAAGGGGCTGTTCAGCGTCGCCATGGTGCTGGGTGCCAACAAGGTCGCTCACATGCTGGGCGAGCAGGGGGTGTACTCCAAGAAATGACAACTCTCCTGGAACTTGAGAAGGACCCGGCCGAGCCGGCGCCCCGAGCGGAGACTCCGCTCCAGCGCGCCCTGCGGATGGAACCCCGGCCCGTGTGGGAGGAGGAGCCCACCAAGGCGGGCCTCGCCTTCAAGGGCTTCGGCCTCGTCGCGATCTGCGCGATCGTGATCATCCCGATCTGGGTGGTGCTGGTCACCAGCCTCTCCGACACCAAGGCGATCAACGAAGCCGGCGGCCTGGTCGTCTGGCCCAAGAGCATCACCTTCGTCGCCTACAAGGAACTCCTCAGCGGTGGAGCGGTGACCCGCGCGGCCGCCGTGAGCGTGGGCCTCACCGTCGTCGGCACAGCGGTCAGCATGGTGGTCTCGATCCTGTGCGCGTACGGGCTGAGCCGCCGCGACTCCTACGCCCACCGTCCGCTGCTGATGATCCTGATGGCGACGATGTTCTTCGGCGCCGGGCTCATCCCCACGTACCTGCTGGTCACCGGCATCGGACTGAGCGACAGCTACTGGTCGATGATCCTGCCCAGCGCGATCAGCGTCTTCAACGTGCTGGTCCTGCGCGGCTTCTTCATGGACACCGCGCCCGAACTCATCGACGCGGCCCGCATCGACGGCGCCGGCGAGTGGCGGATCCTGCTCCAGATCATCATGCCGCTGTCGCGTGCCGTGATCGCCGTGATCTCGCTGTTCTACGCGGTGGGCTACTGGAGCCAGTGGTTCAACGCGATGCTCTACATCCAGGACAGCGACAAGTACCCGCTTCAGATGATCCTGCGTCAGCTGGTCCTCCAGCACCAGGTCCCGCCGGGCGCCATGGGCGCGGCGGTCAGCAACGGGGCGATCAACAGCCTCGCCGTACAGATGGCGGTCATGATCCTCGCCCTCATCCCGGTCGCGATCCTGTCGCCATTCGTCCAGAAGCACTTCCAGAAGGGCATGCTCACCGGCGCCGTGAAGGGCTGACCGGCGGTACGGGGCCGGTCCACGGACAGTCCGGGACCGGCCCCCTCTGTCTCTCGCTGCTCCCTCTCCGCCTCTCCCGTTCACCCTTCTTGTCCTTCTCGTCCTTGTTCGGAAGGTGTTCGCCATGCACGTGCCGTCAGCGCCCCTGCCCAGCCGCAGAACCGTGCTCGCGGGAGCGGCCGTCGCCTCGGCCGCCGTAGCCCTGCCGGTCGCGGGCCCCGCCGCAGCCGCCTCGAAGCACCACCGTGACAAGCACACCGAGCCCCATCGCTGGCGGACCGCGGCGATCGGCGGGACGGGGTTCGTCACGGGGCTGCTGTTCCACCCTTCCGTGAAGGGGCTGGCGTACGCCCGCACCGACATCGGCGGTGCCTACCGCTGGGACGACACGAAGGCCCGCTGGACCGCACTCACCGACCACCTCGGCTGGGACGACTGGAACCTGCTGGGCATCGAGGCCCTGGCCGTCGACCCGGCGCACCCGGACCGCCTCTATCTGGCCTGCGGTACGTACGCCCAGGACTGGGCGAGCCCCGGCGCGGTGCTCCGCTCCGAGGACCGGGGCGCGACCTGGCGGCGGGCGGACCTGACGGTGCGGCTGGGTGCCAACGAGGACGGACGCGGGGCCGGTGAGCGGCTGCTCGTGGACCCGCGGAACAGCGACACGCTCTGGCTCGGGACCCGGCACGACGGACTGCTGCGCTCGACCGACCGGGGTGCGAACTGGGCTCCGGCCGAATTCCCCGCGGCCGCGTCGGCGAGCGGCCAGGGCGTGATGTTCCTCGCCGCCGCGGGCCGGGCGGTGTACGCCGGCTGGGGTGACGGCGGCAGCGTGCTCTACCGTACGAACGGATCCGGCGGCTGGGAGGCCGTACCCGGGCAGCCGTCCGGCGGCGCGGCGACGAAGGTCCCGGTCCGGGCCGCGTACGACGCCCGGGGCCGTGCCCTGTACGTGACCTACGCGGACGCCCCGGGCCCCAACGGGCAGTCCGCCGGCTCGGTCCACCGGCTCGACACGGTGACGGACACCTGGAGCGAGGTGACACCGGTGAAGCCGGACGCCTCGGCCGGTGACGGCTTCGGCTACGGCGGTGTCGCGGTCGACGCGCGCCGCTCCGGCACACTCGTGGTCACCACCAACAACCGCTGGTCGCGGATCGACACGGTGTTCCGCTCCACCGACGCGGGTGCCACCTGGACCTCGCTCAAGGACACCGCGGTCCTGGATGTCGCGGAGACTCCCTATCTGCGCTGGGGCGGAGAGGCCAAGTTCGGCTGGTGGATCCAGGCCGTGGCCGTCGACCCGTTCGACTCGCGGCACATCGTGTTCGGGACCGGCGCGACGGTCTTCGGAACCCGCGACCTCGTCCACTGGGCCCCGGAGATCCGGGGTCTGGAGGAGTCGTCGGTACGTTTCCTGCTCGCCCCGCCCGGGAAGGGCGCCCGCCTCCTCAGCGGTCTGGGCGACATCGGGGTGATGTACCACGACTCGCTCACCGCGTCCCCGTCGCGCGGCATGGCGACGAACCCCGTCTTCGGCACGGCCACCGGGCTGGCCCTGGCCACGCTCAGGCCCGCCCACGTGGTCCGGACGGGCTGGCCCTCGGGATCCACCTCCGCCGGGGCGTCCTCCGACGACGGCGGCAGGACCTGGCGGCCGTTCGCCGCCCAGCCGGAGATCGCCGCCTCGGCCCCCGGCCCGGTCGCGGTCTCCGCCGACGGATCGGTGCTGCTCTGGTCGTTCGTCCACTGGGACGGCACCAAGTATCCCGCCCACCGTTCCACCGACGGCGGAGCGAGCTGGGCCGAGGTCGCCACGTTCCCCAAGGGCGGCACCCCGGTCGCCGATCCGCTCGACCCCCGGCGCTTCTACGTCTACGACACCGACACCGGAGCGGTCTTCCGCTCCACGGACGGCGGGGCGACGTTCGTCAGTGGAGCGGCCGGACTTCCCTCCGGAGACGCACAGTTCAAGGTGGCGGCAGCGCCCGGCCGCAGCGGCGATCTCTGGCTCTCCGCGAAGGACAACGGACTGTTCCGCTCGACGGACGGCGGGCTGACGTTCACGGCGGTGGCCGGCTGCCAGGCCTCGCACGCTCTCGGCTTCGGCAAGGCGGCCCCGGCGAAGGGCCGCAACCGGCCGGGTGCCGGATATCCGGCGGTCTTCCAGACGGGCAGGGTCTCCGCGACGCACGACGGCGTGGCGGTGCTGCGCTCGGACGACGCGGGCGCCACCTGGGTCCGGATCAACGACGACTCCCACCAGTGGGGCTGGACCGGCGAAGTGATCACCGGCGACCCCCGCGTCCACGGCCGTGTCTATCTGGGCACCAACGGCCGGGGCATCCAGTACGCAGAACCCGCATAAGCAGAAGGAACGAGAGACGCCATGCCGTCCCTGCGCGACGCAGCCCGTGGCCGCATCCTCTTCGGAGGCGACTACAACCCCGAGCAGTGGCCCGAGGAGGTGTGGGAGGACGACGCCCGGCTGATGAAGGAGGCCGGCGTCAACTCCGTCACCCTCGGCGTCTTCTCCTGGGCGAAAATCGAACCACGCCCAGGCGCGAGGGAGTTCGGCTGGCTGGACCGGCTGATGGATCTGATGCACGCGAACGGCATCGGTGTCGTGCTCGCCACCCCGACCGCGTCCCCGCCGCCCTGGATGGGGGCGCGGCACCCGGAGACACTGCCGCGCACGGAGGACGGATCGGTCGTCTGGTACGGCTCGCGCCAGCAGTTCTGCGCGAGCTCACCGGTCTACCGGCGCTACGCGGCCGCCCTCACCGAGGACCTCGCGGCGCGGTACGCGGACCATCCCGCGCTCACCGTCTGGCACATCAACAACGAGTACTGCACGCACTGCTGGTGCGACGAGACCGCCGCCCACTTCCGCCGGTGGCTGCGCAGCCGCTACGGCACCGTCGACGCCCTCAACGAGGCGTGGGGCACGGCGTTCTGGAGTCAGCGCTACGACTCCTGGACGGAGATCCTGCCGCCGCGCAAGGCGCAGTACATGAAGAACCCGTCCCAGGGGCTGGACTTCAAGCGGTTCACCTCCGACGCCTTGATGGAGTGCTACGTCGCCGAGCGCGACATCGTCGCCCGGCACACCCCGCACGTTCCGGTGACGACGAACTTCATGCCGCTGTGGTCGGGGCAGGACGCCTGGGCCTGGTCGGCGCAGGAGGACATCGTCTCCGTCGACATCTATCCGGATCCGAGGGACCCGCAGGGCGGCCAGTACAACGCGATGCTCGCCGACATGACGCGCTCGCAGGCCGCGGGGCCGTGGATGCTGATGGAGCAGGCTGCGGGGCCGGTCAACTGGCGGGGCGTCAACCACCCCAAGCCCGAGGGCCTGAACCGGCTCTGGTCGCTCCAGGCCGTGGCGCGCGGGGCCGACGCGGTCTGCTACTTCCAGTGGCGGCAGTCGCGGCAGGGCTCGGAGAAGTTCCACTCCGGGATGCTCACCCATGCCGGGGAACAGGGCCGCACCTTCCGCGAGATCAAGCGGCTGGGCGCGGAACTCGCCACGCTCGGGCCCGCCGTCGGCGGCGGTGACGTACCCGCCGATGTGGCGGTGCTGCACGACTGGGACTCGTGGTGGGCGGACACGCAGGAGGGCAGGCCGTCCTCGCTGCTGGACTACACCGAGGTCGTGCAGCGCTGGCACCGGGCGCTGTGGGAGAACGGTGTCACCACCGAGTTCGCCCGCCCGGACGCCGACCTGAGCCGGTTCAAGGCGGTCGCCGTACCCCATCTGTATCTGCTCGACGACGCCTCGATCGACAACCTCGTGGCGTACGCCCAGGGCGGCGGAACACTGGTCTGCGGCTTCTTCAGCGGGGTCGCCGACGCCGACGACCGCATCAGGCCGGGTGGCATGGACGCCCGGCTGCGTGAGCTGTTCGGGATCCGCACGCTGCACGAGTGGTGGCCGCTCGACGCGGATTCGGCCGTGGAGTGCGACGGCTTCAGGGGCACCCTCTGGTCGGAGGAGCTGGAGGCGACGGAGGGCACCGAGGTGGTGGCCGCGTACCGCGACGGCGAGCTGGCCGGGCTGCCCGCCGTGCTCCGCAGGGGCCGGGCGCACTATCTGTCGACGCTGCCGGAGCCGGAGGCGCTGCGTGCGCTGCTCGGCGGCGTGGTGCGGGAGGCCGGCGCGGAGCCGGTGCTCGCGGGGCTGCCCGACGGGGTGGAGGCGGTCCGCCGGGGCGAACTGCTCTTCCTGCTCCACCACGGGCGGGACACCGTCACCGTGGCGGTGCCGGGGGCGCACGAGGAACTGCTGACGGGCCGTGCGGTCGAGGACCGGGTGGAGCTGGGGCGTTACGGCGTGGCCGTGCTGCGGAGCGCCGCGCCGTGACCGTCCGCACGCAAATCGACGGCACATGGGAGCCGCGTCCCGCCGTCCGCTGGGAGGACGCCTTCCTCGGCGGCAACGGCCGGCACGGTGCGATGGTGTACGGGGACCCGGTCGACGACCGGGTCATCGTCAACCACCACACCCTGGTCCGGCCGAACGGCAGCGAGCACCTGCGTCCGCCCGAGCTCGCCGGGCGGCTCGACCAGTTGCAGAGCGACCTGCTCGCCGGGGACACCACGGCCGCCGAGCGGTTCGGCGAGGGCCGGCCGCTGGCGTGGGTGCAGCCCTTCCATCCGGCCTTCCAGACCAGGATCCGGCACACCCCCGACACGTCGTCCGGTTCCGAGGACGCCGGGCCGCCCCCGGGCTACCGCCGTACGGTCGACTTCAGCACGGGTGAGATCACCGCGGAGTGCGAGGGCCGGCGCAGTCAGGTCTTCGTCTCCCGCGCCGACGATGTGATCGTCCAGTACGTCACCGGCCCCGGGCTCGCCGTGGACCTGACCCTGGACCACGCGCTGCCGGGCGCTCCGCCGCGCCTCGCGATCGGCCGCAGCACCGTGCTGACGCCGGGCGGTGGCCGGCTGTCGCTGCGGGTGGGCTACCCGGACAGCGAACTCGCCTACACCGGGGTGACCGTGGTACGGGCGGACGGCGGCCGGGTGTCGGTCGCGGGCGAGGGGATCCGGGTCGAGGGGGCCCGGAGCCTGCTGCTGCTCACCCGGGTGCGGCGCCACACGGGCAGCCCGGACCTCGCGGCGGAGTGCGCCGCCCTGCCGCAGGACGACTATCCGACGCTGCTGGCCCGGCACATCGCCCTGCACCGGCCGGCCTTCCGGCGGGCTTCCCTGGCCCTGGACGCCGATCCGGCCGAACGCGCGCTGCCCGGCAGCGAGCTGGTACGCCGGCCGGACAGCCCCGCCCTGCTGGAGCGGTTGTTCGCCGCGGGGCGGTACCACCTGTTCTCGGCCTCCGGTGTGCTGCCGCCGCGGCTGACCGGTCTGTGGACGGGCGACTGGGACACCGCCTGGTCGGGGGCGTTCACGACCAACGCCAACCTCAACCTCCAGATCGCCTCGGCACCGGCCGCCGCGCTGCCCGAGGTGTCCGAGGCCCATGCCTCGCTGGTGTACGGGCAGTTGGCGGACTGGCGGGACAACGCAAGGGCGATCTTCGGGGCGCGCGGGATCGTCGCCCCGTCCCACACCGACGGCGAGTCCGGCCACACCCGCCACTACCAGCGGGCCTATCCGCTGCATCTGTGGACGGCCGGGGCGGACTGGCTCCTGGAGCCGCTGATCGAGCACGCCGAGGCGAGCGGGGCGACGGACCCCCGGCTGGTCGACGCGCTCCACGAAGTTGCCCTGTTCTACGAGGACTTCCTGACCCGGACCGCACCCGACGGCACGGTGGCGGTCGTGCCCTCGTACTCTCCGGAGAACCGTCCGGCCAACGCGAGCTGGGGGACGGTGAACGCGACCATGGACCTCGCGGCGGCCCGGCACGCGCTCACCGTGTCGGCCGGCCGCTCCCCCACCGCTCCGGCCTCCGCGCGGCGGCTGGAGCTCGCGGAACGGCTCCCGGACTACCGGGTCAACGAGGACGGCGCGCTCGCCGAATGGGCGTGGCCCGGCCTGGAGGAGACGTACGACCACCGCCACCTCAGCCACCTCTACCCGGTGTGGCCGCTGGACGCGGTCAACCCGTACGACACCCCGGAGCTCGCGGCCGCCGCGCACCGCGCGCTGGAACTGCGCGGATCGGAGAACGACTCCGCACATGGGCATCTCCATCACGCGCTGATCGCCGCACGCCTCCGCGACGGCGAACGGGTCTCGGCCGCGCTGGACGCCGTGCTGGCGGGCGACTTCTTCCACGACTCACTGATGAGCGCCCACTACCCCTCCCGCGACGTCTACAACGCGGACGCCGCCCACGCACTGCCCGCCGCGGTCATCGAGTCGCTCGTCCAGTCGACGCCCGACCGGCTGGTCCTGCTTCCCGCACCGCTGGCCGGCTGCCCGAGCGGCGAACTGATGGGCATACGCACCAGGTTCGGTGCCGGTCTCGATCTGCGCTGGTACTCCGACGGCACCGCGACCGCGGTGCTGCATCCCACCCGCGACGCCCGGATCGATGTCCGTACGGGCGACCGCAGCACCCTCACCGATTCCTCCGCCGGAAACACCGCCGCTCCGCTGGAGCTGACGGCCGGCGTGGACCGTGTCCTCGATCTGAGGAGGCGGTAGCACTCCCCCCACCCCATCCCCCCACCATGGAAGGACAACCATGGCACGACGCACCCGCACCCTCGGCAGGTTCGTACTGGCTCCGGCGACAGCGGTGGCGGCCCTCATCGGCTTCGCCACCGCCCCCGCCCAGGCCGCGATCTGGTCCTCCTCGGACCAGTGGGGCAACTACACCACGTCCGACGGCTACACCCTCTACAACAACATCTGGGGATCCGGCGCAGGTTCGCAGTCCATCTGGGCCAACTCGTCCGGCAACTGGGGTGTCTGGGCCGACCACCCGAACACGGGCGGCATCAAGTCGTACCCCAACGCCAAGAAGGTCGTCAACAAGTCCATCACCTCGCTGTCGTCGCTCACCAGCACCTACAACGTCACCGTCCCGTCGTCGGGCGCCTACAACACCTCGTACGACATCTGGGACAGCGACTACGACTACGAGGTGATGCTCTGGGTGAACTACAACGGCGCCGTGGGCCCGCTCGGCACCTCGCAGGGAACGGTGACGCTCGGCGGCCACACCTGGACCGTCTACAAGGGCGACAACGGGGCCAACCAGGTCTTCTCGTTCCTGCGCACCTCGGACTCCACCTCGGGCACGGTGAACATCCTGCCGATCCTGAAATGGATCAAGGACACCAAGGGCTGGTGGGGCGACGAGACCATCGGTGACGTCCAGTTCGGCTACGAGATCACCTCGTCGTCGGGCGGACTGGACTTCATGACCAACGGATTCGGCGTCTCCTCCGGCTGAGCCCCACACACAAGGAGCCGGCCCCCGCACGGGGGCCGGCTCGTGCGCTTCCGTGCCGCTGCACTACCTCGGGGCGGGCCCGGTGCTCTCACGTACCGTCAGTTCGGGTGCCAGCAGCTCGACTTCGTCCGCACTGCGGCCGGAGAGCTTGGCGACGACCCGCTCGACCGAGCGGCGCCCCATCTCCTGCGCGGGGATGGCCACGGAGGTGAGCCGCACCGAGGCCTGGGAGGCCACCTGCTCCGGGCAGATCGCGACCACCGACACGTCCTCGGGCACCGCCCGGCCCTGCTGCCGCAGAAGGTTGAGCAGCGGTTCCACCGCCGACTCGTTCTGTACGACGAAACCCGTGGTGCCGGGGCGCTCGTCGAAGATCCGCGACAGGGTCTGGGCCATCGCCGGGTAGCCGCCCTCGCAGGGCCGGTGGAGCACGCGCACGCCGGTCTCCTGCGCCTTGGCGCGTATGCCGTCGACCGTCCGCTCGGCGAATCCGGTGTGCCGCTCGTACACGGCGGCCGCCGCGCCGATCACGGCGACCTCGCGGTGACCGAGACCGGCGAGGTGCTCCACGCAGAGAGCCCCGGTGGCCTCGAAGTCGAGGTCCACACAGGTGAGTCCGTCGGTATCGGCGGGGAGTCCGATGAGCACCGCGGCCCGGTCGGTCTCCCGCAGCAGCGGCAGCCGTTCGTCGTGGAGCTCCACGTCCATGAGGATCATCGCGTCGGCCAGCGAACTGCCGGCGATGCGCCGCACCGCCGCGGGCCCCTCCTCACCGGTGAGGAGCAGGACGTCGTAGCCGTGGGTGCGGGCCGTGGTGGCGACCGCGATGGCGATCTCCATGATCACGGGGACGTACATGTCGGTACGCAGCGGCACCATGAGCGCGATGATGTTCGACCGGCTGCTGGCGAGGGCCCGCGCACCGGCGTTGGGGTGGTAGCCGAGCTGCTGGATGCTCGACTCGACCCGCTCCCGGGTGGCAACCGAAATGGACCTCTTCCCGCTGAGGACATAACTCACCGTGCTCGCGGAGACTCCGGCGTGCTGTGCGACCTCGGCAAGGGTGACCATTCGGCTCTCCATCAAGGGACATCGTCGACACCGGCACGGAAACCGGCCTGCACCGGCAGTTTCGGTCAGATGCGGCGAAGCGCTTCGACTTCACTTGATCCGCCGGTGACATGCCCGGATGAGGCGAGCCTAGACCGGCCCACACAGAGTGTCCATAGTACTGTCGAAGCGCTTCGACTCGATGGCCCGGCGGCCCGCCACCCGGGGCCGGACGTGGCGGCAGCCGTTTCGGCTACCGCCACGATATGCCCGGCCCGCGCGGCCGGACATCAGGGGCACGCGGGCTTGCGCGGTTCAGGAGGCGGAGGGGGTCCAGCTCCCGAGCCAGTCGGCGGTCTCCTGCCCGGCCGCCCCGCTGTCACTGAGCTGCGGGCGGTCACCGCTCGCCGAACCTGCGCCCGGTCCATTGTTGCGGTACTCCGCGAACCGGTCGTCCTTCCAGGAGAACCCGCTCATGTCGGTCCACGGCGCCGGCCGGATCGCCGCGCTCAGGGTGGTGTCGCGGACGGTGGTCATCGGATCGAGCGTGGCGTCGCCGCCGGCGTGCCAGGGACGTCCGAGATAGAAACTCCCGGCGGCGACGTCGCCGTTGACCGTGGAGTTGTTGATGAGGAAGCCCTTGCGGTCGGCGGCCGTGCTCGGAGCGGTGATGTACCCCGCCGAGCTGCCGTCCCACCTCTTCTTCAGCGTGATGACCGAGCCGTCGATGACCGCGCTCGCCCGGCCGAAGATGAAGTCGACGTTGCCGACGACATAGGAACCGGTCATGTAGACCCGGCCCAGCTTGTCCTTGGCCGCGGTGTCGAGCAGCAGCGTGTCCTGGTCCCCCTCGGTGATGATCGAGTCGAGGAACACCTTGTCGGCAGCGGTGCGCAGCGCGACGGCCTGCAGCCCGCTCATGTCCTGGTGGGCGGCTTCGTCGAAGTCGTTGGCGATGGTGAGGTTACGGGCCTGGAAGCCGTCCCCCTCGGCGGCGACGGTCGCGCTGCCGCTCGTTCCGTACGTCCCCGATCCATCGGGCTTCGGTGTGCCCGAGGCGTTGTCGTAGACGATGACGGTGCTCTTGCGGCTGGGGCCGGTGCCCTGGAGGGTGACGTTCTGCTTGGCCGACGGGATCTTCACCAGCTCGCGGTAGGTGCCGGGCGCGATCGCGATGACGGTCCGGGCCGTGTTGCCCGTGGGCACCGCGTCCACGGCGGCCTGCACGGTGCGGTACTGACCGCTGCCGTCCTTGGCGACGGTGAGCGTGGTCGCGGCGGCGGCCGTCGCCGCGACCGTGGAGCGCGGTCCCGCCCCCGCCTTCACCAGCGCGGGGACATCGGCGGCGCTGTCCAGCGTGTACGGGTAGGCGTCGTGCGGGTCGAAGGACGTACCGCCGCCGCTCTCGTTGCGTCCGCTCGTGCCACTGAAGACGCTGCCGCGCTGGACCAGGGTGGCGGTGCTGTCCCGGGTGACGGGGTTCTTCAGACCGTCGAAATAACTGTTCTCCAGGACCATGTTCGTGTTTCCGCGGGCGTAGTTGCCGTAGCTGGTGGTGATGTCCGTGCCCGGGTCGTCCTGGAGGAAGTTGTTGTACAGGTGGGCGTGGGCCACGTTGTCGGTCGAGGGGTTGCGCTGTTCGGTCTCGTGGAACCAGTTGTGGTGGATGGTGATGTCGGCGGTGGTGTTCTCGGTCCAGCCGATGCCGAATGCCTTGTTGTCGTGCTGGAGGCGGTTCCAGGACACGGTGAGGTAGGTGGTGTCCTTCCGGCTGTCGATCAGCCCGTCGGCCATGTTCCGCAGATCGTTGTGGTCGATCCACACATGGTGGGCGCCGTCCATCTGGATCGCGTCCCAGTCGTGGTCCTTGTCGTTCCAGATCCCGGCGTAGGAGTCCCGGATCGTCAGGTTTCGGATGATGACGTTGTGCACTCCCTGGCCGAGGAAGAAGCCGCCGCCGACGATGTGCCCGGAGGTACCGGAGCCGATGATCGTCTTGTCGGATGCGACCTTGATCTCCCTGCCCTTGGGATCCATGGTGATGGCCGCCGCGACGACGATGACGTACGGCTGTGCCGCCGTCGCGTACTTCTCCAGGTCGGCGAGGGTGCGCACGGTCACGGTCTCACCGCCGCGCCCGCCGTAGGTGCCGTCCTGCCCCAGCGCGTCGACCGAGGCATAGCCGTCGGCCGCCTCGTCGGCCCGGACCGGGGAGGCGGCCGACGAGGCGGGGTAGGGGGCGTTCCGGATCTCCGCGGCACTGTTCGCAGTGGCATTGCTCGCCGCGGCACCGTTCGCCGGGGTGGCGGAGAGTCCGGCCGCGAGGGTGGTGGCGACGGCTGCCGCCAGGGCCAGTCGTGTTCCGCGGCTGCGGCCGCGGTGGCTCGCGCCTGCGGGCAGGTGGGGGGTGTGCTGCGCCGTGCGGCGTTCCGCTGTCATGACCTGAACCGTTTCCGTTGAGGTGATGTGGCGTTCAGGTACTGGTTGCCGCCGGTGGCCGCATGGTTGCCGAGCAGGTGCGACGGACCGTCAGATCAGTACGCCACGGGCCATCCGCTGCTCCAGTTCAGAAGGTTGACGCCCAGCTTCGGGGTCCCGTTGTCCTGGCCGTCGTAGTAGTGGTAGACGAGCAGGTCTCCGTCGGAGTCGGCGAGCACCGACTGTCCGCCGGGCCCGATGTAGCGGCCGTGCGACTCCAGCACCGCCGTCCCGCCGTTGCTGAGCATGTTCACCCCGCCCCGGTCGTAGTACGGCCCCGTCACACTCGTGGCGCGTCCCACCTTGATCCTGTACGTCGAGCTCGTGCCCGCGCAGCAGGTGTCGTACGAGGCGAACAGGTAGTAGTAGCCGTTCCGCTTCACCACGGTCGGCGCCTCGACCGCCTTGGTCCCGGTGGGCCGGGAGGCCAGCGAGCGCCGTGCGGTGTCACCGGAGTACTGCTTGCCGGTGGACGGATCGATGCGGATCATCTTGATCCCGGTCCACCAGGAGCCGAAGGACAGCCACCACGTGCCGTCGTCGTCAACGAAGAGGTTGGGGTCGATGGCGTTGTAGTCGCTCGACGAGGTGGAGGTGTACACCATGCCGTAGTCGGTCCAGCTGCCCGGCTGCCCGGTGGCGGAACCCGCCAGTCCGATGGCCGAGGTGTTCGACCCGAAGGACGAGACCGCGTAGTACATCAGGTACTTGCCACCGTGGAACGAGATGTCGGGCGCCCATGGGTCGGAGGCCGAGGAGTAGTTCTTCCACCAGCTGGGCGGTGTGCTGAACGCCGATCCGGAGCGGCCGAAGGCGGTGCGGTCCGTGGAGGTGCGCAGCTGGAGGTTGTCGCCGGTCGAGTAGAGCAGGTACTGCCCCGAGGACGTCCGGACCATCGAGGGATCGTGGACGGCGATGTCCCCGGTGACCGTGCCGGGGTTGGGGTACGCGGACGCGCTGCCCGGCACGAGGGCCAGGAGGAGCGCGGCGGGGAGCACCGCGAGGGTCCTTCGGAGGGTGGTGCGGCTCATGGGGGGCCTCCTGTGTTCGGTTACGGGAGGAGCGGGGGCTCGTGGGGCAGTTGCCGCCGACGGGCTTCCGGTTGCCGTCGGGATGCGCTGTTTCGGATAATTCGGTGACTTCGACACGCGACCGCAGCGTGTTCGATATACCGAATACTGCTCGTAACTTCGAACGGACCGTAGGGCCGAACGGCTCCCGCGTCAACGGCTCCCGCGTCAACAGGTCGCGCGCCCTGCCCGGATGGTGTGCGGCAGAACTCTCACAAGCTTGCCCATTGATGAACAGTCATCTGTGTACCGGCCACGCCCGCCACCGGCCGAGGAGTATGGACACCATGACTCGGACTCGTATGACCACGGCAGACGACCCCTCGCCGGTACATGCCGCCACGGCCGCACGGGATGCCACCCGGGCAGCCATCCGCAGCGCGGTGGATTCGGCCGTCCAGGAGCGTCCGACGCCACCCGGTGCGGTCGAGAAGTCGCTGCTCGTCCTGAACAGCCTGCCCGGCGACGGCAGCTCGGCCGGCGTCTCCGAGCTGTCCCGACGCCTCGGCCTGCCCAAGACGACCGTCCACCGCATTCTCGCCCTGTTGACCGAACTCGGCCTGGCCACCCACCGGTTCGCCGGGTACAGCCTCGGCAGCCGGGTCCTCGACCTGGTCCGGCAGACACCCTGCATGCGGACCTCGCACCTGCGCGACCGGCTGCTGCCGTACCTGCTGGACCTCTACCGTCTCACCGACGAGGCGGTTCATCTCGGTGTGCTGCGCGATCAGGGTGTGCTCTGCCTGGAACGGCTGCACGACCTGCGCAGCGCCGCGCTGCCCATCCGCGTGGGCAGCGTGCTGCCCGCACACCACACCGCTCTGGGCAAGGTGCTCCTTGCCTTCACCGAGGACGCACCGCTCCTCGCACACTCCTCACCGGGACTCCGGCGGGAGCTCGATGCGGTCCGGAGCGAGGGATTCGCCCTGGACCGCGGGGAGTTCCACCCCGGGGTGATGTGCCTGGCGGTGCCGGTGCGTGGCCGCGGCAGAACGCCGGTCGCCGCCGTTTCGGTGTGCGGCCCCGCGCACCGGCTCGACGTTGCGGAGACTACGCGGCACCTGCGCACGATCGCCCACGCGGCCTCCCGTGCGGAGACTGGACACGCCTGAGCGGCAAGGCGTCCGGCACCCCGGCGTGCCCGTGGATCAGCCCTCGTCCGCCACCGCACTCCCACCCGCGCCCGCGCCCGCACTCGCACTCGCACTCGCACTCGCACTCGCACTCGCACTCGCACCAGAGTCCCGCGCCGCCGCCGGGCTGCGGACCCCGACCGCCACAGTCACCAGCACCAGGGCGGTCGCGGAGAACACCGTCGCCCCGATGAACGCGTTCGCCATGCTGTCCGCGACCGCTTCCCCCGGCTGCGCGCCGGAGTGCGCGAGCGTCGTCCCGTACACCGTGACCAGCACCGCGAGCCCCAGCGATCCGCCGACCTGCTGCATGGTCTGCATCACCCCGGCCGCCGCGCCCGCCTGCTGCGGGGCGACCCCGGCCAGGATCAGCGAGTTCAGTGGCATGAGGAAGCTTCCGATGCCGATGCCGAGCAGCACCATGGGCCCGGCCAGATGCGGCATGTACGCGGTGGTGGCGTGCAATTGGGCCAGCCAGGCCGCGCCCGCCACGACCAGCGTGATGCCGGAGACGATCAGCGGCCGCGCGCCGAGCAGGGGCAGCAGCTTCGGAGTGATCCGGGACGTGCCGAACATGCCGAGGGCCATCGGCAGGAATGCGAGCCCCGCTTTGACCGGGGTGAAGCCGAGCGGCCCCTGAAGGAACTGGGAGAGGAAGAACAGCGCGCCGAACAGCGTCGCCATCGAGAGGAAGACCGTGGCATAGCCCGCCGCCCGGTTACGGACGGCGAACAGCGCCGGCGGCACGATGAGCGTGTCGACGCGCATCTGAAGGATGAGGAACACGGCGAGCAGCACCGCGGCCGAGGCGAACGAAGCCGGCGTGAGCGGATCGCCCCATCCGTCGGACGAGGCCCGGACGACTCCGTACACCAGCGCCGCCATGCCTCCGGTCGCGGTGACCGCTCCGGCGAGGTCCAGCCGGCCCGGGTGCGGCCGGGAGTCGGCGACGAAGCGCGGGGTGAGCAGGGCGACGGCGACGCCGAAGGGAACGTTCGCGAACAGGACCCAGCGCCAGGACGCGTACTCGGTGAGAACACCGCCGAGGATCATCCCGGTCGCCATGCCGAGTCCGGCCAGGGTGGAGTAGACGGCCAGTGCCCGGTTGCGGCGCGGCCCCTCCTCGAAGTTGGTGATCAGCAGCGACATGGCTCCCGGAGAGGCGAAGGCGGCGCCGATGCCCTGAAGCGTGCGGGCGGCCAGCAGCATCCAGGGCTCCGAGGCGAGGCCGCCGGCGAGGGAGCAGAGCGTGAACACCGCCACCCCCCATACGAAGGTTCTGCGATGCCCCAGCACATCGCCGGTGCGGCCGCCGAGGAGGAGCAGTCCGCCGAAGGTCAGGGTGTAGGAACTCTGCACCCAGGCAAGGCCGGTGGCCGAGAACCCGAGGTCGGCGCGGATGTCGGGGAGCGCGATCGTCATGACCGTGTTGTCGACGGTGATCATGAGGTAGCAGGTCACCAGCAGGGTCAGTACGACGCCGAGGTGACGGCTACGGCTTCCCGGGCCGGCACCGGCTGCGGCCGGCTGCCCGGTGGGGGTCTTGGCGGAAGTGGACAACACAGCTCCAGGGATACGTGCGCCGCGGCGGCGGAACGCGGGCGATCACTCACCCGC
Organism: Streptomyces sp. NPDC026062; assembly: GCF_055568375.1. Classification (NCBI taxonomy): domain Bacteria; kingdom Bacillati; phylum Actinomycetota; class Actinomycetes; order Kitasatosporales; family Streptomycetaceae; genus Streptomyces; species Streptomyces sp. NPDC026062. The sequence continues at coordinate 200,498 of NZ_JBVHOQ010000001.1, forward strand.
TCGGGGCCCGCACGATCACTGGCAGCCTCCGGGGCTGGAGCGGGTGAGCGGACGGGCCTTTGCCGCCCACCGGACGGGTACCGTCCACCGTTCCCGGGGCCCATTGCCCCGGGAACGGCTCAAAGGTAGGAGCGTGCCTCGTCCCCGCGCAGCCCGGCGTTCCGCACCACGGAACGGCCCGGCCGGGCGGCGCCGGTCACCCGGTGACGAGACCCGGGTCGCTCGAACCGGCCCGGCCGGTCTCGACATGTCCGGCGAAGCGCCGCAGGAAAGTGGCGTCCGCGTCGGAGACGACCGTGAAGTCGTACCAGTGCTTGCTGCCGCGCAGGTCGAGCGCGTGCTTGACGGTCGCGCCCGCACCGACCGCGAAGGTCCGCACTCCTCCCCCGTACCCGGCGGCACTGCGCAGGGTCAGGCGGGCGGTCACGGAGCCGCCATTGACGAAGGTCAGCTGAAGGCCCCCGGTGGCACCGTCATGACGCACCGTCACTTCGGGTCCCGCCGTCCTCCCGCTTGCCCGGAAGGTGCGCAGGAAGCCGTTGGGCCCGTGGACGGTGAGGTCGGTGACGCTCTTGGAGTAGGCGGTGTTCCAGCTGTCCGCAAGGGACTTGCCGGCTTCGGTGGTGTAGGTCCAGGGTCCGTCGGTACGGTTCGGGGAGGTCACCAGGAACTGCGCCCCGGCGGTGGCGCCGCCGCTGAAGGTGAGCCGGTACTTGCCGGTGGCCGTATCGGCTGCGCCGTCGACGTAGGGCGCGTACCGCAGGGGACGGGTGGGCCGGGGCCCCTTCTCCTGCTTGGGCACGCTGCCGTTGGCGGGCGGCGCGGGGATGTAGTCGGGGTGCCGGAGGCGGTCCGGAGGCTCGTACGCGTCGGTCGACGGCAGCGAGACGTCCGAGGCGTCCGTACGGCTGAAGTCGAAGGCCGAGGTGAGGTCACCGCAGATGGCGCGCCGCCAGGGCGAGATGTTGGGCTCGCGCACCCCGAAGCGCTGTTCCATGAAACGGATGACGGAGGTGTGGTCGAAGACCTCCGAACAGGCGAACCCGCCCGTGCTCCACGGGGAGACGACCAGCATGGGCACGCGCTGGCCGAGTCCGTACGGCCCTGCGGTGTACCGGATGTCACCGGGGAAGTAGTCGGCGGAGGTGTCCACGGTGGACAGCCCCTGCGCGGCCCCCGACGGCACGAAGGGCGGCACGATGTGATCGAAGAAGCCGTCGTTCTCGTCGTAGGTGATGAACAGGGCGGTCCTGCCCCAGACCTCGGGATCGGCGGTCAGGGCGTCCAGCACCTGCGAGATGTACCAGGCACCGTAATTGGCAGGCCAGTTGGGATGCTCGCTGTACGCCTCGGGAGAGACGATCCACGACACCTTCGGCAGCGTCCCGGCCCGGACATCGGCCTTCAGGTCGTCGAGGAGCCCGCCGCCGTTCTTGATGTCGGTCCCGGTGCGGGCCTTGTCGTAGAGCGGATCACCGGGTGCGGAGTCGCGGTAACTGTTGAAGTACAGGAGCGAGTTGTCGCCGTACGTACCCCGATAGGCATCGCCGATCCACCCCCAGGACCCGGCTGCGTCGAGCCCGTCACCGATGTCCTGGTAGATCTTCCACGACACCCCGGCCCGCTCCAGCCGCTCGGGGTAAGTGGTCCAGCCGTACCCGGCCTCGTCGTTGCCGAGCACAGGACCGCCACCGGTGCCGTCGTTCCCCGTGCAGCCGCTCCACAGGTAGTAGCGGTTCGGGTCGGTCGACCCGATGAACGAGCAGTGGTACGCGTCGCAGACGGTGAACGCGTCGGCGAGGGCGTAGTGGAACGGTATGTCCTCACGTGTCAGATGAGCCATCGTCGTCGCCGTCTTGGCCGGCACCCACTGGTCGTACGCACCCTTGTTGAACGCCCGGTGCCCGCCGGCCCAGTCGTGGTTCAGGTCCCGGAGGAACTGCATCCCGAGCTCGTCGGCGGACGGCCGGAACGGCAGTACCTCCTTGCCGAGGAGGTCCTTCTGATGCCAGACCGGCTTTCCGCCCGGCAGCGTGACCGGCCGCGGATCACCGAAGCCCCGGACGCCGTTCATGGTGCCGAAGTAGTGGTCGAAGGAACGGTTCTCCTGCATCAGGACGACAATGTGCTCGACATCCTGGAGGGAGCCCGTGCGTCCTCGTGCGGGAAGGGACGCGGCGCGGGCGATGCTGCTCGACAACGCGCTGTAGGCGGCCGCACCTCCGGCCAGTTGCAGGAGGCGGCGACGGTTGAGTTCTGCCATGGGGGGGCCTCTGCGGGGTGAGGGGATGTGGGGGCGAGAGCGACTGGAGTGTTCCAGAACCGGGCAGCTCCGGGAAGTCCCGTGCGGTGTGCACGTGGTAGCGGTTGGGTGAATATCCGGCGACGGTGAGGGACGGCTTGGGCAGGCCGGATCGGTCGGTCGGTCGGTCGGTCGGTCGGTCGGTCGGTCGGTCGGGGGGCTGCTACCCGGCCCCCTGGGGGACAACCCCCAGGAAAGTGGGGGAGAAACCAGGTCGTGCGGATGACGCCGGGTCCGTAGGTTCTGGGGTGGAATGATCACACCGCTTCACACAGCCTTCGGAGGCACCCTCGTGACCGCCCCTTCGCTCCGGCCGACGCGCACGTTTCACCCGGCCCTGGCGGCCTTCGTGCGTTTTGTGATCTGCGGGGGCGGGGTAGGGGTTGCCTCCAGCGGTGTTCTGGTCCTCCTCCATGGCCGGATGCCGCTCGTCCTCGCCAACGCTCTGGTCACCGTCGTGTCCACCGTGATCGCGACCGAACTGCACAGCCGGGTCTCGTTCCGCAGTGACCGCAGGGGCTGGGGCGTGCACCTCCAGTCCGGGCTCACCGTCGCCGTGAGTTACGCGTTCACGACCGGGGCGCTGCTCTGTCTGTACGCGATCCGGTCCGAGCCTTCGGCGTTCGTGCAGCAGACTGTCTACCTGTCGGCGTCGGCGATCGCCGGGGCCGGGCGGTTCGCACTGCTGCGCGTGGTCGTCTTCCGGGAGCGCGAGGCGGGCGGGACGCGGAAGGCCGCACTCGGCGGAACCTCGGTGACCATGACCGCCCGACACGGGCGCTGCTCGCGCCCATTGGCTATCGTGGCGGGTCGGCCGGGCAGCTGCGCGGCCCGTGAGTCGAGCGGGGGCGCAGGTGGCACAGGGGCTGGACGGGTGGGTGCGGGTGCCCGTCGGGGACGACGCGGCACGGTGGGTCACACGTGGAGCGTGCCTGCGGGTCCTGATCGTCGTGCACAACGTCACCGCCGCCACGCGCCTCCTCGACGTGTTGCCGCTCTTCGATGACGATCTGCGGATCCAGCTCCTCGCCACCTGCCCGGGGTCCTCGCCCTTCTCCGCCGGCACGGCCGAGCTGCTTACGGGGACCGGGGTGCCCGTCCTGTCGTGGGAGCAGGCCACCCGGACGCCGGTCGATCTGGTCGTCTCCGCCAGCTTCGGTGGCCGACTGGAGGCATTTCGCGGCAAGTTGGCGATCCTGTCGCATGGCATTGGATACGCTAAGAGGCTGGCGACACCGGACACCGGACACCGGACACCGGACACCGGATCGGGATCGGGATCGGGATCGGAGTCGCGGTCCGGGCCCTCGGACACAGGTGCGGCGCCTGTGCCCGGGACCGCGCCAGTGTCCGGGACCGCGCCAGTGTTCGGGACCGCGCCCGAGTGGGTTCTGGCCGACGACGGGGCCCCTCTCGCCGACGCACTCGTCCTCTCCCATCCCGAACAGGCCGACCGGCTGCGCGCCGCATGCCCCGAGGCCGCGCCGACCGCTGTTCTCGCCGGTGATCCCTGCTTCGACCGGATGCTCGCCGCCCGCCCCTACCGCGAGCGGTTCCGTCGCGCACTCGGCGTGCGGGCGGAACAGCGGCTGATCGTGCTCAGCTCCACCTGGAACCCCGATTCCCTCTTCGGGGACGGAGGAGGGAGCGGGGACCGGGGTGATGTGCTGCCCGCCCTGCTGCCCCGGCTCGCGCGGGAGTTCGCTGTGGACACGTACCGGTTCGCCGCTGTCCTGCACCCCAACATCTGGCACGGCCACGGCCCCGGCCAGGTCCGCGCCTGGCTCGACCGGGCGCGGCGGTGCGGGCTGATGCTGATCGATCCGCTGGAGGGGTGGCGGCAGGCCCTGCTCGCCGCCGATGCCGTGATCGGGGACCACGGTTCGGTGACGTACTACGCGGCGGCTCTTGGGAGACCCGTGCTGCTGGCGGCCGCCCCGCTGCACGCACTCGATCCTGATGCGCCGATCTCCGCCTTCATGCGGGAGGCCCCGCGCCTCGATCCCGGGGCGCCGCTGCGCACGCAGATCGAGCGGCTCATCGACCGGCATCGGCCGCTCCCCGGGCCCGCCGGTTTCACCTCGTCCGTGCCCGGTGAGGCGGCGGCCCGGTTGCGGGCGTTGTTCTACTCGATGATGGGTGCGGCGGAGCCGGAGTGGACCGCCACCTTGGAGCCGTTGCCGCTGCCCCGTCTCGAAACGGCCACCGTCACCGCTCCCCTCCATGTGCTCACCCGTGTCGACCGTCCGGGCGAGGTGTCCGTGACCCGGTGGGCGGGACCCCCGTCCGGTGCCGGGCCCGAAGGCGCGGACGCACACATCGCGGTGCATGAGGACACCCGTGACGTGGATCGGCTGGAACTTGCCGACGTCATCTACCGGGACGGGCCACCCGACGATCCTCGCTTCGGGTCTCCGTCCATCTGGACGGCCGAGGTGTTGCGGCGGTATCAGGGATGCTCGCTGGCCGGGTTCGTCGTCGGGCCGGACACCTGTGTCGTCCGCCTGCGGCAGGGCGGACTCCTGCGGTTGGCGGGAACCGCCGTGGATCCCGGCGCCTGCGCCTCGGCTCTGCACGCCCTGCTCGGGTCGGCTGGCGGAGACGTCGGGGAGGACGTACGGGGGCGGCTCTCGCGTCTGACGGATGACGGGTTCCTGGTACGGGTCGGGGGACGGGCCGCACGCGTGCACGTGGTCCCGGTCCCCGACCACGGCGAGGAGTGACCTTGTCGCCGTACCCGCCCCACGGCGAGAGGCAGTACGGTCCACCGAACCCACCCCATGGCGAGAGGCGAACCGGTCCACCGGTCCCACCGCGCCACGCCACGCGGTGGGAAACGCGGTGCGTCAGTCGGCGTCCCGGTGCTCCTCGGCCGCGCAGCGCTCGCGCATGCCCCGCAGGTATGCCACGTGGTACTCGGCGCTCTGTCCGTCGAGCGTTGCGATCGCTTCCTCGATCAGGGGGCGCGCGGCCCCGGTCTCCGAGGCGTCCAGGTATGCCTCGGCCAGGTCGGTGAGAGTTCTGGCCGTGTTGTACGTGTCGCCGTGCTCCCGGAAGTACCGCAGCGCCGTCTCCAGCCGTTCCCGTGACTCCTCGGTCCTGCCCAGTCCGCGCAGGGCCCGGCCTCGGTGGCGCTCCAGCAGGGCCTGTGCGCGCGGGACGTCGGCTGTTCCCTCGTCCGTGGGCAGCATGGCGTCCAGGACGCTTCCCGCCTCGTCGAAGCACGTGTACGCCTCCTGGAACCGCCACTGCCTCAGCCGCAGCAGCCCCAGAAACTCCGTGGCCGACGCGTGACCGCGCCGGTGGCCGGCCGCTTCCTCGGCCCGGGACGAGGCGAGCGCTTCCGTCTCCGCCTCCTCCCAGCGGCGCAACTCGGTCAAAGTGTGGGCCAGTTGTGCGTGCAGGGCGCCTGCTTCCGCCGTGCCCGGCCAGTGGGCGTCCGCGAGGCGGGCTCCGATACGGAGTGCGGGCAGCAGCGTCTCGTGGTGTCCGGCCTTGAGTTGCAGTGGCCACAGGGAGCGACAGATCCGCACGGCGGACACGGGGTCGCCCGACTCCTCGGCGCAGTGGACCGCCTGGACCAGGTTGCCCGCCTCCGCGATCAGCGCGTCAAGGGCCGCGCCCCGGCTCTCGTACGTCTGCGGCGGGTGCGCTGCGGCGGGTGCGGGGACGCGCCAGCTCTCGGGAAGCGCCCGATGGGCCGCGGCTGTCGACAGGCCGGCGTACCGGTTCAGCATCCGGGCCATCGCGGCCGAGCACCCGGCGATTCCGTCCTCCCGCACGGCGACGGCCTCCGCGTGCCGGCGGACCGCGTCGCGGTAGTGGTAGCGGGGGCGGCCGTCGGCAGCGGTGGCGGTCTCCAGAAGGAGGACATCCGCCAGCCCGTCCAGACATGCCGCCGCTTCCTCGGGGGCCGTGCCCGTCGCATGAGCGGCCGATGCCGCGTCGAAGGCGGGCCAGGCACGTACCGCCATCAGCCGGTACAGCCTCGCCGACGCCGGATCCAGCAGACGGTACGTGTCCTCCGCCGCCGCCTGTACGGGGTCGCCTTCGGCACTCCTGCCGGACGCCGGGACGGTGAGGCGGGGCGCTGCCGCGCGCAGGGCGTACGGCGATCCGCCGCACCGCGCGAGGACGGAGGGGAGGGTGGCCCTGGCCTCGGCGAGGGCGGGCTTGTCGAGGAGCTTGGTCAGCAGCCGGACCGCGTCCTTGTCCGTGAGCGGGCCGACGGGGACCCTTACGGCGTCGAGGCCAGGGAACGGGGTGCGGGCCACCACGATCATGAACACCGAGGGCGCCGAGGTCAGGAGCGGCCGGACCTGGGCGGCCGAGTGCGCGTGGTCAAGGATGATCAGCAGCTTCCGGTCCGCCACACAGCGGCGGAAGTACTCGCTGAGCTGTGCGGCGGATGTGGGCATCTCCTCGGCCGGTACGCCGAGTTGGCGCAGCAGATCACGCAGTACCGTCCCCGGCTCGCGCACGTTCTCGAGACCGGAGCCGGCTCCCAGGTCCGTGTGCAGCTGGCCGTCGGGGAACCTCGCGGCCTGTCGCGTACCCCAGTGCACGGCAAGTTCACTGGTACCCATGCCCTCGGCGCCGTGCACGAGGGCCAGTCTCGGGGTGCCGTCCGCGCGCCGGGACGCTTCACGGTCCAGCGCCTTCAGAGCGTCTTTGCGGTCGGTGAAGAACCTTGTCGGGACGGGGAGCGACGGGCTGCCGGCTCCGAAGGCCGCTCCGCCGGGCGCCCCGTGCACACCACCGTTCACCCGGGACGCGAAAGCCGTCCAGGAGGCGGCCAGTCGGGGGTCGCGACGGAACTGGTCCGCCATCAGCCGTGCCACATCGTCCAGTTCGCCCGGGGTGGTGGGTGCCGGTACCTCGCGGCCCGCGATGCGGCGGACGAATCCACCGGTCGACTCCCAGGCCCATTTCCCCGCCTCGTTGGCCATTCCCGAACCGACCGCGCCGAGTACCGTCGTCACGGCCGATACGGCCGACAGCGAGATGGGATCCAGCATGTATCGCACTCCCCGTTCCCGGTGCTCCGCGCGATGCGCCCTGCCCGGCACCGCCGCTGCCACCGTGCGACTGCAATCTATCGACAATCCAACCCGGTCGGGCGGCATCCCGGATGCCGGGCGGGGCGTACCCACATCCGCGCGGGGCGGGGGAAGGTTGGTTATCCTGAACAGAGTTCCAGGTCATCAGGGTGGGCCCCGTCGGCCGCAGGCGCGGGCCGCGCGCCCGTCGAGGGGAGAGTCACGTACAGGGTCCAGCCGCGAGCCGTGGTTCGGCCAGGAAGGCCGAGCAGGCGTGGAACCTGGCGATGGCGATGATGCAGCGCGGGGACACCGCGGGCGCGGGCGCGCAGTTCGCACTCGCCACGACCCACGACCCTTCCGCAGCCGACGCGTGGCTGGGGCTGCACGCCACCGGTCTGCGGCAGCAGGAGGCGCTGGATGCCATGCTCCGGTGTTCCGGGACCTTCGGTGCGCTGCGGACGAAGTTCGGGCTGCCGCTGCGGTCCACCTTCCAGATCGGCCACTACGTCACCTTCCGCCTGGAGAACGCTCGCGACCTGTGGCTGGCGGCCATGTCCTCGTTGCTGGACAAGAAGCGGGCCGACGAGGCGTGGGCCGGGCTCTCGACCGCACAACTCGACTGCGACGAGACCAGGTTCGTCTGTACGCGCTACGCGTTCGTCAAGGAGGACTGGGCTCTCGTCCTACGGTTCGCGACCGGTATCGGTGACGCCTTCCTTTACGACGAGGCGCAGTTGTACGTCGGCGCGGCACTCTTCGCCCAAGGCGTCCACCACGAGGCGCTGAACGTCCTGGCGCCGTTGCCCCGGAAGCTGGAGAAGGGCAGCCGCTTCGATGCCGAGACGAAGTACTTCATGGGACGTTCGCTGGAGGAACTGGGGAGGCAGGAGGAGGCGTTGAAGCGATACCAGTACGCCTTCCGCTGTGCGCCCGGCCTCTTCGACGTGGACGCCCGCGCCCAGGCCCGGCCCGCCCCTGCCCCCGCGCCCCCGGCCCCTCGCGCCCAGGACCTGGTTCCGCCGAGGCCGCGACAGCCGGTGGCGTCGTCACCTGCCCTTACGTCACAGACCGGAGCCCCGCCGTCCACGAGTGGCACCGCGGACGACGGACCCGATTCCGGCGGGCTGTCCACCGAGGCGAGGGCGCGGCTCCTCGCCGAGGCACAGAAGTCGCTCGACGGCATGATCGGCCTTGAGCCGGTGAAGCGGCAAGTGCTCACCCTGATGGCACAGTTGCGCATGGCCGCGCTGCGGGAGGAGCAGGGCCTTCCCGGAGGTGCCAAGCCCCGGCACTTCGTCTTCGCGGGGCCTCCAGGCACCGGGAAGACAACGGTCGCCCGCATCATCGGCAAGGTCTTCGCCGGGCTCGGGCTGCTCAGTTCGGGGCATGTGATCGAGGCCCAGCGCGTCGACCTCGTCGGGCAGCACCTGGGGTCGACGGCCATCAAGACCAGCAAGGTCATCGACTCGGCACTCAACGGGGTGCTGTTCATCGACGAGGCGTACGCCCTGTCCAACAGCGGGTACAGCGGCGGCGACGCCTTCGGGGACGAGGCGTTGCAGGTCCTCCTGAAGCGGGCCGAGGACGACCGTGACCGGCTCGTCGTCGTCCTCGCCGGATACCGCGACGAGATGGCCGGCCTGCTCGCCGCCAATCCCGGACTCGTATCGCGCTTCACCACACGCGTCGACTTCCCCTCGTACTCCGCGCAGGAGCTGGTCCTCATCGCCCGCACGGTCCTGGCCGCCCAGGGCGACGAACCCGACTCCGGGGCGGTCGAGGTCCTGGGAACGTTCTGTGCGGCGATCGTGGACAGCGGCATGGCCGACACGGTGGGCAACGCCCGGTTCGCGCGCGAGTTGTGCCAGAAGGCCTCCGCCCAGCGGGATCTGCGGCTGTACGCCGCGCATGCCGACAGCACACCGAGCCGTACGGAGATGGTGACTGTGCTCGCCGAGGACGTCGTGGCCGCACACCAGGAGCTCATGGAGTCGCATGAGAACAGCGGTTCGTAGACCGTCGGCCGTGGAATCCGGGCGCGCCCGTGCCCACGGGCGCGCACCTGTGCGTGCTCAGGGCACCTTGAAGTACGCCGGGAACTTCGGCCCCATCCACGGCTTGCGGCCCCAGGCGAAGACACATCCCCGGGCCATGGCGCCCACCGGCGAGCTGCGGCCGAGCGCCATCAGCAGGAACGTGACCGGCTCGATGGAGATGGTGCAGTCCGGGCGGTCCGGCAGTTCGTCGCCCACCACCGCCGCGCCCTGGGTGAACGTCACGCCGAAGCGGCCGCCGCCCCGGAGCCGTACCGCGTAGCGGGCGTTCAGCCCTGTTGTGGCGGCGGCGTCGGTCACCCGGGGCATGGCCTGGATCATGAACGGGAGCGCCAGCCGGACCCGGGCGGGGCCGATCATGTGCGGGCGCTTCAGCGCGCGGGCCAGGTCGTATCCGTGTCCCAGCATGTGGGTCAGCAGGTACGAGCCGAGGACCACACGGTTCATCGGGCCCATCGGCGTCATCAGGATCTCTTCCGCGGAGTGTCCGGCCGACGCTTCCAGACAGTCGGCCGCCCCCGAGACGATCAACGCGGCCAGGGGCTCCGCCGCCCGCTCACCGAAAGCGGCGAGTGCCTCCTCGTTGGCCGCGGCGATGTCCTGCGGAGTGCCGTCGCCGTAGGGGCGCGGCTGCCCGGCCGCCACATCGGCCATCAGCGCGTTGGCCTGCGCCAGGTGCGCGGCCGCCTCCCCCACCGTCCACGTCAGTCCCGGTACGGGAGCGCAGGTGTCGGGGGCGGCGCGCAGCAGCTCCGCGATCTCCTCGGCTGTCGTACCTATCGCCTCGGCCAGCCCCTCGGGCAGCACACCACGCACACCACTCACTCCCTGCCCCGTCCGTGACTCCGGCTTCACTGCGCCACCGTCCTCGTGGGACGCCGCCGCCCACGCGTCCGCCGTCCGCCCGCCGTCTGTTACCTGCGGGTACACAAGAGCAGTTCACACGGCCTCACAGCAAGGGGTGAGCACCCGCTGTCCGAACCCCTCTACGATCGAGCACGTGTGCGCAAACGTGATCATTGCCGAGGACGACGAGAAACAGGCCGAGCTCCTCCGCCGCTACCTCGAACGGGAAGGGCACGCCGTCACGGTCGTCGGCGACGGCCTCGCGGCGCTTGAGCAGGTCCGGCAGCGGGAGCCCGACCTGCTGGTCCTCGATGTGATGATGCCGCGGGCGGACGGTCTGGACGTCGTACGTGTGCTGCGCGCCGAGTGCCGGGAGCTGCCGGTACTGATGCTGACGGCCCGCACCACGGAGGACGACCTGCTGCTCGGCCTCGATCTCGGTGCCGACGACTACGTGACCAAGCCGTACAGCCCGCGGGAGCTGATGGCCCGGGTCCGCACCCTTCTGCGCCGCAGCCGGCGCACCACGGGCGCCACCGCTGCGGGCCCGGTGGACGAGGCCGTTCTGAGGGTCGGGACGCTCGTGGTCGATCCCACCCGTCATCTGGTGTCGGTCGACGGCGAGGCAGTCGAGTGCACTCCGGGCGAGTTCAGGATCCTGGCGGCGCTGGCGGCCGAGCCGGACCGGGTCTTCTCCCGGCAGCAACTGCTCGCGGAACTGCACGGATTCGACCGGTACATCAGCAACCGCACGGTCGACGTGCACGTCATGAACCTGCGCAAGAAGATCGAACCCGCGCCCCACCGGCCGGCCCGGCTGCTCACCGTCTTCGGTGTCGGCTACAAACTGACCGACCCGGCGAAGGCGGCGGCCCGTGCGTCGTCGTAGCGCGCACCCGGCCGTCCAGCAGAAGCGGGCACAGGAGCGGACAAAGGAACAGACGCAGGCACAGACACCAGCACAGGCACAGGCACAGACGCAGGCTCAGTCGAAGGCGCAGAAGCAGACGCAGACGCAGACGCAGATACCGACGCGGCCGCGCCGACTGCCGTTGCGCAAAAGCCTGTTCGCCAGGCTGCTGGCCGTATCGGCTCTGGTGGCGGCGTGTTCGGTCGCCGCCACGGCCTGGCTCGCCGTGCAGACGACGTCCGGCGCGATCCTGCATGAGCAGGGCCAGAACCTCACCACCGACGCCCGCATCTACCACAGCCTGCTCGGCTACGCGGCGGCTCACCCCACCTGGGACGGTGTCGGCGACACCGTGCGCGACCTGGCCGAGCAGTCCGGCCGGCGGATCGCACTGACCACCGAACAGCGAGCGCCCCTCGCCGACTCGGCCGCCCCGGAGAAGGCCTCGGCGCTGCCGGCCCAGGCGTCGGCGATCGTGGACCCGCTGTCGGTGGACACCGCACTGGCGGCCGAGAACGCGGGCCCGTCCGGATCTCCGGCGGACCGGGTCGATCCACGTGCGGTCGGGCCGTTCCGGCTGCCGGCCTCGGAACGTACCGCGTTGCGACAGATCGCCGACCGGGGCGTGGCCTGCCTCAGCGAGTCCGGGATCGCCTCCGACGTCGTCCGGACCGAGAGCGGGCGCCCGGTGATCCAGGTGGTGGGCAACGACCCCGACCGGCTCCAGGGAACGCGTTGCACCACTGACGCCCTGGACACCCCGACGGCCACCGAGCGAAAGGCCCTGAAGGCACTCAACCAGCTGACCGACGCGTGTCTGAAGCGTCAGGACCGCAACGGGGTGGATCTCAGGCTCGATCTTTCCTGGGGGCAGAGCGCGGCACCCGTACCCACGGCCGTACCCACCGTGCCGCCGACCGAGGCGCCCCGCACCACACCCGGCGTCGGGCCGGAGGCCGCGAGGAGCGCCGCGCCGGCCGAGACGCCCAGCGTCATGCCGAGCGCCGCCCCCTCCCCCGCCGTCGGCACCAGCGAGGACGACCGGGCCATCGCCTCCTGCGTGGGCACGGCCCGGCGTGAACAGCTCAGCTCGTACGTCGCCTCGCCCGCCCTGCTCTTCATCAGCGACACCGGTGGCACCACCGTCCCCGGATTCGACCTCTCCCCGGCGAACACCGCGAGGATCGCCGGCGCGGCCGCACTCGTCCTGGCCCTCGCGGTCGGCGCTTCGGTGCTCCTCGGTGCCCGGCTCGTCCGTCCCCTGCGCGCCCTGACGGGGGCCGCCCAGCGCATGCGGGACGGGGAGGACACCGCGCCCGTCCTGGTCACGGCGGACAACGAGATCGGGCGGCTCGCGGCCACGTTCAACGACATGTCCGCCCACCGTGCGCGGCTGGAGGCCCAGCGCAAGGCCATGGTCAGCGATGTCGCCCATGAGCTGCGCACCCCGCTGAGCAACATCCGCGGCTGGCTGGAAGCGGCGCAGGACGGGGTGGCCGATCCGGACCCGGCGTTCATCGCCTCCCTGCACGAGGAGGCCGTGCAGTTGCAGCACATCATCGACGACCTCCAGGACCTGGCCCAGGCCGACGCCGGCGCTCTGCGGCTGCACGCCGGACCGGTACGCGTCGAGGAGCTGCTCGGACAGGTGGCCGCCGCGCACCAGGCCCGAGCGGAAACGGCGGGAGTGACCCTGACGGTGGCGCCGTCGCTGCCGGGCCCTGCCGTTCCGGAGCTGACGGCCGATCCGGTCCGGCTCCGCCAGGCCATCGGCAATCTGGTGTCGAACGCGGTCCGTCACACCCCCTCCGGCGGGAAGGTCACCCTGCGTGCGTACGGATCCGAGTCGGGCGACGCGGTGCTGGTGGACGTGACGGACACGGGCACCGGCATTCCGGCCGAGGACCTCGCCCATGTCTTCGACCGCTTCTGGCGCGGCGAGAAGTCCCGCAGCCGCCGCACCGGAGGCAGCGGGCTCGGGCTGGCGATCGTACGGAAACTCGCGGAGGCACACGGCGGCACGGCGACGGCGGTGAGTGTGCCGGGCGAGGGCTCGGTCTTCACCCTGCGCCTTCCGGCCGACGGGCCGGAGGACTCGGCCTCGGCCGGTCCCGCGTCCGTCCCCTCGGCCGGTCCCGCGCGGTCCTGATGCGATGACCACAGCGTTCTGACAGCTTCTTCATAACTTCGCGCCAGCCTGTCGGTACGCCTCGCGCCGCGGTGCGCTTCCGCACCGCGGCGCCCGTCGAGGCCGACCTGGAACGGAGCCATGTTCATGCCCTTGCGTACGTCTCTGCGTACTGCTGTCCTCACCGCTGTCGCGGTCGGCGCGGTCTGCGTACCGGCAACCGCCGCTTTCGCCGACTCCTCGCCCACCGCGACGCCGTCGGCCGTGCCCGCCGAACCGAGCGCCGAGCCCTCCGCCGCGCCGACCCGGGCGCCCTCCGCCGCGACCCCGTCCGTGAGGCCGCGTGGTGGCGTGGCCGCGGGCGACAGCCCCACGCCCGCGGCTGAGGCCCCGTCGGCCGTGCCGTCGGTCGCGCCCCGGGGTGGGGTCGCGGCCGGTGAGGAGCCGGCCGGTACGTCGCCCGACGACACCGCCGCCGTCACGGGTTCCGCGGTGGCCGCGCTGCTGGTCGCCGGCGCCGGAACGGTCGTTCTGCGCCGTCGCCGTACCGTCCGCCGCAACGGCTGACCTGCCCCGCAGCCGAACAGCCCGCAGTGGCGCCGTCCTTCACCGGGCGGCGCCACTGCCGTCGTCCGAACGTCCCAGGAGCCCGCCGCCATGCCCCGTACAACGCAGCCCTTTTGGCACCGCCGCACCGCACTGCCGGTCTACACCTGCCTGGCGCTGACCGCGCTGACCGCACTCACCGGCTGCTCCGACGCCTCGCCGTCGAAGTCCCCGGCCGCCGTCGCGCAGGCCCCCACCTCGGCCGGCACCCCCGATGCCGGCACCCCGTCCGCGACCGGGAGCCCGGGGAAGGCCGCCGCCCAGGCACCGGCCCACGTCTCCATCCCCTCCCTCGGGGTGGACAGCGACATCATGCGCCTCGGCCTCAACACCGACGGCACGGTCGAAGTACCACCCGCCGAGAAGGGCATGACGGTCGGCTGGTACACCGGCGGCGCCGTGCCCGGCGAGCCGGGGCCTGCCGTACTGATCGGTCACAACGACACCCGTCTCGGCCGCGCCGTCTTCCATGACCTCAAGAAGATCACCAAGGGTGCGGACATCACCGTCCGGGACGAGAAGGGGACCGAGGTCCGTTTCAAGGTCACCGGCCGTGAGACAGCGCGCAAGACGGCGTTCCCGACGGCCCGGGTCTACGGACGGACGAAAGACCGGGCCCTTCGGCTGATCACCTGCGACGGTGCGTTCGACGCCCAGGGGCACCCCGTCGACAACCTCATCGTCTACGCGACGAGAGGGTGACGGGCCTCATCAGGACGGGCTCAGGATGAGGGCGTGGACGAATCAGGCCAACCGTTCATGATGTTCCGTCACCGCATCAGGTCCCGACAACCCCACGTGTGCCACGCACCGCTGTACGCCACATCGGGAGTACGAGTGGAGCACCGGACGGCACCACACCGGACAAACGTGCTGAAAGAACCATCGAGTCACCACTCTCGACACGGAACTTCCGCTTCCCTACAGTCGAAAACAGTCACGCAGAGTGGCTGAACGATTGCGGGAAGGTGCCATGAAACACCAGATCATGTCCGTCCTGAGCGCCACCGTCCTCGCCGCCGGAGCACTGGGGCTCGGCGCACCATCGGCCAACGCCGTGCCCGGCGGCTGCGCCTACGCTTCCTCGACCTACCGTCCGACCGTGCAATACGGAAACACGGGAGTAGCGGTCAAGCAGGCCCAGTGCCTGTCGAACGTCTGGGGCGGTGTCCCCAAGCTGACGGTCGACGGCATCTTCGGCAGCGGAACGCGCACCAAGATCAAGTGGATCCAGGGGTGCCACGGCCTGACCAAGGACGGAATCATCGGGGCCAGAACCTGGAACGCCCTCTACAACCCCGTCCCCGACTGCTACGACCCGTACCCGAAGTAGAGCCACCCGGATTCGGCCAGGGGCCCTGCCCGCGGGGAGGCGACTCCCCGGCTCGTCGAAATCAAGGGTCCCGTCGCGATGCCGGTACGGCATCGCGACGGGACCCTGCCGCACGGCAAGGGCAGCGCCCACCCGCACGACAGCCTCAGCCGTCGTCCGCTCCCGACCGCTCACGCCCCACCAGAGAAGTGGTGAGCACCATCCAGCCAATACGTTGACACGTACCTGACATTTAAAGGTCCTTGTGGGACGGTCCCTGCGTGATACCCCGTCCGCGCCTTGCCGCGTACGCGAACGGGGTGCCGTTCATCCCCCACAGGAACGCGGCACGGAGGAGTGACATGAAGCCCACACGGAAACTTTCGTGCGTCGCCGCCCTGGCGGTCGCCCTCATGGCCGGTGCGTCAACTGCCGCGAGTGCGGCAGGTCTTGCGGAGTCGCAGCAGGTCGACGGCTCCATCACGGCTGCGGGCAGCACCTGTACGTGGTCCAACGCCACCGTCACCGCGAACCCGCCCACCGCCCTGACCATCGACCGCTCGACCGTGAACAGCGGGCTGAGCTGCACCGGCGGCGCGAGCGCCACCCTCAACAACGACGCGGCACTCACCTTCGACGACACAGCCGGGACGGCGACGTCCGACCTCATCGACATCACGGTGAAGCAGAGCATCGTCTCCTGCAGCTACCGGGCCACGAACGTCGGCTGGACCCGCGACGGTTCCACGCGCACCTACCTGAACCAGGCCTTCACCGCGGCGAAGAGCTCGGGCAGCTTCCTCTGCCCCAGCTCGATCACCGCCGAGCCGGGCTCCGCCTCGCTCAGCTTCCACTGACACCGGAACCAGCACCGAGCGGGCTCCGCCGCCGGCAGAACCCCGCCGGCGGCGGAGCCCGCGCGGCGTTCGCCCGACACCCTCACGGGCGGAGCCCCCTCACCCGCTGCCCGGCGCGCCGCGCCCCGCGTGCCTGGTGGATACGGGGAGCGGCCGGAGCACGTCGGCACTTCCCCGGGAACCGTTCCGGCTCGCCGCCCCCTCCGCCCCGGGCGACCATGGAGGAGGAATCCGCCGGGGGCCGGGTCGCCGGGAGGTATCCGTGGCAGGCGAGCACTCCACCGACGTACTGATCGCCGGCGCCGGTCCGGTCGGGCTGAGTGCGGCGGCCGAGCTTCGCCGTCGCGGGGTGTCGTGCCGCGTCGTCGAGCGGCTGCCGGCCCGGCTCCCGTACGCCAAGGCCGTCGGGATCCAGCCGCGCACCCTGGAGATCTGGGACCGGATGGGCCTGGTGCGCACCGTGCTGGAGGCCGCCGTTCCGATGCGCGGACAGCTGATCCACGTCAACGGCCGCGAGGTGGCACGGATCGATCTCGTCCTCCCGCCCGAGGTGCCCTACGGGTTCGCCGCGCTTCCGCAGTACGAGACCGAGCGCATCCTGGAGGAGTACGTGGCGGGCCTGGGCACCCGCGTCGAGCGCGGAAGCGAACTGCTGTCGTTCACGCAGGACGCGAAGGGGGTCACGGCGCACCTGCGCACCGGACCCGGCGCCACCGAAGAGGTCCGCACCCGTTTCCTGGTCGGCTGCGACGGCGCGCACAGCGCCGTACGCAAGGGGCTGGGGCTCTCGTTCGAGGGCGGGGCCTTCGCCGAGGAGTACATGCTCGCGGACGTCGTGGCCGACTGGGACCTGCCGTACGGCTACGGAGTGCGGGCGAGCCGCACCGGCGAGGACGGCTCCACCGGCGATCTGCTGGTCTGTATCCCGCTCCCGGGCCACGGCCGCTACCGCATGTCCATGCTGGTGCCACCCGAACTCTCCGCCGGGGCGGCCGACGGGGCCGAGGTGGCGCACGGGCTGGAAGGCCGGCGCGTTCCGGAGCTCTCCGACATCCAGGCCGTCGTCGACCGCATCGCCCCCAGACCCGCGGCCCTGTCCCGGATGCGCTGGTCCTCCGTCTTCCGCATCAGCCACCGGATCGTCGACCGGTACGGCGAGGGCCGGGCCTTCGTCGCGGGCGATGCCGCCCACATTCATCCGCCGACCGGGGCGCAGGGCATGAACACCGGCATCCAGGACGCCTGCAACCTGGCCTGGAAACTCGCCCTCGTCGTGCGCGGGGAAGCCGGTCCCGCCCTGCTCACCAGCTACGACGCGGAACGCCGTCCGGTCGGCGAAGAGGTCGTCGGCAGGACCGTCCGGCATGCGACCCGGGGCATCGAGAACGACGCCGACGACATGGAGACGCTGATGCTCCGCGAGGCCCAGCTGCTCGTCGGGTACCGGGACGGCCCCCTCGCCTCCGCCCCGTACGGGCCGGACGACGCACCCCAGCCCGGTGACCGTGCGCCCGACTGCGCGGGGCTGACCACGCCGGTGGCCACCTACCCGCTGCGGCTGTTCGATGTCCTGCGCGGACTCACCGGACATGTGCTGGTGCGGTACGCGGAGAGGAGCGCCGACGCCGAGGCTGGTGAGGCGTCCGAGGCGGGCGGGCCGCACACCGTCACCGTGGTCGGCCGCGACTCCCCGCCGGACACTCCCGCGTACCACGACGGCGCCGGCGAGTTCGCGCGCCTCTACCGGCCCGAGGGACCCACCGGCTTCCTCCTCCGTCCGGACGGGCAGCTCGCCGCCCGTTTCCCGCTCCCCGGCACCCGGGAGGCGGTGGCCGCGTACTTCGCGACCCTGTCCGCGACGGAGTGAACCGCGGGCATGACACAACGAAAGAGCCAGGGTATTCAGCTGAATACCCTGGCTCTTGCTGGTGTCCGAGGGGGGACTTGAACCCCCACGCCCGATAAAGGGCACTAGCACCTCAAGCTAGCGCGTCTGCCATTCCGCCACCCGGACCAGGTGGTCGGCCCCGGTTTCCCGCGGCGACAAAGAAAACAATACCAGGGGTTTGGGGTCGCTCTCACCTGCATATCCGGTGGTCATCGCCCTGGTCAGTGCGGTGCGAGCGCATCAGCGGGAGGGGACGTGCCGCACGTCGGCCGAACGCGTACGGTCCGCAGTCCGCCGCGTACGCACAGTGCGTCCGGAGCGTCGATGGCCGCGTCCGTCGGCGCGCGGACCGGCCGGGTTACGTTCGCGGGCATGAGTGATCGCGGCTACCGGCCACCTCGTGCGCTGTCGCCCCTGCGTGAGCATCTGCGCGAGACCTTCTGGTTCGCTCCGACCCTGACGATGATCTGCGCCGTCCTGCTCTGGTTCGTCGCCTCGGCCCTCGACGAGCAGATCGTGGCCTACCTCCAGGACGAGCAGGCGTACGACGAGATCCAGGACCTGCTCTCGATCGCCGAGGACACACAGACGATCGTCGTCACGATCAGCTCGGCGATGATGACCTTCATCGGTGTGGTCTTCAGCATCTCGCTGGTCGCCCTGCAGATGGCGAGCGGGCAGCTCACGCCCCGGGTGGTACGGATCTTCGTACGGAGCCGGATCAGCAAACTCACACTCTCCGTCTTCCTGGCGACCTTCGTGTTCTCGCTGCTGGTCCTGAGCTCGTACGAGAGCACCGCCGATCCGCGCCACGTCGTGTCCGTCCCCTTCCTGCAGAGCGTGCTGACGGCCGTGCTCGTCGGGCTCAGCCTGCTGCTCTTCATCACGTACGTCAGCTCGACCCTGCGGCTGATGCAGGTCGGTCCCGTCGTCGACCGGATCGCCCGGGACTCCTTCCACGTGCTGCGGCGGATGCCTGTCGGCAAGCCGGAGGAAGGCGCGCTTCCCGCCGAGACCGGGCAGATCCTGCACGAGGGGCGCGCCGGGGTGCTGCGGGACGTGAACGTGGCACGGCTGGTCCGGGCCGCGCGGAAGCAGGGCGCGGTGCTGCGGCTGGTCCCCCGGCTCGGGGACTTCGTCGTACCCGGCATGCCGGTGCTGGCGGTGCACGGCGGGAGCGCCCCGTCCCGGCGCTCGCTGCGGTACACGGTGTCCGTGGGGGTGGAGCGCACGCTCCACCAGGATCTGGCGTTCGGGCTGCGGCAGCTGTCGGACATCGCTCTGCGGGCCCTGTCGTCGGCGGTGAACGATCCGACCACCGCCGTGCAGTGCCTCGACCGGATCGTGCAGTTCCTCGCGGCCGTGGCGAAGCTCCCCCTCGGTGTCGCCCACTACCGGGACCGCGCGGGGGCGGTGCGGCTCGTTCAGGATGTGCCGGGGTGGGTGGACCTCGTCGATCTGGGGTTCGAGGAGATCCGGCGGTGCGCGACCGCCAGCCCACAGGTCACCCGGCGGCTGCTGGCCGGTATCGACGACCTGGTGCTGCTGGCCGGGCCGGAGCGGCAGGATCCGCTGATCCGGCACCGGGCGCTGCTGGTGCAGGCGGTGGAGCGGACGGTGCCGGAGGCCGCCGAGCGGGAGTTCGCGCTGCTGCCCGACCGGCAGGGGATCGGGTGAGCGCTCCGCCCCCACGGGGCGGTGCCGCATGAGGGCCCCGAGGGCGCGGAGGTACGGCGCCGGCCCGGAGTAAGCCGGCCGGGGTTCCGGCCGGGCGCGCGGAACCGCGAGCGGGCCGGGGCGGCCCCTTGCCCCGGTACCCGCCGGACTCCTCTGCGGGTGTGCCACGTTCCGCGCACGGTTGCCGCACCCGGTGCCCGTACGGATCCATGACCACTCCCGGTGCTCGCACGGTCGCGCCGATCACGAAACTGCCGTACGCCCCCTGGACACCACCCACCGGATGAGGGATAACAAGGTTCATACAGTATTCGTCGACTGTATGCAATTCACGCGGAAGTGCTGGACCGGCTTCCGCGCCCCCTACGAAGGGACAGGGATCCTCATGCCCGAGGACAGCCAGGACCTCATTTCCGGAGGGCACTTGGTCGCGAAGGCGTTGAAGGCCGAGGGAGTGGAGCGCGTCTACACCCTCTGCGGCGGCCACATCATCGACATCTACGACGGCTGTGTCGACGAGGGCATCGAGGTCGTCGACGTACGCCACGAGCAGGTCGCCGCCCACGCCGCGGACGGCTACGCACGGATCACCGGGAAGCCGGGATGTGCCGTCGTCACCGCCGGGCCGGGGACGACGGACGCGGTGACGGGCGTCGCGAACGCCTTCCGGGCCGAGTCCCCCATGGTGCTGATCGGGGGCCAGGGGGCGCACAGTCAGCACCGGATGGGTTCGCTCCAGGACCTGCCGCATGTCGAGATGATGGCGCCCATCTCGAAGTTCTCCGCCTCCGTGCCGGACACCACGCGCGCCGCCGACATGGTGTCCATGGCTTTCCGCGAGTGCTACCACGGTGCCCCCGGCCCGTCCTTCCTGGAAATTCCGCGCGATGTGCTGGACGCCAAGGTGCCGGTGTCGAAGGCCCGGGTGCCGCAGGCCGGGCAGTACCGGGCCTCGACCCGCTCGCCCGGCGACCCCGAGGCGATCGAGAAGCTGGCCGACCTGCTGGTGCGTGCCGAGAAGCCGGCGATCCTGCTGGGAAGCCAGGTGTGGACCACCCGGGCCACGGACTCCGCGATCGAACTCGTACGCACCCTGAACGTCCCGGCGTACATGAACGGCGCGGGCCGAGGCACCCTCCCGCCCGGCGATCCGCACCACTTCCAGCTGTCGCGCCGCTACGCGTTCTCCAACGCCGACCTCATCGTCATCGTGGGGACCCCGTTCGACTTCCGCATGGGCTACGGCAAGCGGCTCTCCCCCGACGCCACCGTCGTGCAGATCGATCTCGACTACCGCACCGTCGGCAAGAACCGGGACATCGACCTCGGGATCGTCGGTGACGCGGACCTGGTCCTCAAAGCCGTCACCGAGGCCGCGAGCGGGCGGCTCAACGGCGGTGCGGTCAGGCGCAAGGCCTGGCTGGAGGAGCTGCGCACCGCCGAACAGAGCGCGGTCGGGAAGAGGTTGCCGAGTCTGAGGTCGGACTCCTCGCCGATCCATCCCTACCGGCTGGTCAGCGAGATCAACGACTTCCTCACCGAGGACTCGATCTACATCGGGGACGGCGGCGACATCGTGACCTTCTCCGGCCAGGTCGTACAGCCGAAGTCGCCCGGCCACTGGATGGACCCGGGACCGCTCGGCACCCTCGGCGTCGGCGTGCCGTTCGTCCTGGCCGCCAAGCAGGCCCGGCCCGACAAGGAGGTCGTCGCGCTCTTCGGGGACGGTGCCTTCTCCCTCACCGGCTGGGACTTCGAGACGCTGGTCCGCTACGGCCTCCCGTTCGTCGGCATCGTCGGCAACAACTCCTCGATGAACCAGATCCGTTACGGCCAGAAGGCCAAGTACGGAGAGGCGCGCGAGCGGGTCGGCAACACCCTGGGCGACGTCCACTACGACAAGTTCGCGCAGATGCTGGGGGGTTACGGCGAAGAGGTCCGCGACCCCGCCGACATCGCGCCGGCCCTGCGAAGGGCCCGCGAGTCGGGGCTGCCGTCGCTGATCAATGTCTGGGTCGACCCCGACGCGTACGCCCCCGGAACCATGAACCAGACCATGTACAAGTAGCCGTGCACGAGCAGCAGAGGAGCCGTTGGCATGACCAGAGCTCTTGAAGGTGTGCGCGTCCTCGACATGACGCACGTACAGTCCGGCCCCTCCGCCACCCAGCTGCTCGCCTGGCTCGGTGCGGACGTGGTGAAGCTGGAGGCCCCGAGCGGTGACATCACCCGCAGGCAGCTGCGCGACCTGCCCGATGTCGACTCCCTCTACTTCACGATGCTCAACTGCAACAAACGGAGCATCACGCTCAACACCAAGAGCGCGCGCGGCAAGGAGATACTCACCGAACTCATCCGCCGCAGCGATGTGATGGTGGAGAACTTCGGACCGGGAGCCGTGGACCGGATGGGGTTCACCTGGGAACGGATCCAGGAGATCAACCCCCGGATCGTGTACGCCTCCATCAAGGGGTTCGGCGAAGGCCCCTACACCGGATTCAAGGCGTACGAGGTGGTCGCCCAGGCGATGGGCGGCTCGATGTCCACCACCGGGTTCGACGACGGGCCGCCACTGGCGACCGGTGCGCAGATCGGTGACTCCGGAACCGGGATCCACGCGGTCGCCGGCATCCTGGCCGCGTTGTTCCAGCGCGAGAGCACCGGGCGCGGACAGCGCGTCAACGTGGCCATGCAGCACGCCGTGCTCAACCTGTGCCGGGTCAAGCTGCGCGACCAGCAGCGGCTTACGCACGGCCCGTTGACCGAGTATCCGAACGAGGACTTCGGCGACGAGGTGCCGCGCAGCGGCAACGCGAGCGGTGGCGGGCAGCCCGGGTGGGCGGTCAAGTGCGCACCCGGCGGACCCAACGACTACGTGTACGTGATCGTGCAGCCCGTCGGCTGGCAGCCGCTCGCCGCGCTGATCGGGCGCCCCGAGCTGGTGGACGACCCCGAGTGGGCCACGCCCGAGGCCCGGCTGCCCAAGCTGAACAAGATGTTCCAGCTGATCGAGGAGTGGTCGTCCGAGCTGCCCAAGTGGGAGGTCCTGGAACAGCTCAACGGGCACAACATCCCGTGCGGCCCGATCCTGTCCACCAAGGAGATCGTGGAGGACGAGTCGCTGGCCGCCAACGAGATGATCGTCCGCGTCGAACACCCCGAGCGCGGCACCTTCACCACCGTCGGCAGTCCGCTGAAGCTCTCCGACTCCCCCGTGGACGTGGTGACGTCACCGCTGCTCGGCCAGCACAACGAAGAGGTGTACGTCGGCGAACTGGGCCTCGGTGACGAGGAACTGCGGCTGCTGAAGACGAGCGGAGTCATCTGAGCATGGTCGAATCACAGGATCGCGAACAGGTCAGGCAGCTTCTCGACTCCGTCCGGGCCTCCGGTCGGACCGCGCTCACCGCTCCCGAGGGCAAGGTCGTGGCGGACGCGTACGGGATCGCGGTGCCCGGCGAGGAGCTGGCGCGGGACATCGACGAGGCGGTCGTCCACGCGGACCGGCTCGGCGGGCCCGTCGTGCTGAAGATCGTCTCGCCCGATGTGCTGCACAAGACGGATGCCGGCGGGGTGGCCGTCGGTGTCCAGGGTGCCGCGCAGGTGAGGGAGGCCTTCCGCCGCGTCGTCGAGAACGTGCTGGCGTACGCGCCGGACGCGCGGATCGACGGCGTGCAGGTGCAGCAGCTGGTTCCGCCCGGCCAGGAGGTCATCATCGGTGCGGTGACGGACCCGACCTTCGGCAAGGTCGTCGCCTTCGGTCTGGGCGGCGTGCTGGTGGAGGTGCTGAAGGACATCACCTTCCGCCTCGCCCCGGTCACCCCCGAGGAGGCGCGGTCGATGCTCGACTCGATCGGCGCGGCGGAGGTCCTGCGCGGGGTGCGCGGAGCCCCGCCGGCCGACCGGCGGGCGCTGGCCGAGCAGATCCGGCGGGTGTCCCGACTGGTCACGGACTTCCCGGAGATCGCCGAGGTCGATCTCAACCCGGTGATCGCCTCGCCGGACGGCGCGGTCGCCGCCGACATCCGGATCCTGTTGGCCACCGAGGCCGCCGGGGAGAGGCGGAAGTACAGCCGTGAGGAGATCCTCGCCTCGATGCGGCGGCTGATGGAACCGCGCTCGATCGCGGTGATCGGCGCTTCCAACGAGGCCGGGAAGATAGGCAATTCGGTGATGCGCAACCTCGTCGACGGGGGCTTCTCCGGAGAGATACACCCGGTGAACCCCCGGGCCGATGACATTCTGGGCCGCAAGGCGTACAAGAGTGTCACGGACGTTCCCGGTGAGGTGGATGTGGCGGTCTTCGCGATCCCCGCCCGGTTCGTGGCACCGGCGCTGGAGGAAGTGGGCCGCAAGGGCGTCCCGAACGCGGTCCTGATCCCGTCCGGCTTCGCCGAGACCGGTGAACAGGCGATGCAGGACGAGATCGTGGCGGTCGGCGAGCGTTACGGGGTCCGGCTGCTGGGCCCGAACATCTACGGCTACTACTCGACGTGGCAGGACCTGTGCGCCACGTTCTGCACCCCGTACGACGTGAAGGGCGGGGTGGCCTTGACCTCCCAGTCCGGCGGCATCGGCATGGCGGTCCTCGGCTTCGCCCGTTCGACGAGGACGGGTGTCTCGGCGATCGTCGGGCTCGGCAACAAGTCGGACCTCGACGAGGACGATCTGCTCACCTGGTTCGGCGAGGACCCGCACACCGAGTGCGTCGCCATGCACCTGGAGGACCTCAAGGACGGGCGCGCCTTCGTGGAGGCGGCGCGGGCGACCGTACCGAAGAAGCCGGTCGTGGTGCTCAAGGCGGGCCGGACGACCGCGGGCGCGAAGGCCGCGGGTTCGCACACCGGGGCACTGGCCGGCGACGACGCCGTGTACGACGACATCCTGCGCCAGGCGGGGGTGATCCGGGCGCCGGGGCTGAACGACATGCTGGAGTACGCGCGAGCGCTGCCCGTGCTGCCGGCACCGAAGGGCGACAACGTCGTCGTCATCACGGGCGCGGGCGGCTCCGGTGTGCTGCTCTCGGACGCGATCGTGGACAACGGTCTGTCGCTGATGGAGATCCCACCGGATCTCGACTCCGCGTTCAGGGCGTTCATCCCGCCGTTCGGCGCGGCCGGAAACCCCATCGACATCACGGGCGGTGAGCCGCCTTCGACGTACGAGGCGACGATCAGGCTCGGCATGGAGGACCCGCGCATCCACGCGCTGGTCCTGGGCTACTGGCACACGATCGTCACCCCGCCGATGGTCTTCGCCGAGCTGACCGCCCGGGTGGTCCGGGAGTTCCGGGAGCGCGGGATCGAGAAGCCGGTCGTGGCGTCGCTGGCCGGAGACACCGAGGTCGAGGAGGCCTGCGCGTATCTCTTCGAGCGCGGTGTCGTCGCGTACCCCTACACCACCGAGATGCCGGTCGCGGTGCTCGGTGCGAAGTACCGCTGGGCAAGGGCCGCGGGGCTGCTGACCTGACCCTTCCCAGGCACGAGGAGTTTGGACAGGGGGCGCTGGCCAGGTTCTTTCGAAGCCAAGGGGAGATTCATGAGCACAGACGGACAGCCGGGCGCGTCAGCCGTCGCGTACCGGGAAGTGACGGACAGCAAGGGCCGCGTCTACCGGGTCGGTGAGACGGACCGCAGCATCCTCGGTCACAGCCGCAGGATCATGGTGTACCTGCCGTGGATCGCGATGATGGCCATCAGTGTGTCGGAGTACGCCTACGGCTCCGCGGAGGACACCCTCTCCGCGGCCCACGGCTGGACACAGAGCAACACCTTCTGGATCCTCAGCGTCTGGGTGTTCTTCCAGGCGGGCATCGCGTTCCCCGCCGGGTGGCTGCGTGAGAAGAACTTACTCACCGCGCGCCGGGCCATGTTCATCGGCGCCGCGCTCTGCTTGGCCGGCTTCCTCGCGCTCTCGCACGTGGACAACGTCTTCGGAGCGATCTGCGGCTTCGGGGTCGTCGGCGGCCTGGGTTCCGGACTCATCTACGCCACCTGCATCAACATGGTGGGCAAGTGGTTCCCCGAACGGCGCGGAGCGAAGACGGGCTTCGTCAACGGCGGTTTCGCCTATGGCGCGTTGCCCTTCATCTTCATCTTCAACTACGCCTTCGACACGAGCAACTACAACGAGGTCCTCGACC
This sequence comes from Streptomyces sp. NPDC026062, assembly GCF_055568375.1. Lineage (NCBI taxonomy): Bacteria > Bacillati > Actinomycetota > Actinomycetes > Kitasatosporales > Streptomycetaceae > Streptomyces > Streptomyces sp. NPDC026062. The sequence goes on from NZ_JBVHOQ010000001.1 coordinate 226,262, forward strand.
TCATCGGTCTCTACGTCCTGATCGTCGTGGCGGTGTGTGCCTGGTTCTTCAAGGACCCGCCGAAGAACTGGTGGCCCGGTGAGATCGACCCGCTGAACTACACGGGCAACGCCAAGAGCGCGGCAAGCCTGGCGAAGAACCCTCCGGCCTCGAAGCAGTACACGCCGAAGGAGGCCATCCGGACGGGCATGCTGCCGCTGATGTGGATCACCATCGTCCTGACGGCCGGGGTGTCCATCTTCGGGATCTCCTTCCAGGTGGACTACGCGAAGGAGGTCGGCTTCGGTCCTCTGGTCGCGGCGTCCTCCATGGGCGTCATGGCCGTCATCAACGGGGTCGGCCGGGCGGTCGTCGGCTGGCTCTCGGACATCTGGGGGCGCAAGCTGACCCTGGTGTTCGTCATCGTCGTGCTGGGTCTCGCCCAGTTCGGCGTGATCTGGGCCGGCGACCTGCACAGCGAGTGGCTGTTCCTGTTCTTCGCCTTCCTCTCCGGCTTCGGAGGCGGTGCGTTCTACCCGATGTTCGCCGCCCTGACCCCGGACTACTTCGGGGAGAACTACAACGCCACCAACTACGGTCTCGTCTACAGCGGCAAGCTGGTCAGCGGATTGTTCGGCGGTGGTCTCGGCTCGATGGTCGTCCACTCCTGGGGCTACGACGGCGCCTACGCGCTGGCCGGGGGCATTTCCATGGTGGCGGCCTGTATCGCCCTGCTGCTGAGGCAGCCGGGACGGCCGAGGATGCGGGACATCGCGCCGAATCCGCAGCCGGTCAGCCGGGAGGCCGTCTAGGGCGGATCAGGCGCCGGGCCTCCCCGCACAGGTGCGGGGAGGCCCGGCGTACGAGCCACGGCGGGGGGCCCCTCGTGGGTCCTACTTGCGCAGTGCCGCCATGCCCTCGTAACTGATCCGTGCCTGCTTCAGGGACTGCGCGAGGTCCGTCGAGCTGGGTGCGGTGTCCTGCTCGACCATCGGGTTGCGGTAGTTCGCCTCACCGACGCGGCGGAAGAACGTCCGGTAGTCGATGACCCCGGTGCCGAAGGGAACCATGTCGTAGCCGTCGCCACTGGCCGTGTTGATGACGCCGTCCTTGGCGTGGAACAGCGGGTAGCGCTTGTTGTGGCGGCGGACGACCGCCGCCGGGTCGAAGATGTTCTCCACCTGCGATCCGTCGGGCGCGGTGTAGGTGTGGAACTTGTACTGGGCGACGTGCGCCCAGTAGACGTCCATCTCCAGCCATACGGTCTTCGGGTCGGTCACCTTGAGGAAGTGCTCCAGCTTCCGGATGCCCGAGCTGCGGGTGGGCCGCCCCTGCGCGTCCAGCGGACCGCTGTCGAGCAGGAAGCCGTAGGCCGCGTCGTGGTTGTGGGTGTACAGCTTGATGCCCGCGCGGTGGGCTGTCTGCCCCAGCGCGTTCCACTTGTCGGCAGCCACGTCCCAGTCGGCACGGTAGGCACTGCCGGTGGGGTCGCCACCGGTGCCCATGTGGTCCATGCCGAGGATGTTCGCGATCTCCAGGGTCCGCTTGAACTGGTCCAGGTCGCTCTGGCTCAGCGGCCAGGATCCCGGGATGAAGCCGTGGTTGCCCTGGGCCCGCAGCCCGTATTCGTCCAGCCACGAGCGGAGCAGCTTCGCGCCTTCCACCGTCTCCAGGTTGCTTCCGCCGGGTGCGTTGGCGTGCTGGCCGTAGCCGGCGAACTCGACCTGCTTGTAGCCGTAGCGGGCCAGCTCCTTGAAGACCGCGCGGAAGCCCGAGGGAAGGGTGGTGCTGAGCGGGTCCCGGCCCGTGGCGTCGCGCACGGTGTACAGGATGATTCCGCGCTTGTGCGCCGGGACCAGGGCCTGACCCCGACCGTGGCCGTGGTGCTGCCCCGGACCGGGTGCGGGCCGGGCGAAGGCGGGGGACGCGCCGAAGACGGGCGCGGCGATCGCCGCTGCCCCGGCGGCCGTGCAGGTGCTGAGGAAGCGGCGGCGGTCGATGCCGAGGGTGCGGCGCAGTGCGCCGTCCGTTCCGGATGCGTCGTTGTACTCGGTCACGGTCTCTCTCTTTCTCGAAGATGCGCACAACGCTGTGCACGGACCGGTCTCAAGCGAGGCCGGCAAGCGTGAGGAGCAGGGACTTCACTTCGGTGGCCCGGACGGGTCCGGTGAACGCGTGGGGGGTGGAGCAGAGGATGAGCGGACCTTCGTCGTCGCTCAGAGGGAGGCGGCCGTGGCTGCCCCGGATGGGTGACGGGTCGAGCGGCACCACGGCCATGCGGTAGCGCATGCCGAGCTTCTTGCGGGCGACGGCCGCGGCCGCCTTGACCCGTACGTAGGGATCCGCGGGGTCCATGAAGAGCTCGACGGGGTCGTAGCCGGGTTTGCGGTGGATCTCGACGAGCTGGGCGAAGTCCGGCGCGCGGTCGTCGTCGAGCCAGTAGTAGTACGTGAACCAGGCGTCCCGGTCGGCGACGGCGACCAGCTCTCCGGAGCGGGGATGGTCCAGGCCCTGCGCCTTCTTGCCCTCGTCGTCGAGGAGTTGTTCGATGCCCGGGAGGTCCGCCAGGGCCGCGCGGGCCGTTTCGAGGTCCTCGGGGCGGCGTACGTAGACGTGGGCGATCTGGTGGTCGGCGACGGCGAAGGCGCGGGAGGCCATCGGGTCCAGGTACTCCATGCCGTCCTGGGTGTGGACCTCCAGGAGCCCGGCGCGGCGCAGCGCCCGGTTGATGTCGACGGGCCGGTCGACGCGGGTGATGCCGTACTCGGAGAGGGCGACGACGGTGCGGCCCTCGCTGCGGGCGTCGTCCAGGAGCGGGGCGAGCGCCCGGTCGAGGTCGGCCGCTGCCCGGAAGGCGCGCGGGTCGTCGGGGCCGTAGCGCTGGAGGTCGTAGTCGAGGTGCGGGAGGTAGCACAGGGCGAGGTCGGGGTGGCGGGTGCCGAGGATGTGCCGCGTCGCGTCGATGATCCACTGCGAGGAGACGAGGTCGGCTCCGGGTCCCCAGAAGTGGAAGAGGGGAAAGGTGCCGAGCTTGTCGGTGAGTTCGTCGTGGAGGGCGGGCGGCCGGGTGTAGCAGTCGGGTTCCTTGCGGCCGTCGGCGTAGTAGACGGGGCGCGGGGTGACGGTGAAGTCGGTGTCGGCGCCCATGGCGTACCACCAGCAGATGTTGGCGACGGTGTAGCCGGGGTGCGCCCGGCGGGCGGCGTCCCAGAGTCTGTCGCCCTCGACGAGTCCGTTGTGCTGGCGCCACAGCAGGACGTCGCCGAGTTCGCGGAAGTACCAGCCGTTGGCGACGATGCCGTGTTCGGCCGGGGTGGTGCCGGTGAGGAAGGTGGACTGGGCGGCGCAGGTGACGGCGGGGAGCACGGTGCCGAGCGGGGCGTGGGTGCCGGACTGTCCCAGGGCCTTGAGGTGGGGCATGTGGTCGAGGAGCCGGGGGGTGAGCCCGACGACGTCGAGGACCAGGAGAGGGGTGGGCCCGGAGGTGGTCATGGCAGCTCCTTGAGGCCGAGGTCGACCAGGAGGTCGCGGGCGAGGGTGAGTTCGGCGGCGATGCCGTCGGAGAGCTGGGCGCGGGTGCGGGGGCGCAGCTCGGCCGGGAGCGCCTGCCAGGTGTACGTCTCGACCTCCAGGTGCCGGGTGAGCGGCTGTGCGCCGCCGACCAGCCGGGTCAGCGTGGACCGGAGCACGGGCAGGGTGGAGGTGAGCGGGGGTGCCGGCGGTGCGTGCAGGGGGACGTGGAAGTGGGCGCGCCAGGGGGCGCTGTCGGGCAGGTTCTCGCCGGTGACGGCCTCGTCGAGGTCGTCGGTGCCGCGCAGTCCGGCGGCGGTGGCGGTCCTGGTCTGGTGGAGGAATCGGGGTTCGGCGAAGGCGGCGAGCGCGGTCCGCACCTCGGGGAGGTGGGGGTTCTCGGCGTGCAGAGCGGCGGAGAGCTGCGCCTTGACGGCGGGGATGCCGGCCGAATCGAGCGCGTCGAGCGCGGTGTCCGGGTCCTCGAAGGAGGTGGCGAGGTGGCAGGTGTCGATACAGACGCCGATGCGGGGGTGACCGACGGCGCTGAGGGGGGCGATGGCGTCGGCCGTGGTCTCGACGGTGCAGCCGGGCTCGGGTTCGAGGCCGATCCGGATGGATTTCCCGGTGAGCTCGGCGAGCGCGTCGAGGCGTTCGCCGAGGGTGGTGAGCGCGGCGCGTGCGGTACGGGCAGCTCGGGGATCGCCGTCGTAGGGGGTGCGCCAGGCGAGGGGCAGGGTGGAGATGGTGCCGTCGGTGACGTCGTCGGGCAGGAGCGTGGCGAGGAGCCGGGCGAGGTCGGTGGTGTGGGCGAGGCGTTCGGGATCCGTCCAGTCCGGCTTGTACACCCGGTACTTGACCTCCTCGGCGCCGAAGCCCTCGTACGGGAAGCCGTTGAAGGTGACGACTTCGAGGCCGCGGTGGTCGAGTTCGGTGCGCAGGGAGCGCAGCTGCGAGGGGTCGTTGACCAGGGTGCGGGCGGCGTCCCCGGCGAGCCAGAGGCCGATGCCGAGGCGGTCGCGGCCGAGCCGTCTGCGTACGGGTTCGCAGTGGTCGCGCAGCTGGGCACGGACACCTTCGAGTGTTTCGGCGGGGTGGACGTTGGTGCAGTACGCGAGGTGGACGACGGTGCCGTCGGGGTGGCGGAAGCGCATGGCCTCACTCCCCGCCGCGCAGGATGGAGTTGCCTTCGTGGAGCGGTTCGGGGGTGGTGGTGTCGAGGTGGAGGCGGCCGCTCTGTCCGTAGAAGGCGACGGGGTTGCGCCACAGGACCCGGTCGACGTCGTCGTCGGTGAAGCCCGCGGCGAGCATGGCGTCGCCCACCCGGCGGGTCTTCAGGGGATCGCTTCTGCCCCAGTCGGCGGCGGAGTTGACGAGAACTCTCTCGGTGCCGTGCAGCTGGAGGACGGCGATCATGCGGTCTTCGTCCATCTTGGTGTCGGGGTAGATGGAGAAACCGGCCCAGCAGCCGCTGTCGAGGGCGTCCTTCACGGTCGTCTCGTTGAGGTGGTCGAGGAGGACCCGTTCCGGGGCGAGCCGGGACTCGCGTACGACGTCGATGGTGCGGCGCAGACCTGCGAGCTTGTCGCGGTGCGGGGTGTGGACGAGCGCGGGCAGGCCGTGGTCGGCGGCGAGCTGGAGCTGGGCGGCCAGGGCGTGGTCCTCGGCCGGGGTCATCGAGTCGTAGCCGATCTCGCCGACGGCGACGACGGAGTCCTTGACCAGGTAGCGGGGCAGGGCGTCGAGGACCGGGGTGCAGCGGGGGTCGTTCGCCTCCTTGGGGTTGAGGGCGAGGGTGCAGTGGTGGGCGATGCCGTACTGGGCGGCGCGGAAGGGCTCCCAGCCGAGCAGTGCGTCGAAGTAGTCGAAGAAGCTGGCGGGCGAGGTGCGGGGCTGGCCGAGCCAGAAGGAGGGTTCGACCAGGGCGCGGACCCCGGCGTCGTACATCGCCCGGTAGTCGTCCGTGGTGCGGGACGTCATGTGGATGTGGGGGTCGAAGATGCGCATCAGGACTCCTCGGGTGGGGCCGTGGGGGCGGCGGGAGCGTGGGCGGGGGCGTCCGCGCCGGGGGCCGTGAGCTCGAGTACGCGGTGCAGGCCGGCGGGTACGGGGCGGCCTGCCGCGATGCGTTCAGCCGCGTAGTCGCCGAGCATCCGGGCGAGTTCGGCGTCGCCGCGGGCTCTCCGGGCCAGTTGGTCGACGGCTTCGACGGGGACGCCGGTGAACAGGCATTTGAGGACGGCGTGGCGCCAGTTGTGCGGGTCGAGGTGGGTGCCGGCGTACGGGCCGAGGGCGGCGGCGACCAGTGTGGTGTCGTTGGTGCGCAGGGCGTCCTCGACGAGCGGCAGGGCGGCCGGGCCGAGGCCGAGCGCGGGCGCGGGCAGGGCGAGCAGGACGGCGCGGCGTTCGGCGGCGGTGCCCTGCTCGTAGAGGCGGGTCAGGGCGGGCAGCCCGGCGCGGGACTCGACGATCAGCAGCGTGCGTACGGAGTCGGCGTGTTCGGGCCCGCAGTGCCGGCCGGCGGCGGCGTACCGCAGCTCCCACGGAGGCACGGCGTAGCTGTCCGCGGGCACGGTGTCCGGGTGGGCGGCGGCGTGGGCGGCCTCGGCGAGTGCTTCGTCGAGCCAGGCTCGCGCGGCTCCGCCGAGCAGGTGGTCGAGTTCCTCGCGGCTCAGGAGTGGGGTGGGTGGCATGACGTGCTCCCTTCGGCGGTCTCAGTTGCGCGGCGGGCGGTGCCTGTTGAGGAAGTCGAGGCTGGTGCGGGCGAGTTCCGGGCCCGCGTGGGAGTGGCGGGGCAGCTCGACGACGGTGAGTCCGGCGTATCCGGCGTCGCCGAGCGCGTCGAGTGCGGCCAGGACGGGCGGGAAGTCGATCTCGCCGTCGCCGAACGGGAGGTGTTCGTGGACGCCCCGGCGCATGTCCTCGATCTGGACGTGGCGCAGCCAGGGGGCGGCGTCGTGGACGCAGTCGACGGGCAGGGCGGGCTCCAGGCACTGGCAGTGTCCGATGTCGAGGGTGAGCCCGAGGGGTTCCGGGTCGCCGCACAGCACGCGCAGGTGGTGGAAGTCCGCGAGGTCGGCGAGGAGGTGTCCGGGTTCCGGTTCGATCGCGAGGGGCACCGCGGCCCGCTCGGCGGCTTCGAGGACCGGGCCGAGGGCGTCGGTGAGCCGCTGCCACGCGGTGTCGGGGGCGGTGTCCGGGGGTGTGACGCCGCTGAAGCAGTGCACGGCGTGGGCGCCGAGCGCGGCGGCGACCTCGACGGCACGGACGAGCAGGGCGGTCCTGGCCGCACGGGCATCCGGGTCCGGGTCCAGGAGCGAGGGGCCGTGCTTGCGGCGCGGGTCCAGGACATAGCGGGCCCCGGTCTCCACGGTGACGCCGAGCCCCAGCTGCTGGAGGCGGGCTGCGACGTGGCGGGTACGGGAGGCGAGGTCCGGGGCCATCGGGTCGAGGTGCATGTGGTCGAGGGTCAGGCCGACGCCGTCGTAGCCGAGGTCGGCGAGGAGTCCGAGGGCGTCGTCCAGGCGGAGGTCGGTGAGCCCGTTGGTGCCGTAGCCGAGGCGGAGTGTCATGTGGGGCTCACCTTCCGGGAGAGGGCGCGGGCGAGCGGGACCAGGCCCATGACGGCGAGGCCCGTACCGGCGGCCCCGGCACGTGCGGCGAGGACGGCCTGGAGCGGGATCATCGCCCGGATGCCGCTGCCGACGGCGCGCTGGGTGAGGGGTGGCGACGGGTTCAGAGCGGCGTGCGCGAGGGGGCGTGCGGCGGTACGGAGGTAGGCACCGCCGAGCGCGGTGACCAGGAGCCGTCCGGGGACGCCGCGCGCCGCGCCCCCGGCGGGCTGCCGCTCGCGCACCACGGCGCCGCCGATCGCGGCGACGGCCGCGAGGGCGGCGAGCGGCGCGCCGGTGGATCCGCCGCGGGTCTCGTGCCGCGAGACGGTGGTGACCGCGTAGGTGTGGGTGCTCAGCAGGGCGGCGGCGGTCAGTGCGGCACGGGTCGCCCGGGGTGCCGGGGACAGACCCGTGGCCACCGTTCCTCTCACTGCCGCTCCCCCGCCCGCCGCACCGGTGGCCACTCCCCCGGCCTTCGCGCCTGTGGCCCGTGCCCGTCCGGCTTCCGCGCCCCTGGCCGCTGCTCCCCCGCCCTTCGCACCCGTGGCCGTCGCTCCCAGCAGCAGGTCCAGGCCCCGTGCCGCCGCCATCGCGGCCGGTCCCGCCGGAGTGTGCTTCAGGCGCAGGTCGTACGCCCAGACCGTGGCCGCGAGGCCGGTGGCCACGGTGAGTGCCGGGCGGCCCGCGCGGGCGGCGAGGGCCAGGCCCGCCGCGGTCAGGGCGCCCGCAGCCGTGAGCGCGGCGCGGGGGGTGATCCGGCCCGAGGGGATCGGGCGGTGCGGCCGGTCGACGGCGTCCTCGTCGCGGTCGGCCCAGTCGTTGAGCGCCATGCCCGCCTCGTACAGGCAGAGGGAGGCGGCGGCGGCCAGGGCCGTCGAGCGGTCGGGCCGCCGCCCGACGGCCGCCGCTCCCGCGAGAGCGTCGCCCGGGACGGTGAACAGTGCGGAGACCCTGAGCAGTTCCGCCCAGGCGCCTGCCGTCACTTCTCCCCCCGCAGCCGCTCGGCGAAGGCCAGCAGCGCCAAGTACTGCTCGGACAGTGCCGCCGGTCCGCCGTCCGGGTCCTTGAAGTAGAACCCGAGCTCGGGGCGGGGGCCGGTCAGTCCGGTTTCGTGGGCGCGGGCCAGCAGTCGTGCCAGGTCGAGCACGAGGGGCGCGGCGAGGGCCGAGTCGCAGCCCTGCCAGGTGGTCTGGAGCACCATGCGCGCCCCGAGGAAGCCGTCGAAGGCGATGTGGTCCCAGGCGGTCTTCCAGTCGCCCAGTGCCGGGACGTCGTCGATGTGGACCTCGCCCTCGGGGGCGCTTCCCAGGGTGTCGGCGAGGACGCGTTCCTTGCCGGCGTTCTTCGCGGCGGCGGCGGCCGGGTCGGCGAGCGCCGCGCCGTCACCGCCACCCAGCAGATTGGTGCCGGACCAGGCCCGGACGGGCAGGGCGCGCTGGACGAACATCGGGGCGAGGACCGAGCGCAGCAGTGTCTGGCCGGTCTTGCCGTCGCGGCCCGCGTGAGGAAGTCCGCAGGCCGCGACAGCGTCCTGGAGAGCGGGGGCCCGCAGTCCGGTGGAGGGGGTGAAGTTGACGTACGGGCAGCCTGCCCGGAGCGCCGCGGCGGCGTAGAGCGAGCTGGCGGGGAGCCGCTCGGCGCCGGGGGCGGGTGCCGGTTCGGTGGAGGAGACGTTGACGACGACGGTCCTGGCCAGGCCGCCCCGGCGGCCGAAGTCGGTGAGGTCGGCGGCGAACGCGGTGATGAGCTCCTCGTCCGTCCGCGTGTCGCCGGGAAGGGGGCCTCCGGGGCGTATCTCCGCGTCGGCGGCGGCGAGTTCGGCCTGTACGGCCGAGGGGAGCCCGTGCGGCAGCACGCCCCCTGCGGCCAGGGCCTCGGCCCGTTTGGGAAGGGGACAGTCCAGGATGTCGTGGCCGCCGAAGACGAGCGAGGTCAGGGGTGGCAGACCGCTGTCGGCGAACGGGGCGGTCTCGGTGACCATGCCCGCTCCCGGGTGGAGGCCCGCCGCGATCGCCGCGCACCCCGCTGTCGCGGTGGTGGCGACGGATCCGCGTGCTCCGATGAACCAGACTCCGGTACGTACGCCGGTTGTTGACACGGGCTGCCTCCCTGGCTGGGGGTCCTGGCTGGGCAGAGCTGGTGGCGCTGTACGGGTGGGAGGTGGCGGCGGGCGGGGGTGTGACGCCCCGTCCGCCGCGGGCCTGGTGCCCCTCAGGCGGAGGGCAGTTCCTTCAGCTGGATGTTGCGGAAGGACACCTGGTCGTCGGCCCCGTGGTTCTGGAGGCCGATGTAGCCGTCCTTGAGGCTGCGGACCGGGTCGGTGTTGGTGAAGTCGTTGATCTTCACTCCGTTGAGGAAGATCTGGAGCCGTTCACCCCGGACCTTGATCTCGTAGCTGTTCCACTGGCCGGGCGGCCGCAGCACCTGGTCGCGGGCCTTGATGTCGGCCGCCTTGAAGGTGTAGACGGAGCCGGTGGTGCGGTCGACGGCGTCGGAGGCGTCGATCTGGACCTCGTAGCCGTTGTTCACCGCGGACCAGGGGTCGTCGGACTCGGGGAAGCCGACGAAGACGCCGGAGTTGTCGTCGCCCGCGAGCTTCCAGTCGAGCTTCAGGGAGTACGACGTGAGCTCCTTGGCCTGGTAGGTCAGCAGGCCCATGCCGCCCTGGGAGCGCAGCTCGCCGTCGACGACGTCGAACTTCCCGGGGCCTGCCTGCTTCCAGCCTTCGAGGGTCTTGCCGTTGAAGAGGGACCGGTAGCCGGTGCCGGGCTTGCAGTCGGCCTTGACCTGGCCGGCCGCGTACCGCACGCCGCCGAGGAGCAGCTTGCGGAAGTCCGCGTCGGCGTACGACTCCTTGGTGTGGCCGAGGCCGGTGTAGAAGGAGCGGCCTCCCTCGTAGGCCTGGCACCAGGTGATCGGGTGGTCGCCCTTCATGGTGCCGCCGGTGTAGGTGGTCTCGTCGAGTGTGGCGAGGACCTTCACCTTGTCGCGCGGGTTGGTGCGGTAGTTGTACAGCTCGTCGGTGCGCTCCCAGGCGTCGCCCAGGTGGGCGGTGGCCGGGTGCTTGTGGTCCTCGACACGGACGGTGACGGGCTGGATGGCGGGGTGGCCGGAGAAGTACGCGCCGACGAGTCCGCCGTAGAAGGCCCAGTCGTACTCGGTGTCGGCGGCGGCGTGGATGCCCATGTAGCCGCCACCGGTGGCGATGTAGTTCTCGAAGGCCTTCTGCTGGTCGTCGTCGAGGACGTCACCGGTCGTCGACATGAAGACGACGGCGTCGTAGCGGGCGAGGTTGGCGGTGGTGAACTGGCCCGCCTCTTCTGTGGCGTCGACCGTGATGTTGCTGTCCTTGCCGAGTTCCTTCAGGGCGGCGATGCCCTCGGGGATCGCGTCGTGGCGGAAGCCGGCGGTCTTGGAGAAGACCAGGACGCGCTTGGCGGTCTTGTCGGGCGGGGTGCTGGACAGCTCGAAGTCGTCGATGTCGTAGAGCGCGCCTTCGCCGCCCTTGAACACCAGGAACAGTTCGGTGGCCTTCTTCGGAACGCCGCGCAGGGGTACGTCGATGTCCTGGAAGGTCTCCCAGCCCCCGGTCACGGGCACGGGTGCGGAGCCGAGGATCTTCCCGGTCGCCGAGCCGGACCGTACTTCGAGGAAGCCGCCCGCGCCGCCGGAGGAGATCCGGGCGGTGAGCTTGGTGGAGTCACCGAGGATGTACGGCTTGAAGGAGATCCAGTCGTTGTTGTGGATGTCGCCGACGGTCTTGCCGCCCTCGGCGTTCGCCTTGTCGTACGTCTGGATGCCGGACGAGTCGTTGAAGTGCTCGGCCTGCCGGTGGCGCGGCTGGAGCTGCGACTGGTCGTGGCCGGTCAGCGCGGCCTGGCCGCCGCCCCCGCCGTCGGTGTACGAGGCGTCGATGACCCCGAAGATGTTCGCGTTGGGGTCGTGCCCGCCGTCCATCTCGGTCTTGATGGTGCCGGTGCAGCCGTGGGCCGAGGTGATCGGGTGTCCGTGGCTGTCGTGGCCGAGGACGAAGCGGACCTCGATCCGGGAACAGTCGATCGTGCCGTCCTCGGGATCGGTGACGGTGACCTTGAACGGGATCTCGTCGCCGAAGGTGAACAGCTGCCCGTCACCGGGGAGTTCCAGGTTCACCACGGGGGCGGTGTTGCCGACGGTCACATGGACGCTGGCCGAACCGGTGCGTCCGGTGGGGTCCTCGGCCGTGAGGGTCGCGGTGTAGGTGCCGTTCTTCTTGTACGTGTACGAGGGGTTGGCGGCCGTGGAGGTGCCGCCGTCGCCGAAGTCCCAGGCGTAGGTGAGGGCGTCGCCGTCACCGTCCGAGGTTCCGGCCGAGGAGAACTGCACCTTCAGCGGGGCTGTTCCCGATGTCCTGCTGGCCGCGGCCTCGGCGATCGGGGAGCGTCCTCCGGTGGCGTTCTCGATGCGGTAGAGCGCGGAGTTCTCGTCGCCGCCGAACCAGGAGAGGCCGTAGTCCAGGACGTAGAGCGCCCCGTCGGGCCCGAAGGCCATGTCCATGATCTGGGTGCCGGACCACGGGACGTCGTTGATGGACTGGACCTTGCCGTCGGCGTCCTGCTCGATGCGCTTGATCCACCGCCGGCCGAACTCACCGGCGAAGAAGTCGCCGTCGTAGGCCTCGGGGAACTTCACGGGCGAGTCGAGGTCGGCGTCGTAGTGGTAGACCGGGCCGCCCATCGGGGACTCGGATCCGGTGCCGAACTCCGGTACGGAAGCGCCGTCGTACGGGATCCAGGCGGGCTGGGCCGGGGGCAGGTCGACGATGCCGGTGTTGTGCGGCGAGGTGTTCTTCGGGGCCGCGCAGTCGAAGGCGGCGCCGGAGGTCTTGGTGGCGAAGTCGTAGTCCAGGTAGGCGTCGTTGTCGCCGGTGCAGAACGGCCAGCCGAAGTTCCCGGCCTTCGTCACCCGGGCGAACTCGACCTGGCCGGCCGGTCCGCGCTTGGGGTCGGCCGCGCCGGCGTCGGGCCCGTAGTCGCCGACGTAGGCGATCCCGGTGGCCTTGTCGACGGAGAAGCGGAAGGGGTTGCGGAAGCCCATCGCGTAGATCTCGGGACGCGTCCTGTCCGTGCCCGGGGCGAAGAGGTTGCCGTCCGGGATGGTGTACGAGCCGTCGTCGGCGACCTTGATGCGGAGGAGCTTGCCCCGCAGGTCGTTGCTGTTGCCCGCGGAGCGGCGGGCGTCGAACGCCGGGTTGCGGTCCGGGCGCTCGTCGATGGGGGTGAAGCCGTCCGACGCGAAGGGATTGGAGTCGTCGCCGGTCGAGAGGTACAGGTTGCCGTCGGCGTCGAAGTCGATGTCACCGCCGACGTGGCAGCAGATGCCCCGGGACGCCTGGACGTCGAGGACCTTCTTCTCGCTGCCGAGGTCGAGCGTGCCGTCCTCGTCGAGAACGAAGCGGGAGAGCCGGTTGACCCCGTCGAACTTGGCGAAGTCGGCGGCGGTTCCGGTCTCGGGGGCGTCGCCCGCGGGGGTGTCGAGCGGGGGCGCGTAGTAGAGGTAGATCGCCCGGTTCTCGCTGAAGTCCGGGTCGACCCCGATGCCCTGGAGGCCTTCCTCGTCGTGCGAGTAGACGGGGATGACGCCGGAGATCCGGGTGTTGCCCGCGCTGTCGGTGATGCGCAGCTCGCCGCTGCGTGAGGTGTGCAGCACGCTGCGGTCGGGGAGTACGGCCAGCGACATCGGCTCGCCGGTCTCGGCGGCCCCCTTGGCGAGGGTGACCTGCTGGAAGTCCTCGGCGGCCGGGGCCGGCGCGGGTTCCTCGTGGGCGGCGGCCGTGCCCGAGACGGTGCTCAGGCTGAGGGTGGCGGCGGCCAGCAGGCCGCCGGTGAACAGGGCGAGGGACTTTCGGAGGCGGAGCCGGGTTCGGGTCCTGCCGCGGGTTCTGTGCACGAGTGTCCTCCGGAGATGGCCGGTGGTACGGGCGGGTGCTGCCGAGCCGTTGGGCGCGGGGACTGCCGCGCAGGTCAGCCGGGGCCTGTCAGACTCCGGCGACGGGGGGTTATGTCATGTACACGATTTGGACGGTAGACCTGTTCGTCCGGAACGGATAGCCCTTGTGCGGCGGTCTTGTCGAACTTTTCCCATGACCAGGACAAAGGAGCGTGCGGGCAGGGGGGACCGGCCCGGCGGCGGGTGCGGTGCCGCCGGGCACGATGGGGCCCCTTGGGCGATCGAGGAGCGACGGGAGGGCGGCGGGGCCCGGAGACCCCGCCGCCGGTGCCTCAGTCCTTGCCGCCGAAGGCCGCGTCGAACGACGCGCTCGGCGGGTCGAAGTCGAACCGCTTCAGCGACGTCAGCGCCTCCGGCGCACCGGCCAGCCGGTCCATGCCCGCGTCCTCCCACTCCACGGACACCGGGCCCTCGTAGCCGATCGACCGCAGCATCCGGAACACGTCCTCCCAGGGCACGTCACCGTGCCCCGCCGAGACGAAGTCCCAGCCCCTGCGCGGATCGCCCCACGGGAGGTGCGAGCCGAGCCGGCCGTTGCGGCCGTCCAGGCGCTTGCGGGCCTCCTTGCAGTCCACGTGGTAGATCCGGTCCCGGAAGTCGTACAGGAAGCCCACCGGGTCGAGGTCCTGCCACACGAAGTGGCTCGGGTCGAAGTTCAGCCCGAACGCCGGCCGGTGGTCCACCGCCTCCAGCGCGCGGTGCGTGGTCCAGTAGTCGTACGCGATCTCGCTGGGATGCACCTCATGGGCGAAGCGCACCCCCTCCGCGTCGAACACGTCCAGGATCGGGTTCCAGCGCTCCGCGAAATCCTCGTACCCCCGCTCGATCATGTGCGGCGGGACCGGCGGGAACATCGCGACCAGGTGCCAGATCGACGAGCCGGTGAAGCCGATGACCGTGTCCACGCCGAAGGCGGCGGCCGCCCGCGCGGTGTTGCCGATTTCCTCGGCGGCCCGCCGGCGCACCCCTTCGGGCTCCCCGTCGCCCCAGATCCGGGCGGGCAGGATGCCCTGGTGACGCTCGTCGATCGGGCTGTCGCAGACGGCCTGGCCCACCAGGTGGTTGGAGATCGCCCAGCACTTCAGCCCGTACTTGTCGAGCAGTCGGTGCCGGCTCTCCAGATAGCCGGGGTCGGCCAGGGCCTTGTCCACCTCGAAGTGGTCTCCCCAGCAGGCCAGTTCGAGCCCGTCGTAGCCGAAGTCACGGGCGTACCGGCAGACGTCCTCCAGGGGAAGATCGGCCCACTGACCGGTGAAGAGGGTGAAGGGACGGGGCATGCGCGGGACCTCCCAGGTCGTGTCCGGAGTTTCCTGTCGTCCGCGCGGAGCGCGGGTGCGGCGGCGGTCGGTGCGTGCGATCGGCGCGCCGGTGGGCGGGTGGGCGGCGGTCGGTGCGATCGGCATGCGCGGTCGCGGCTCGTGCGGGGGCGTGGGGCATGCGCGGTCGCGGGTCGTGCGGGCCGAGCCACCTGTCCTGCGACCCGCGCGCCCAGCGTGCGTGCCGGGCGCCCGGGGCGCAGGCAGGAGACCGCGGACACGTCCCTCAGGGATGTACGGGGGTGAATACCGAGTTCTTCGCGGCGCTCTCCTCCACCGCCGCCAGCACCCGCTGCACCTGGAGCCCGTCGGCGAACGACGGTACGGGCGGGGCCCCTTCGGCGATCGTCCGCACCGCGTCACGGGCCTGGTGGATGAACGTGTGCTCGTAGCCGAGCGCGTGCCCCGGCGGCCACCATGCCTCCAGGTACGGGTGCTCGGGCTCGGTGACCAGGATGCGCCGGAAGCCCGCGGTGGCGGCGGGCTCGGTGTGGTCGTGGAAGGACAGTTCGTTGAGGCGCTCCAGATCGAAGGCGAGCGAGCCGCGCTCCCCGTTGATCTCCAGCCGCAGCGCGTTCTTGCGTCCGGCCGCCATCCGGGTCGCCTCGAAGGACGCCAGGGCGCCGGAGGCGAGCCGCCCGGTGAACAGCGCCGCGTCGTCCACCGTCACCGCGCCGAACTCCCCGCCGGCCGCGACCCCGCCCAGGCCCCCCGAAGGTCCGGCGAGCAGCGGCCGTTCGCGGACGAAGGTCTCACTCACCGCCGAGACCCCCACCAGCGGCTCCCCCGCCAGGTACTGGGCAAGGTCCACGATGTGCGCGCCGAGGTCGCCGAGCGCCCCGGAGCCCGCGTGCTCCTTCTTCAGCCGCCAGGTGAGCGGCGAGCCCGGGTCGACCAGCCAGTCCTGGAGGTAGGTGGCCCGGACGTGCCGCAGGGCGCCGAGCCGGCCGTCGGCGATCAGCTTGCGCGCATAGGTGAGGGCGGGCACCTTGCGGTAGTTGAAGCCGACCATCGCGATCTGGCCTCGGGCGGCGGCCCGCGCCGCCGCCTCGGTCATGGCCTCCGCCTCCGCGACCGTGTTGGCGAGCGGCTTCTCGCACAGCACGTGCTTGCCCGCCTCCAGAGCCGCGATGGCGATCTCCGCATGGCTGTCGCCGGGGGTGCAGATGTCGACGAGCTGGACGTCGTCCCTGGCGATCAGGGCACGCCAGTCCGTCTCCGCCGCCGCCCAGCCGAGCCGGTCGGCCGCGGCGTCGACCGCCGTCCGGTCGCGTCCGCAGATCGCGGCGAGAGCCGGCCTCATCGGCAGCTCGAAGACATGGCCCGCGGTGCGCCATCCCTGCGAGTGGGCGGCGCCCATGAACGCGTATCCGACCATGCCGACCCCGAGCGTCGGTGCGCTCGCCATCGGCCGGTGCGTCGGCGGCGCGGCCGCCTCCTGCTCCGTCTCTTCCCTACGGGCCATCCGGGCTTCCTCCTCGTCGGTGGTTCGGTGGGTGCTGCGGGAGGGTCAGCACCCTCCCGCGGGGCGGCTCAGTTGAAGCCCGTCGGCAGGTACTGGTCGATGTTCTCCTTGGTGACCACGGCCGAGTAGAGGGTGAGGTTGGTCGGGATCTCCAGCTCGGCGAGGCCCGCCACGCCCTTGGCCTGGCCGAGCGCACGGGCCAGGTCGATGGCCGATGCCGCCATGGTCGGCGGGTAGAGGACGGTGGCCTTCAGCACGCTGTTGTCGGCCTTGATGGCGTCCATGGCGGACTTCGCCCCGGCGCCGCCGACCATCAGGAACTCGTCGCGGCCGGCCTGCTGGATGGCGCGGAGCGCGCCCACCCCCTGGTCGTCGTCGTGGTTCCACAGGGCGTCGAACTGCTTCTGTGCCTGGAGGAGTTGCGCCATCTTCGCCTGGCCGGACTCGACGGTGAAGTCGGCCGCCTGACGGGCCACCAGCTTGATGTTGGAGTAGTTCTTCAGCGCGTCGGCGAAGCCCTGGCTGCGCTGCTTGGTGAGCTCCAGGTTGTCGATGCCGGCGAGCTCGACGACCTTGGCGTTCGGCTTGTCCTTGAGCTGTTCGCCGATGTACGTACCGGCGTTGAGCCCCATGCCGTAGTTGTCTCCGCCGACCCAGCAGCGGTAGGCCTGCGGTGAGGCGAAGATGCGGTCGAGATTGATGACGGGGATGCCCGCCCGCATGGCCTCCAGGCCGACCTGAGTGAGCGCCTTGCCGTCGGCCGGGAGAATGACGAGGACGTCGACCTTCTTGTTGATGAGGGTCTTGACCTGGCCGATCTGGGCGGCGGTGTCGTTGGAGCCCTCGGTGGTCTCCAGGGTCACCTCGGAGTACTTCCTCGCCCGCGACTTGGCGTTCTCGTTGATCGCGTTGAGCCAGCCGTGGTCGGCCTGCGGCCCCGCGAAGCCGATGGTGACGGGGGTGCCCGGCTTGTCGTCGGCGGCAGGGGCGTTGCTCTGGGCTGCGGTGTTCTTCTCCTTGGGCTCGTTGCTGGTGCAGGCGGTCAGCAGAGCACCTGCGGAGACGGCTGCGGTACCGAGGAGCAGTCCTCTGCGGCTGGTTTCTGGCATGGCTGTCAAACCCTTCATCCGGAGCGGCGTGGGATGCGGAACAGACGGGTGTCGCGGGCGGGAGACGGCGGGTGGGTCAGGTCTCCCGGTGGGCCGAGGTGCGGCCCTGCACGAGGACGGCGGCGACGATGATCGCGCCCTTCGCGATCTGCTGGACGTCGGTCTGCAGGTTGTTGAGCGCGAAGATGTTGGTGATGGTGGTGAAGACGAGGACGCCCAGGACGGAGCCGACGATGGTGCCCCGGCCGCCGCTGAGCAGGGTGCCGCCGATGATCACCGCGGCGATGGCGTCGAGCTCGTAGAGATTGCCGTTGGTGTTCTGGCCCGAGCCGGACAGGATGATCAGCATGAAGGCGGCGACGCCGCAGCAGAGCCCGGAGAGCAGATAGAGGTGGAGCCGCTGCCTGCGTACGTCGATGCCGGCCAGCCGGGCCGCTTCCGCGTTGCCGCCGACGGCGACCGTGCGCCGGCCGAAGGTCGTACGGTTCAGCACCAGCCAGCCGACGACGGTGACCGCCGCGAACATCATGACCAGCGGCGGGATGCCGAGGACGTAGGCGCCGGGCAGTCCCAGGTCGAGCACCGACGTGTCGGTGACGATCTGCGTCTTGCCGTCGGTGATGTGGAGGGCCAGTCCCCGGGCGGAGGCGAGCATCGCCAGCGTCGCGATGAACGGCACCAGTCTGCCGTACGCGATCAGCACACCGTTGACGAGTCCTGCGCCGAGGCCGACCAGGACGGCCGTGAAGAGGATGCCCGCGAAGCCGAAGTCCTGGGTGGCGAGCGTCGTCGCCCAGACGGAGGCGAGGGCGACCATCGCGCCGACGGACAGGTCGATGCCGCCGCCGATGATGACGAAGGTCATGCCGACGGTGACGACACCGATGACGGATGCCTGGGTCAGGATGAGCTGGAGGTTCCCGGTGTCCAGGAAGGCGCCGGGTTCGGTGATGCCCCCGACGGCCACGAGCGCGGCGAGGACGCCGAGCAGGGAGAGGTTTCGGACGTCCGCGCGCAGCCCGAAGGCACGCGGGGACCGGTCCTTCTTCGGGGACGCGGGGGCGGACACGGGCACGGCGCCCTTGTCCGGCCCGCTCTGCTGCGCCGATGAGACGGGCTGCGTCATGACGTCGGGCTCCCTTCCATCACAAGGTCGAGTACGCGGTGTTCGTCGAGCTCCGTGGCGTCCGCCGTATGGACGACGCGCCCCTCACGGAGGACCAGCACCCGGTCGGCGAGGCCCAGCACTTCAGGCACTTCGCTGGAGACGAGCAGAACGGCGAGGCCTTCGTCGGCCAGCCGGCGGATCACGGCATAGAGCTCGGCGCGGGCGCCGACGTCCACCCCGCGGGTCGGTTCGTCGAGCAGCAGCACCCGGCAGCCGCGCAGCAGCCAGCGGGCGAGTACCGCCTTCTGCTGGTTGCCGCCGGAGAGGGTGCGGACGGGGGTGTCCGGGTTGTCGGGGCGCAGGGAGAGTTCACGGGTGGCGGCGCGGGCCGCTTCGCGTTCGGCTCCCCGGTCGATCCAGCCGGCCCTGGAGAAGCGGGACATGGTGGAGACGGAGACATTGCGGGTGACGGATTCCAGCATCAGCAGGGCCTGCGCCTTGCGTTCCTCGGGAGCGAGGCCGATGCCCGCGGCGACGGCGGCCCGGACGCTGCCGGGCCGCAGCGGCTTGCCCGCGACCGTGACCTGGCCGGCGGTGGCCTTGCGGGCGCCGTAGATGGTCTCCAGGATCTCCGAGCGCCCGGAGCCGACCAGTCCGGCGAGGCCGACGATCTCGCCGGGCCTGAGATCCAGGTCGACGGGGTCGAACTCGCCCTTCCTGGTGAGGCCTCGCACCGTGAGGACCGGGTCGGACGCGGGCGCGGTGGAGGTGGCGGAGTCGGGCGCGGTGTCCTCGGGGGCGGCCCCGGGCCGGGGCGGGAAGACGTACTCGACGTTGCGGCCGGTCATCATGGCAACGATGTCGCGCGTCGGTGTGGACTCGGCGGGGAGTCCCCCCGCGACGGCCCGGCCGTCCTTGAGCACGGTCACCCGGTCGCCGATCCGGCGGATCTCCTCCAGGCGGTGCGAGATGTAGACGACGGCGACACCGTCGGCGGTCAGCGAGGCCACGATCCGGAAGAGATTGTCGACCTCGTCGGGGTCGAGGGCCGCGGACGGCTCGTCCATCACGATGAGGCGTACGTCGTGCGAGAGCGCCCGCGCCATCGAGACGATCTGCTGCTGGGCCGCGGAGAGTTCACCGACCGCGTGGGCGGGGTCGATCTCCGGATGGCCGAGCCGTCCCAGCAGGGCGGCGGCCGCGGTACGGCCGTCCCGGATGCGGACCACGAAGCCCGCACGGGTGGGTTCATGGCCCAGGAAGACGTTCTCGGCGACCGACAGGCCCTCGACCAGGTCGAGTTCCTGGTAGATGGTGGCGATCCCCAGACGCATCGCGGTGATGGGCGACCTGAGTACGACAGGCGCGCCGCACCAGGTGATCTCGCCGTCGTCGGGCTGATGGGCGCCGGCGAGCACCTTGATGAGGGTGGACTTCCCGGCGCCGTTCTGGCCGAGCAGGCAGTGGACCTCACCGGCCCGGACCTCCAGGTCAACGCCGTCCAGGGCACGCACCCCGGGGAAGGACTTGGTGATGCCGGACATGGTGAGCAACGGTGGTTCTGGAGCCATGACGATTCCCCTCGGCGAATGGGGTCTCCCCCGCTCGGACGAAGCCGAGAGTTCGGGGAAGGGCCGGTGAGCGGGCAGGGCGCGGTGCGGTCCCGGGGCGTCCCCGGACCCCGGCCTGGAGCGCGGGGCGGTGCCTTGGTGGCCTGCGAGCGGTGCTGCGGGCCGGGTGAAGCGGTGCGGGCCGGTGGAGAGCGGTGCTGCGGGCCGGGTGAAAGGTGGTGCGGGCCGGTGAAGGCCGGTGCTGCGGGGCCCTTGAGGAGTGTGCTGCGGGCCCGGGTGGAGAGCTGGGCAGGAGAGGGGTCAGGCCGGTGAGAAGAGGTGATCGCTGATGAGCCTGGCCGCGCCGATGACTCCGGCGGCGGGTCCCAGCTCGCCCAGCACGATCGGGAGGTTTCCGGTGGCCAGGGGCAGGGACTGCCGGTAGACCTGGGTCCGGACGCTGGCCAGCAGCGTGTGGCCGAGGCCGGTCACTCCGCCGCCGATCACCACCAGACCGGGGTTGAAGAAGCTGACGAGTCCCGCGATGACCTGTCCGACCCGGTTGCCGCCTTCACGGATCAGGTCGAGCGAGGTGGGGTCGCCCGCGGCCGCGGCGGCGGCGACGTCGGCGGAGGTGAGCTTCCCGGACACCTCCAGCCGGGCCGCGAGCTCCGGGGACTGTCCGGCGCGTGCCGCGTCCTCGGCGTCGCGGGCCAGCGCGGCACCGCTGAAATGTGCTTCCAGGCAGCCCCGGTTGCCGCAGGCGCAGGGACGCCCGTCGGGTTCGACCTGGATGTGTCCGATGTCCCCGGCGCTGCCCGTCGTACCCCGGTGGACCTCGCCGCTGACGACGATGCCGCAGCCGATGCCGGTACCGATCTTGACGCAGAGGAAGTCGCCCACGGAGCGGGCGACGCCCGCGTGCTGCTCCCCCATCGCCATCAGGTTCACGTCGTTGTCGACCATGACGGGGCAGCCCAGCTCCTGGCTGAGTGCCTCGCGGACCGGGAAGCCGTCCCAGCCGGGCATGATCGGCGGCGCGACCGGGATGCCTTCGGGGAAGCGGACCGGTCCCGGTACGCCGATGCCCGCGCCGTCGAACCCTTCGGCGAGCCCGGAGGCCCTGAGCTTGGCCGCCATGGACAGCACCTGCTCGAAGATGGCGACGGGACCTTCGCGTACGTCCATGGGGTGGTTGAGGTGGCCCAGGACCTCCAGTTCCGCGTTGGTGACCGCCACATCGACCGAGGTGGCGCCGATGTCGACGCCGAGGAAGCGCAGTGCCGGGGCGAGCCGGATGTTGTGCGAGCGACGCCCGCCGCGGGATGCGGCGAGTCCGTCGGCCACGACAAGGCCGGTCTCCAGCAGTCTGTCCACCTCGACGGCGAGCTTGGAGCGGGAAAGATCGACCTGATCCCCCAGCTGTGCCCGTGAGTTGGGCCCGCCGTCGCGCAACAGCCGGAGCAGTCGCGCCTGATGCGCATTCGCGGGTCGTGCCGTCATACGTCTCACGCGCCCCTCCCCGCCACACCGGCCTGTCCGTCGGGCTTTGGAGGGGAACGTAGCAGCGGTTGCCGGGGGTGGGAAGAAGTTGAGCAGGAATCCACCTCAACTTTCTCCATCTTGAGGACAAAGAGAGGTGGAGCAGGGCGGGCGGACCCCTCATCCACCTCGTGCCACTCGGACCGGGGCGCGCGTCCCCGCTCGCCGGACCGTGCGGCCGGCATCGGGGCGCACGCCGCCCAACGCACCGCACGGCAGCTGCTTCTACGGGAATGCGCCGCCCGATACGCCCAGCGGGCCGCTCCCTCACTCCCTTAGCATGAGGAGATGCGGACCTTCACGCACGGTACGTCTGTGTGGGGCGTAGCGAACCCGCCGCACCCCGGCAAGGTGACCGGCCTCAGCATGGCCGGGTTCCGTGTGCGTGCCCTGGACACCCTGCGGATGGTCCCGCATCCCGCCGTGACGCTGCTCCTGGAGTTCGGCGCCGGTTCGCCCGTCATCGACTGCGCTGCCGGGCCGAGCCGGCGGGGAAGCCTCGTGGCCGGGCCGGGGCTGGGATCCGGTGGCGCGGTCCGGGTGCGGGGAGAGAACGTCGAGTGCGTACAGGTGCGGCTGTCCCCGGTGATCGCACGCGCGGTGCTGGGCGTCTCCCCCGCCGGCCTCGACGGCACGGTCGTGTCCCTGGACGACCTGTGGGGAAGGGAGGCATCCCGGATCCGCGAGCGGTTGAGCGAAGCACCCTCGCGGCAGGACCGCTTCGGGATGACGGAGGCGCTGCTCGTCCGCCGGTACGCGGCCGGGCCACCGGTGGACCCGGAGGTGGTCCGGGCCTGGCACCGGATCATCGGCAGCCGGGGCCTGGTCCGGGTCGACGGACTCGCGGCCGAGGTCGGGTGGAGCCGCAAGCGGCTGTGGTCCCGGTTCCGGTCCCAGCTCGGCATCCCGCCGAAACGCGCGGTGAGGCTGGTCCGCTTCGACCATGCCGCCCACCGTCTGGTCGCGGGTGTGGCTGCGGCCCGGGTAGCGGCCGACGCGGGCTACACCGACCAGCCCCACCTGCACCGTGACGTCGTGGCGTTCACCGGAGCGACCCCCGCGGCCGTGGCCGGTGAACGGTTTCTCGCCGTTGACCACCTCGCGTGGCCGGACCGCGGCACACCCGCCTGAGGACGGTCCGGCCCGGCGGCCGGCGGCTGCCGTGCGGGCCGGCGCGAACACCGGCTCCCCGCCCCGGCGTCCGGGGCGGGAGAGTGCGGGATCAGCTCTTTTCGCGCTGGTGGTACGTCTGACGGGTGTGCTCGGTGTGGGCCCGCATGACCGCCGTCGCCCGCTCCTCGTCGCGCGAGGAGATCGCGGCGATCAGGGAGCGGTGCTCGATCCAGGACTGGGTGCCGCGCTGCCGGGCGACCGGGGTGTAGTACCAGCGGACGCGGGCGTCCACCTGCCCGGCCAGTTCGGAGAGGACGACATTGCCGGCCAGCTCCATGACCTTGGCGTGGAACGCGGCGTTGGTCGCCACCGCCAGGTCCACATCGTCGTCGGCGACGGCCCGCTCCCCCTCGGCACAGAGCTCCTCCAGGGCCGCGATGCCCGCCGCGCCGGAGTTGGCGGCGGCCAGCCGGGCGGCCTCCGCCTCCAGGAGCGTACGCACCGACAGCAGCTGGTCCGCCTCCTCCTCCGTGGGCTCGTGGACGAACGCACCCTGGGCGGGGCGCAGATCGACCCACCCCTCGGTGTTGAGCCGCTGCAACGCCTCACGCACCGGCTGCCGGGACACGCCGAGATGACCGGCCAGCTCGCTCTCGACCAGATGCTGGCCGGGGCGGAGCGCGCGGGTGGTGATGAGTTCGAGCAACGTCTCGTAGACGCGCTCGCGCAGCGGACCGGGCCGTTCCAGCTTCGGCACGGCCCCCTGCGGCAGTCCTGTGGACAACATCGCGGTCCCCCTCCGGGCGACGAGCAATTGCTTATCGTCTACAGTCTACCGAGCACAACGCCCCTCAGGGGCAGCGGATCACCTGTCCGGCATAGCTGAGGTTCCCGCCGAAGCCGAAGAGCAGCGCCGGAGCACCGGTGGCTACCTCGCCCCGCTCCACCAGCTTGGACAGGGCCATCGGGATCGAGGCCGCGGACGTATTGCCTGAATCCACCACGTCCCGGGCGATGACCGCGTTGACCGCGCCGATCCTCCTGGCGACGGGTTCGATGATCCTCAGATTGGCCTGATGCAACACCACCGCGGCGAGATCCTCGGGGGTGATTCCAGCCTTTTCGCACACCTTGCGCGCGATGGGCGGCAGTTGGGTGGTGGCCCAGCGGTAGACGGACTGCCCCTCCTGCGCGAACCGCGGCGGCGTGCCCTCGATCCGTACCGCATCCCCCATCGCCGGCACCGAACCCCACAGCACCGGCCCGATCCCGGGACTGCCGTCCGCCCCCGAGTCGGCGACCACGACGGCCGCACCGGCGCCGTCCCCCATCAGCACGCAGCTGGAGCGGTCGGTCCAGTCGACGATGTCGCCCATCTTGTCGGCGCCGATCACGAGGGCGCGCGTGGCGGCACCGGCCCGCAGGGCGTGGTCGGCGGTGGCGAGGGCGTGGGTGAATCCGGAACAGACCACATTGATGTCCATCACCGCGGGCGAGGACATGCCGAGGCGCGCCGCGACCCGCGCCGACATGCTCGGCGAGCGGTCGATCGCGGTGGAGGTGGCGACCAGAACCAGATCGATGTCGGCCGGCTGAAGACCGGCGGCGGCGAGCGCCTTGGCCGCCGCGTGCGCGGCCAGCTCGTCCACCGGCTCATCGGGACCACCGAGGTGCCGGGTCTTGATGCCGACGCGGCTGGTGATCCACTCGTCGCTGGTGTCGACCATCGCCGCCAGATCTTGATTGGTGAGCACCTTGGCGGGCTGATAGTGGCCGAGCGCCACGACACGCGAGCCGGTCATATTCAGGTTCCCCTCGCTACATATGGCAGGAACCATCCAGTCTTGGTCGCTACCGCCCGGTACAAGGGCACGTGATCCCACAGGAATACCGGCCGGAGGTTGGAGGCTTGACAACAGTCTTGACCGTTTGATTTGCATACTGTAGACAACATTCTGTCGACTGACAGCATCTTCCGTTCTCCTCGGCTCCTCTCTCCCGCACGTCCCCCACTCCGCCTCGCTAGGTCGGCTACCGAACGGAGAGCCCCGTGAACGTCGCAGGAGCCGGCGCCGAGCGCGCCGGCGGCCACCAGACCTCCGCCCTCCTCGCCCGCACCTCCCCGGTGCGGGAAGGGAGCGCACCATGAACAACAACCGCAAGCGGCGCGAGCCCAGGCGGTACGAGCGGCTGACGCACCCTCTGGTCCGGGACACGGACGGTGTGCTGAGGCAGGCAGGCTGGGACGAGGCGCTGGACCGCGCGGCCGCCGGGTTCCGGCAGGCCCGTCGGGCGTACGGCCCCGACGCCTTCGCGATGCTGTCCTGCGCCCGCGCCACGAACGAGATGAACTACGTGGCGCAGAAGTTCACCCGGGTGGTGATGGGCACCAACAACGTGGACTCCTGCAACCGCACCTGTCACGCCCCGAGCGTCGCCGGTCTCTCCGCGGCCTTCGGATCGGGCGGCGGCACCTCCTCGTACGAGGAGGTCGAGCAGACGGACCTCATCGTGATGTGGGGTTCCAACGCCCGGTTCGCACACCCGATCTTCTTCCAGCACGTACTGAAGGGCATCCGCAACGGCGCCCGTATGTACGCCGTCGATCCGCGCCGCACCTCGACGGCCCAGTGGGCGGAGAGCTGGCTCGGTCCGAACGTCGGTACCGACATCGCCCACGCCGTCGGCCGGGAGATCATCCATGCCGGGCTGGTCAACGAGGCGTTCGTGGCCCGCGCGACGACGGGCTTCGAGGAGTACGCGGCGCTCGTCGAGCCGTGGACGCTCTCGGCGGCCGAGCAGGTGACCGGGGCGCCCGCCGGGGCCGTCCGCGATCTGGCCCACGCCTACGCCACCGCCGAACGGGCCCAGCTGTGCTGGACCCTTGGCATTACCGAGCACCACAACGGCACCGATGGCATTACCGAGCACCACAACGGCACCGACAACGTCCGCGCGCTGATCAACCTGTCGATGCTCACCGGGCACGTCGGCCGGTACGGGTCCGGCGTCCAGCCCCTGCGCGGCCAGAACAACGTGCAGGGCGGCGGTGACATGGGCGCCATCCCCAACAAGCTGCCCGGCTTCCAGGACATCCTCGACCCGGCCTCCCGGCAGAAGTTCGAACGGACCTGGGACACCGTCATCCAGCCCCGGTACGGCAAGACGCTCACCGAGATGTTCGAGTCGATGGAGAGCGGTGAGCTGCACGCGGTCTACTGCATCGGCGAGAACCCGGCCCAGTCGGAGGCCGACAGCGAACAGGCGGTGCGGCGGCTGCGGTCCCTGGACCATCTGGTGGTCCAGGACATCTTCCTGACGAAGACCGCGGAACTCGCGGATCTCGTCCTGCCGGCGACGGCCGCCTGGGCGGAGACGGACGGGACGACGACCAACAGCGAGCGCCGGGTGCAACGGGTGCGGGCGGCGCTGGTGCCGCCGGGCGAGGCCCGGGAGGACATCGAGATCATCTGTTCCCTGGCCGGACGCCTGGGCCACGCATGGAAGTTCACGGACGCCGAGACGGTCTGGAACGAGCTGCGTTCGCTCTCGCCCGACCACTTCGGGATGACGTATGACCGGCTGGAGGAGCACCAGGGCCTCCAGTGGCCCTGCCCCGACACGGAGAAGCTCCCATCGGGCTTCCTGCACGCCCGGCTCTGGGAGACCGATCCGGTACGCCGGGGCCCGGCCGCCCCCTTCGGGCTCGTCCGGCACGATCCGCCGGTCGACCTCACGGACGAGGTGTACCCCCTGCGCCTGACGACAGGCCGTCGCCTCGACTCGTACAACACCGGTGTGCAGAGCAGTGGTTACGCTTCACCGCTGCGGCGGGGCGAGTACATCGAGCTCTGCCCCGAGGACGCGGCCGCCTACGGTGTCGCGACCGGTGAGGAAGTGCGGGTCTCGTCCAGGCGGGGCAGCGTCACCGCGCCCGTGTGGATAGATCCCGGACTGCGTCCGGGGCTCGCCTTCATGACGATGCACTTCCCGGACGAGGTCGACACCAACGCGCTGACGATCGAGGCGAACTGCCCGATCGCCGGCACCGCCGAGTTCAAGGCGTCCGCCGTGCGGATCGAGAAGCTGGTGCCCGCATGGACCTGAGATGTCCGGAAGCCGAACCGACTGATGCCGAACGGGAGGCGGTGGACGCCCTGTTGGGGCCGCCGCCGTCGGGCTGGGAGGGCGGCACGACGCGCGGCGACGAGGATCTGCGGTGGGCGCGCGGCGGCGCGTCGGCCGCGAAGGACCGGCGCAACAGGCTGCTGCCCGCCCTGCACGCGGTGAACGACCGGACCGGCTGGATCAGCGAGGGCGCGCTCGGCTACATCTGCCGCCGGCTGACGGTGGCCCCGGCCGAGGCGTACGGCGTGGCGACGTTCTACGCGATGTTCTCGCTGCGCCCCCGCCCGGCGAAGGTCCTCCATGTCTGCACGGACCTGGCCTGCGCGGCCCGCGGCTCGGCCGCGGTGTGCGCGGACCTGACGGAGGCCTTCGCCCCGGCGGGTGCGGCCGCGGAGGGAGCGGTCTGGCAGGAGAGCCCCTGTCTGGGCCTGTGCGAACGGGCTCCGGCGGCGCTGCTGATCCGGGCGGGTTCCCCGCACACCTCGGCGGTCGTCGCGCCCGCCACCGCCGAGGCCCTGACCGCGGCGGCCCGCGGTACCCCGGAGACCTCCCCCGCCGAGCCCCCGCCCGGGGCCGCCGTCTCCCAGGCCGGAAACGGCCGCCTCGTCCTCCTCGAACGTGTCGGCACCACCGACCCCGCCTCCCTCGACGACTACCGGGCGCACGGCGGCTACACCGCCCTGCGCCGCGCCTTCGCCCTCGGCCCCGCGGGCGTCATCCGCGAAGTGCTGGACGCCGGACTCGTCGGCAGGGGCGGCGCCGCGTTCCCGACCGGGCGCAAGTGGGAGGCCACGGCCCCGCAGCCCGACGGCCCGCACTACCTCGTCTGCAACGCGGACGAGAGCGAGCCGGGCACCTTCAAGGACCGGGTGCTGATGGAGGGCGACCCGTACGCCCTCGTCGAGGCGATGACCGTGGCCGGCTACGCCATCGGCGCCCGTGTCTCGACCGAGTACGGGGTGCCGCTCACCGAATCGGCCTGTGTCTACTGCGGCAACTGCATCGAGGTGTGCCCGACCGGAGCGCTCTCCTTCAAGACCGAGTTCGACATGCGTGCGGCCGGGACCTGGGACGAACCGGCGCAGACGGAGACCACCACGGTCTGCGCGTACTGCGGAGTCGGCTGCAACGTCACACTCCATGTGCAGGACAATGAGATCGTCAAGGTCACCTCGCCGCACGACAATCCGGTGACCCACGGCAACATCTGCATCAAGGGCCGTTTCGGCTTCCAACACGTACAGAATCGGGTCTGACTGTCATGGGACGGGTCACCGAGCGCCGCCGCACCATCCGCATCCGGGACGGAGCCGTCTCCACCCGCCCCGACACCCTCGTCGCCGAGGAGCCGCTGGAGATACGGCTGAACGGCAGGGCGCTGGCCATCACCATG
Organism: Streptomyces sp. NPDC026062; assembly: GCF_055568375.1. Classification (NCBI taxonomy): domain Bacteria; kingdom Bacillati; phylum Actinomycetota; class Actinomycetes; order Kitasatosporales; family Streptomycetaceae; genus Streptomyces; species Streptomyces sp. NPDC026062. The sequence continues at coordinate 254,077 of NZ_JBVHOQ010000001.1, forward strand.
CGCACCCCGGGCGACGACTTCGCGCTGGCGGCCGGCTTCCTGGTGAGCGAGGGCGTGATCGGTGACGGATCCGAGGTCCGGTCGATCGTGTACTGCGCCGGGGCGACGGCCGACGGGGTGAACACCTACAACGTGGTGGACGTGAAGCTCGCGCCCGGCGTCGTGGTCCCCGACATCACGCTGGAGCGCAACGTGTACACGACGTCCTCCTGCGGTCTGTGCGGCAAGGCCAGCCTGGACGCGGTGCGCACCACGACCCGGCACCCGGTCGCGGACTCGCCCCCGGTGCGGGTCGGGCCCGAGCTGCTGGCCGCGCTCCCCGACCGGCTGCGTGCCTCGCAGCGGGTCTTCGACCGGACCGGGGGCCTGCACGCGGCGGCCCTGTTCTCCGAGACGGGCGAGCTGATCGACGTACGGGAGGACGTCGGCCGGCACAACGCGGTCGACAAGCTGGTGGGCCGGGCCCTGACTGACGGCCGGCTGCCGCTGACCCGGTCGATCCTGCTGGTCTCGGGCCGGGCCTCGTTCGAACTGGCGCAGAAGGCGGTGATGGCCGGGATCCCGATGCTGGCCGCCGTTTCGGCGCCGTCGTCCCTCGCGGTCGACCTGGCGGCCGAGAGCGGTCTGACCCTGGTCGGATTCCTTCGGGGACCTTCCATGAACGTGTACGCGGGAGAGCATCGCATCGCCCTGGAGGCGACGGCCGTCCAGGGCTGAGGAGCTCCGCCCGCCGCACGGGTGAGGGGCAGCCCCCGAGGGGGTCCGGCCGGCGGGGAGCGCCCCCTGCGCCGGCCGGCCTCAGCCCACCGGCAAGGCCTCCCGCACGGCCCCGGAGCCGTCCGTGAGCACTTCCCCCGGATCGCGGGAGCGCCGCCTGGCGATCACCGCGCACACCATGAGCTGCATCTGGTGGAAGAGCATCAGCGGCAGCACGGCGAGGCTCGCCTGCGCGCCGAACAGAACGCTGGCCATCGGCAGCCCCGAGGCGAGGCTCTTCTTGGATCCGGCGAACTGGATGGCGATACGGTCCTCGCGGCCGAACCCGAGCCGTTTCGCCCCGTACCAGCTCAGGGCGAGCATGAGCGCGAGCAGCACGGCCTCGGCACCGAGCAGCGCACCGAGCCGGGCGGGGGTGACCTGGTGCCAGACGCCCGCGACCATGCCCTCGCTGAACGCGGTGTAGACGACCAGCAGGATCGATCCCCGGTCCACATGGCCCAGGACCTTCCTGTGACGGGCGATGAACCCGCCGATCCAGCGGCGCAGCAGCTGACCCGCGACGAACGGCAGCAGGAGCTGGACGCCGATCTTCAGCAGGGCGTCGGCGGAGAACCCGCCACCGCTGTTGCCGAGGAGTGCCGCCGCGAGCAGCGGGGTGAGGAAGATGCCGGCGATCGAGGAGAAGGAGCCCGCGCAGATCGCGGCGGGCACATTTCCCCGGGCGATCGAGGTGAAGGCGATCGAGGACTGGATCGTCGAGGGGACGAGACAGAGGAAGAGGAACCCGCTCTGCAACTCGGGCGTCAGCACGAGGGGCACCAGGCCCCCGCTCGCCAGCCCCAGCAGCGGGAAGGCGACAAAGGTGCAGGCCAGGACGGTGAGGTGCAGCCGCCAATGCCTGAATCCGTCGAGCGCTTCCCTGGTGGAGAGCCGTGCGCCGTAGAGGAAGAACAGGAAGGCGACCGCCCCCGTGGACGCCCCGCCCGCCACATCGGCCGCGGCGCCGGAGGCCGGCAGCAGAGCCGCGAGTACGACGGTGCCGATCAACGCCATGATGTACGGGTCGATCGGCAGCCAGGACGGCAGCTGCGGGGTGCGGCGGCTCATGTGCTCCACGTGTTCTCTCGTTCATGGTCGTGCCCTCCTCATCCTGCTCCTGATCACCGACATCGGGAATCCGGTATACCGCTCTGACTGTGATCGCGGATCGCGATAACCTCCTTGTGTGTACGACCCCTCGCAGCTGCGCACCTTCCTCGCCGTCGCCCAGACCCTCAGCTTCACGGCGGCAGCCCGCCGGCTCGGGGTACGGCAGTCCACGGTGAGCCAGCATGTGCGGCGGCTGGAGGACGCGACCGGGCGTCAGCTGTTCGCCCGGGACACGCACCGGGTCGATCTCACGGTGGACGGCGAGGCGATGCTCGGCTTCGCGCGGACGATCCTGGAGGCCCATGAGCGGGCGTCGGCCTTCTTCACGGGGACCCGGCTGCGCGGGCGGCTGCGCTTCGGGGCGTCGGAGGACTTCGTACTGACCCGGCTGCCGGAGATCCTCCAGTCGTTCCGCCACGACCATCCGGAGGTGGAGCTGGAGCTGACCGTGGAGCTGTCGGGCACCCTGCACCGGCAGCTGGCGGCGGGCCGGCTCGATCTGGTGCTCGCCAAGCGGCGGACCGGGGACACCCACGGGGAACTGGTCTGGCAGGACGCGCTGACCTGGATCGGCGCGCCGGGGCTGCGGATCGATCCGGACCGCCCGGTGCCGCTGATCCTCTTCCCGCCGCCGGGCATCACCCGGGCCCGCGCGCTGGAGGTCCTGGAGGAGCAGGGCCGCTCCTGGCGGATCGCGTGCACGAGCGGCAGCCTCAGCGGGCTGATCGCGGCCGCCCATGCCGGGCTCGGTGTGATGGCGCACAGCCGCGGTCTGGTCCCGCCCGGACTGGTCCCGGTGGCTGCCCGGGAGGGGCTGCCGGAACTCGGCGACGTGGACTTCGTCCTGCTGCACGGCAGGCACCGGGGCGGCGCGCAGCAGGCGGCGAACGCGCTGGCGGCGGCGATCCTGGCGGGCGGCGACCGGCTGATCCGCCCGCGCGGGGAGATCGGCGCGATCGGCACGGGGAGCCGCGCATGACGGCGGGCGGGGACGGGAAGAACGGCAGGCACGGCAGGACTCACCGGAGCGGCCGGCCCCGGCCGGCCCGGCGGATCCGGACCGATCGCCCGTACCCCCACAGAACGCAGTGATCGCGGCGTTCAGATTCGGTGGAGATTCGCGCGCGAGCCACTTACTCCTTGGTCGGAAGCGCGTCCGGGCCTTGCCCATCTGGCCGGATTTCGCCGCCTGTCCCGTGCAGGGGGCACCTGGTGCGGAATGCCTGCGGCTCTCCCGGAGCGGCGCTCGGTGGGGTAGCGTCACGGCGCTGTGCGGAGCGCCACAAGGAGCAGGTCAATGCGTGAGTTCACTGTCCCACCCATGGCGGCCGCGCCCCACGTAGGCGGGCTCGCGGATGTCGTGTTCGACTACGCCGAGGAGGATCCGCACCGGATCGCCCTCGGCCGGAAGGACGCGGACGGGCGCTGGCGGGATGTCACCTCGGCGACGTTCCGCGACGAGGTACTGGCGGTGGCCAAGGGGCTGATCGCGCACGGGGTGCGGTTCGGCGACCGGGTCGCCCTGGTGTCGCGTACCCGTTACGAGTGGACCGTCTTCGACTTCGCCCTGTGGGCGGTCGGTGCGCAGTCCGTGCCCGTCTATCCGACGTCCTCGGCCGAGCAGGTCCTGTGGATGCTGCACGACGCCGAGGTCTCGGCGGTGATGGTCGAGCACGAGGACCACGCGATGACGATCGCGTCGGTGATCGACCGGCTGCCGCAGCTGAAGCGGCTGTGGCAGCTGGACGCCGACGCGGTGACCGAGCTGATCGAGGCCGGTGCCCATATCGACGACGAGGTCGTACACCGGCACCGTCGCGCGGTGACACCCGAGTCGGTCGCGACCATCATCTACACCTCGGGGACTACGGGGCGCCCGAAGGGCTGTGTGATCACGCACGCCAACTTCATGTTCGAGACGGAGACCATGGCCTCGCGCTGGGAGTCGGTCTTCCACTCCAGGCCGGGCGACGAGGCGGCGACTCTGCTCTTCCTGCCGCTGGCACACGTCTTCGGGCGAATGGTGGAGGTCGCGGCGATCCGCGGCCGGGTGAAGCTGGGCCACCAGCCGGAGCTGTCGGCGAAGGCGCTGATGCCGGACCTGGTGTCGTTCCGTCCCACGTTCATCCTGGCGGTGCCGTACATCTTCGAGAAGGTCTTCAACGGGGCCCGGCGCAAGGCCGAGACGGAGGGCCGGATCGGGCCGTTCGACAAAGCCGTCGACATCGCGGTGAAGTACGCGGAGGCGATGGAGGCGCGGGCGTTCGGCACCGGCCCGGGGCCGTCCGCCGGGCTGCGGATGCAGCACCAGTTCTTCGACAAGGTCGTGTACAAGAAGGTGCGCGAGGCGATGGGCGGCCGGATCCGGCACGCGATGTCGGGCGGTTCGGGGATGGAGCGGCAGCTCGGGCTGTTCTTCGAGGGCGCCGGTGTCACCGTGTACGAGGGGTACGGACTGACCGAGACGACGGCCGCCGCCACCGCCAACCCCCCTGAGCGCACCCGGTACGGCACGGTGGGGCAGCCGATCCCCGGCACGACCGTGCACATCGCCGACGACGGCGAGATATGGGTGTACGGCGCCAACGTCTTCGGCGGATATCTGGGCGATCCGAAGTCCACCGCCGCGGTGCTCAACGAGGGCTGGCTGTCCACCGGCGACCTGGGGTCGCTGGACGAGGACGGCTATCTGACGATCACCGGGCGCAAGAAGGAGATCCTGGTGACGTCCGGTGGGAAGAGCGTCTCGCCGACGGGCCTGGAGGAGCGGGTGCGGGCACATCCGCTGGTCGCTCAGTGCATCGTGGTCGGCAACGACCGGCCGTACATCGCGGCGCTGGTCACCATCGACCAGGAGTCCGTGGAGCACTGGCTCGCCATGCAGGGGCGGCAGCCGCTGTCCCCGGCGGAACTGGTGCGGGACCCGGATCTGGAGATGGAGGTCCGGCGCGCGGTGGTGGCCGCGAACACGGCGGTCTCCCAGGCCGAGTCGATCCGTACGTTCCGGATCCTGGCCCACCAGTTCACCGAGGAACACGGTCTGCTCACGCCGTCACTGAAACTGAAGCGCAAGACAATCGAGGCGGCGTACGCCACCGAGGTGGACGCGCTCTACCGCTGACGGGCCGCGGTCCGGTGCGTGGCCGGGCCCGGCCGCGGTCCGGCGCGCTGAGGCCGCTCCCGTGCGTCGGCCCTGTCCCCGTGCGTGGCCCGGCGTGGGTGCCGCGCCGGGAGTACCGTTCCGGTGAAACGGCGCGCGGACGGGAATGTGCGGGCCGTCTTGATCGTTCACCCTGGGAGTCCCATCGAGTCCCACCCCACAACGTTAGGATCGACCGCTCGTGAGCCAGGTCCCCTCCCTCACCCTCAACAACGGCGTCGAGATGCCGCAGCTCGGTTTCGGAGTCTGGCAGGTGCCGGACAACGAGGCCGCGAAAGCGGTCGCCACGGCCATCGAGGCCGGGTACCGCAGCATCGACACCGCCGCGATCTACCAGAACGAGGCGGGCACCGGAAAGGCGATCGCGGCCTCCGGTGTCGCCCGCGAAGAGCTTTTCGTGACCACGAAGCTGTGGAACACGGAGCAGGGCTACGATGCGACGCTGCGCGCCTTCGACGCCTCCCTCGACAAGCTGGGCCTCGACCACGTCGACCTGTACCTGATCCACTGGCCGGTACCGGCCAAGGACGCCTATGTCGACACGTACCGGGCGCTGGAGAAGATCTACGCCGACGGCCGCGCGAAGGCCATCGGCGTCTCGAACTTCCTTCCCGAGCACCTGGAGCGCCTGCTGGGCGAGACCTCCGTGGTGCCGGCGCTCAACCAGATCGAGCTGCACCCGCAGCTCCAGCAGGCCGAGTCGCGTGCGCTGCACGCCAAGCACGGCATCGCCACCGAGGCGTGGTCCCCGCTCGGTTCGGGCAAGGGACTCCTGGAGGTCCCGACGGTCGTCGCGGTCGCGCGGAAGCACGGCCGCACCCCCGCGCAGGCCGTTCTGCGCTGGCACCTCCAGACGGGCAACGTGGTGATCCCCAAGTCCGTGACACCGTCGCGGATCGCGGAGAACATCGACGTGTTCGGCTTCGAGCTGGACGCCGACGACCTGGCCGCGTTCGCGGCACTGGACGAGGGCAAGCGGCTCGGCCCGAACCCGGGCGAGTTCAACCTCGGCGCCTGAGGCCCGGCGTACCACCGCCGCACCAACTGAGACCGCCGCCCGGCCGGAGCCGGGCGGCGGTCTCGCTGTACGGGCCGTACGCGCAGGGCAAGCGGGACACGCAGGGCACGCAGGCGACGTGCAGGACACGAAGTACGGGCTGCGAAGGTCGGCACAGGCTGAGCGAGCCGCCATGAAGGGACCGGAAAAACATGACCGGGGACACCACACCCGCCGTCGGGACGGGTCTTTACCGGCTGCGCAATGTGAGCAGCGGGCTGGTGCTGGAGGTCCGGGAGGCCGCACAGCGCGGCGGCGCACCCGTACAGCAGAACGAGGCCGATGGATCGGCTTCCCAGCACTGGGAGTTCACCCCCGTCCACGAGGGCGCGGCCCTGCACCACGTGGTCAACGCCCACAGCGGCAAGCGGCTGGATGTGCGCGGCGCCTCCGTGGAGAACGGGGCCGTGATCCAGCAGTGGCGCGCGAACAACTTCGGTGCCCAGGAGTGGCTGATCGAGCGGCATCTGGAGGCGCCGGGCACGGTGACGCTCGTCAGCTTCGTGAGCGGACTGGTCCTTGAGGTCGCCGACGGAAGTACGGCGAAGGGGGCACCGGTCCAGCAGTGGGAGGACACCGACTCCCCCGGCCAGTGGTGGCGGCTGGAGCCGGTGTCCGGCACGGCCTGAGGCTCGGCACTCAGGCGCGGCGGCCCAGGTGGACCGTGCGGGCCAGGAGCAGGTAGGTGTCGCGGCGGCGGCTCAGTCCGGCCGGGTCCTCGGGGTCGAGCAGGCGGTCCAGCACCGCGATGTCGTCGGCGTCGAGCCTGTCGCGCAGCCCGTCGCGGCGGCGGGAGAGTTCGGCGACGACGTGGTCACGCGCCACCTCGCCGAGCGGTGCGGGCAGGTCGAGCAGGAAACTCCGGGTGCCCTGCGGGGCGAGGCCCACCGCGGTGAACAGGGCTGCCCAGTCCTCGTTCTCCCGCCGGGCGTCGGGCAGCTCCGCCCGCATCTCCTCGAAGGCCTCGGCCTGCACCGCCTCCATACGCGCCTCCAGGCCGGGCCGGCCGAAGCCGAGGTCGCGCGGGAGCTGACGCGGCTGGAGCCCGCCCTCGACGAGTGCGACGGTGCCGCCGGGGTTCAGCAGCTCGCCGAAGCCGGCCAGCACGGCGCGCTGGTCGCCCATGTGGTGCAGTGTGTTCCCCGCCCAGATCAGGTCGGCCCGCCCCAGCTCCGCGAGTTCACCGGGCAGCTCGGCGTGCAGCGTGCTGACCCGCTCCCCGAGCCCGAGCCGCCCGGCGCGGTCGCGCGTGCGCGCCAGCAGGGCGGGGGTGCCGTCGACCGCGACGACCTCCGCGTCGGGGAACGTCTCGGCAAGCAGACAGGAGACCACGCCCGGTCCGCTGCCGATGTCCAGGACCCTGCGCACCTTCGGGGCATCGGGCAGCCCGGCGATCCAGCGGGCGGCCTGCGTGTACTGCTCGCCGCTGAGTTCGGCGTTCTGCTCAAGCAGCGGGCCCATGACGTCCCAGTCGGGGTCGGCGGAGCCGTGATGGTGTCCGTGCGCACCACTTCCCCGGTGATCGTGCGTGTCGGTGCCGTCGTGGTGGTGACCGTGCCCGGTGTGATTGCTCATGGGCCCAGCCTCACCGCACTGCAACGATGGAGCAAACTTTCTTGCCATTACGGCAAGCCGTCCCCTTCCTCTCTCCGGCGGCGGACGGGACGGCTCTTTCAGGCACTGGGTGGGGTGGCGAGGTACTCCTCGTCGGTGACGGGGTTCAGCCAGTGCACGACGTCGTGGTCGGAGTCACCCTCGTTGATGGCCAGGTGGACCATCAGCCGGTTCGGGGCGGCGCCGTGCCAGTGCTCCTCGTCCGCCTCGAACAGGACGCGGTCACCGGGCCGGATGACCTCGACCGGTCCGCCGCGGCGCCCGCACAGGCCCACGCCCTCGGTGACGAACACGGTCTGGCCGAGTGGGTGGCGGTGCCAGTGGGTTCGGGCGCCCGGCATGAAGTGGACCAGGCTCGCGGTGACCCGGGACGGGGCGGCGGCCGCGGCGACGGGGTCGATGTACACGTCACCGGTGAACCAGTCGGCCGGGCCCTTGACGGTGTCGATCGAACTGCGGGTGATCTGCATGTCATTCCTTGGGTGAGTGGCGAAAGGAGATGTGCCCCGGCCGGGGAGCGAAGGGGGAGGCTCCCCCGGCCGGGGAGCGAAGGGGGAGGCTCCCCCGGCCGGGTCGGACCGGGGCATCAGGGCTTGAGGAGGGTCTTGATGGCGCGGCGCTCGTCCATCGCACGGTAGCCCTCGGCGACCTGGTCCAGGGGCAGGGTGAGGTCGAAGACCTTGCCCGGGTCGATCCGGCGGGTGAGGACGCGGTCGATGAGGTCGGGGAGGTAGCGGCGTACGGGTGCCGGACCGCCACGCAGGCCGACGTGGGAGAAGAACAGTTCCTGGCCGTCGAGGGCCACCTCGTGCGGGACGCCGACGAAGCCGACATTGCCGCCGGGCCGGGCCGAGTGCAGGGCCTGCCGCATGGCCTCGGCGGTGCCGACGCACTCCAGCACGCTGTCGGCGCCGGTCCCGCCGGTCAGCTCCAGGACCCGGGCCACGCCCTCCTCGCCACGCTCGGTGACGATGTCGGTGGCGCCGAACTCAAGGGCCAGCTTCTGCCGGGACTCGTGCCGGGACATCGCCACGATCCGCTCCGCCCCCATCTCCTTCGCCGCGATGACCCCGCACAGGCCGACCGCCCCGTCGCCGACGACCACGGCCGTCGAGCCGGGCCTGACCTCGGCCGCGTCGGCGGCCCACCAGCCGGTGCCCATCACGTCGGACACGGCCAGCAGACCCGGCCAGAACTCCTCGCCGGGCACTTCCTCGGTGGCGACCAGGGTGCCCTGGGCGTTGGGGATGCGCACGTACTCGGCCTGGCAGGTCGACATGAACTCGCGGTGCAGACAGTTCGACTGGAAACCGTTCGCGCAGTTCACGCAGGTGTTGTCCGAGGTCGCGAAGGAGCCGACGACGAACTGGCCCGGTCGCAGTGAGGTGACCTCGGAGCCGACCTCCTCCACGAAGCCGGCGTACTCGTGGCCCATCGGGTGCGGGTCGCCGATCGGCTCAGCACCGCGGTAGGGCCACAGGTCGGAGCCGCAGACGCAGGTGACGGCCGTACGGATGACGGCATCGGTGGGCCGCAGGATCTTCGCGTCGTCCACGGTCTCGAAGCGCACATCGCCGGGGGCGTAGATCATTGCTCCGCGCATCAGGAGTTCCTTACGTACGAGGGGGCCGGCCCCTGGGGACGACCCGCGTGCCGACGCTCCGGGGGTGCGGGAGCGCCGTGGGACCGTGGCGCTCCCGCTGCTGACGGCAGGCGGCCGGGAAAACGCCACGTCATCCAGGTAACCCCCACTTCGCAGGGGCGGCGAGTCACTGGCAAGGGGTGTACTGCCAGTACATCGCTGCGACCGGGCCGGGGACGTACCGTCGAAGGCGTGGACAACCAAGCAGAGGTCCGCGAGTTCCTGACCTCGCGGCGAGCCAAGATCACCCCCGGACAGGCAGGCCTGCCCTCCGGGAGCCGGCGCCGGGTTCCCGGGCTGCGCAGGAGCGAGGTCGCCGCGCTGGCCGACATGAGCGTGGAGTACTACTCCAAGCTCGAACGCGGCAACCTCGCCGGTGCCTCCCCGGCCGTCCTGGAGGCCCTTGCCCGCGCCCTCCAGCTCGACGAGGCGGAACGTGCCCACCTGCTCAACCTCGCCCACACCGCCGACGGCTCCGACGCCCTGACCCGCCCCCGGCGCCGCTCGCCCCAGTGGAGGGCCCATCACAGCCTTCAATGGGTCCTGGACGCCTTCACCGCCGGCCCGGCCTTTGTCCGCAACGGCCGCATGGACGTGCTCGCCGCCAACCGCCTCGCCCGCGCCTTCTACGACGACGTCTACGCCACGCCCGGCAACCAGGCGAACCTGGCACGTTTCAACTTCCTCGACCCCGCGTCCCGGCACTTCTACCCCGACTGGGAGCAGGCGGCCGACGTCGCCGTGTCGATCCTGCGCACCGAGGCCGGCCGCAACCCCCACGACAAGGGCCTGCACGACCTCGTCGGCGAGCTGTCCACCCGCAGTGACGCCTTCCGCACCCGCTGGGGCGCCCACGACGTCCGCCATCACGGCACCGGCACCAAGCGCTTCCACCACCGCACCGTCGGAGATCTCACCCTCGCCTACGAGGGCCTGGAGATGGCCGCCGAACCCGGCCTCACCCTCACCGTCTACACCGCCGAACCGGGCTCGCCGTCCGAGGAGGGCCTTCGTCTGCTCGCCTCGTGGGCGGCCACACCCCGGACCCTCGCGCCACGCTCCGGTGACCGGGAACCCACCGCGGACCCGGCAACGGCGAAGCAGCGTCCCGGTCCTCGATCAGCGGACTGATCACACACGGAGCCGAAGGGGCACGGGGCCGGGCGGGCCTCGGCCGCAGGCTTCGGACACAGGCGTCGGGCACAGGGGCCGGATCCCGAACCCGTGCCCCGAACCCGGACGCGGCAGATCCAGGGCGCGGCAGGTTCAGGGCGCGGCATGGTGATCAAATCGTTGCCGCGCGGCCTACAACCGCGTGCGGCCCTCCGCTGTCCCACAGTCAGCCGGGAGGACGTGCCTCCGGCCGTGGCGCCTGCGTATTCGGTCAGGGCTGCGAACGACGGGGAGGGCTCGAATATGGGGACGACGTGGAAAGCGGTCGTGGCCGGTGGAGCGGCGGTCGTGTTCACAGGGGTGGCAAGCGTGCCGGCCGGGGCGGCGGAGGGCGGGGTCGCCTTCGGCCGGGTCTCGGTGAACAGCGGGAAGCCGATCGTCATCGGGGTCAAGGAAGAAGTCGTGGTGCCTGCGTCCTTCCGGATGACGACCGGACTGAAGTACGACGCCGGGCCGACGGTTTTCCCCTACCGGGGGAAGCCCGACACCGGAGACACCCTGCACAGCTCCGTCATCACCAGTGACTGCAAGGTCGTGAACCGGGCGCAGGGGATCTGCGACTTCAGGGAATGGCTGTACATCGACCCCCGGAACCCGGACTTCGGGAACGAGGACGCCGGCACCTGGCGAACCGCAGCTCGGGTCTTTCTCGCCGGTGATGCCCACGACACGGATGACAAGGCCCTCCCCCTGCAGGTCAAGCGAGCCACCCGCGTCACTGCCAACGCCTCCCCGGAGCCGGTCGCGAAAGGAGGGACGGTCACCGTGACCGGGCTGGTCACACGGGCGAACTGGGACACCCACACGTACCAGGGGTACGGGGGCCGCACGGTCAGCCTTCAGTTCAAGGCGGCGGGGGCCACCTCGTACAGGACCGTCAAGAAGGCGGTGTCGAGCAGGACAGGGGCGCTCAGGACCACGGTGAAGGCCACCGGACCGGGGACATGGCGGTGGACGTACTACGGGAACCCCACCTCCGGGGCGAAGTCGTCGACCGGGGATTACGTCGCCGTGCGGTAGGCGGCTTGTCCGGAACGCCGATACCGGCGGGCCGGGGCGGAGCGGAGCACCGGCACCGGGCACGGCGCGGGCGGACTCGACTGCCCCGGCTCTCCCCGGGTCCCGTTCGCGCGCCCGGATGACGGGCGGAGCCGCCTCCCCGGGCGACAGCCACCGCGACGCCCCGGACTGCCACCGCCGTGAAACACGGCCTACGCCTAGTCATTGCCCCCGTGCGGCGCACGCTCGCGCGGCGCTCCCGAGCCGGGCCCGATTGCCAGCGGGCGATCTGGGCCATAACTTGCCGGTATGGAGCTGGAGTTGCGCCATCTGAAAACCGTACGTGCCATCGCCGACACCGGAAGCCTCACCAAGGCGGCCGCCTCTCTCGGACTCGCCCAGCCGGCGCTGAGCGCACAACTGCGTCGGATCGAGAAGGCGCTGGGCGGCCCGCTGTTCGACCGGGACCACACGGGTGCGCGGCCGACGCTCCTGGGCGAGCTGGTGCTGGAGCGGGCGCGGGTGGTGCTGCCGGCCGTCTACGGGCTCCAGGAGGAGGCCGTACGGTTCGCCAACGCGTGGGGAGCCATGGAACGGTTCCGGCTGGGCGGCACGCACGGACCGCTGCTCGGCGGGCTCGTCGACCGGCTGGCGGCGGCGCACCCGGCGGCGCCGGTGTCCACGTACACCTCGTGGTCGGTGGCGGAACTGGCGTCCCAACTCGTGGACGGACGGCTGGACTTCGCGCTCATCGGGGCGTGCGGCGAGAGCCCGCCGCCGGTGGCCGACCGACTGGAATGGCAGGTCATCGGGGTCGATCCGGTCTTCGTCATGCTGCCCGAGACCCATCCGCTGGCCGGAGAGGCGGAGCTGGAGCTGGCCGCGCTGGCGGACGAGTGCTGGGCGGACGTACCGGGCGACGGCTGCTTCGCGGACTGTTTCGTGGCCGCCTGCGCGCGGGCCGGCTTCAGCCCGGTTTCGGTGTACGAGACGGACACCGTGTCGGTCGTCCATCTGGTCCAGGTGGGGCGCGCGGTCGGGCTGTGCCGGGCGACGTTCCCGCCGACGCCAGGCGTGGTGACACGTCCGGTGACCGGCTCGCCGCTCAGCTGGCGCCATCTGCTGGGCTGGCACCCCCGTTCGGCGGCCTCGTCGGCGGCGGCCGGAGCGGTGACCGGGCACACCCGGGCGGCGTACGCCCAGGCGGTGGAGCGCAGCGACAGTTACACCCGCTGGCTCGCCGCGCATCCCCGCTTCGGTGCCGCGTCCTGACGAAACCCCGGCCAGGGGCCCCGGCTACTGGGCGCCGTGCCCCGGGGCGACGGCCTCGACCCTGGCGGCCAGGTCCAGATCCTTCTCGGTGACCTTGCCCCCCGCGTCGTGGGAGTTCACGGACAGGGCGACGGTGTTGTAGCCGAGCGTCAGATCGGAGTGGTGGTTCAGCTCGTCCTGGATCTGGGCGACGTGCAGGGTGAGGCCCGCTGCCGCGAAGTGCGAAGGGAGCCGGTAGGTACGGGAGATCCGGTCTCCTTCCAGCGTCCAGCCGGGCAGTTCGCGCAGCCGGTTCTCGATCTCGTCCTGGGGCAGCGGTGCGGCGGGCATGCGGTGGCTCCTTCACTGGGAGGGTGCTGAGGATGCTGGGCGGATCAGGGAGCGGCGCGGATCCGCAGCGCCTTCCTGAGGCCTTGCTGGTCGACGATGCCGGTGACGTTACGGTCTCGGTATGACAACTGTCGCGCTTGACACGGGGGTAGGGCCGCTGCTGCGCAGCTGGCGGGAGCGGCGCCGGATCAGCCAGCTGGAGCTGGCGCTCCGGGCGGACTCGTCGGCCCGGCACATCTCCTTCATCGAGACGGGCCGCTCCCGCCCCAGTGAGGAGATGGTGCTGCGGCTGGCCGGCCATCTGGACGTGCCCGTACGCGAGCGCAACGCCCTGCTGGTGGTCGCCGGTTACGCCCCGCGCTACACCGAGACCGCCCTCGACGACCCCGCGATGGGCGCGCTGCGCGAGGGCATGGACCGGTTGCTCCAGGGGTACGACCCGTATCCGGCGTTCGTCGTCGACGGCCTGTACACCGTGGTGGCGGCCAATCAGGGGATGGCCCGGCTGCTGGACGGGGTGGCGGAGCATCTGCTCGCCCCGCCGCTGAACGCGATGCGGCTGACCCTGCACCCGGAGGGGCTGGCCCCTCGGATCCGCAATCTGCGGGAGTGGCGGGCCGATCTGCTGGCCCAGATGGAGCGTCAGATCGCGCTGGTCCGTTCGGCGGAGCTGCGTGCGCTGTACGAGGAGGTGGCGGGCTACCCGGTGCCGGCGGAGGCGGCGGGCGAAGCGGACCGGACCGTCTCCTCGTTCACGTCATCGCCCACCTCCTCGGTCCCCTTCGCCCGCCGCCTGGTGATCGAGCACGGCGGGCAACTGCTCTCCTTCGTCGCGTCCATCGCGACGTTCAACACTCCGATGGATGTGACTGTCGCGGAGCTGGCCATCGAGACGCTGCTGCCGGCCGATGCGGCCACCGCCGCGTATCTGCGGTCACTCATGTGCTGACGACGGGCCGGGCCCACGGGGCGTCCGCCCGCGCGAGGACCTGCGTGGCCAGGCACACCACGGCGAGGACCGCCACGGCCAGCACGAGCGGCAGGACCGGATGACCGTGCATGACGGCCACCGCCCCGACGAGGGCTCCGGCCAGCATGGCGGCGGCCGAGAGGATCCTGCGGCCCGCCCGGCTGCCGGGCCCTCCGGCCAGTCGGCCGTCGGAGGCGATGCCGGTGATGGTCAGGGTCAGTACGGTCGTCTTGAGATCGGGGACGGCGAGCGCCCGCGCGACCGCGTTCTGCAGGCCCAGTCCCAGGGCGAGCAGCACGATGAGGGTGAAGCGCACACCGCCGGTGTACGGGCTGCCCGAGAAGAACGTGACGACCAGCGCGGCCAGCACGCACGCCGTCTCCACGTACAGGGCGTGCAGCAGCATCCGTCCGCGGTGGGCGTGGGAGTGGGAGTGGGAGTGGGAGTGGTGGACGATCCGCCCTCCGGCCACCGCGCCGGCCACGAACCCGCCGAGTGCGACGAACGAGGCGGCCAGGGAGAAGCCGGGGGCTCCGGCGAACGCGAATCCGGCGAAGACCACGTTGCCGGTCATGTTCGCGACGAAGACCTGGCCCAGTTCCAGGTAGCTGACGGCGTCGACCAGTCCGGTGACGACGGTCAGGGCGAGCATCAGCGGCGGCAGCGGGCCGTGCCGGTCGTTCATGTCCGGTACGAGAGTGGTCCATGCCTCACGCAGCACCACGGGCAGGGGCATGGGCAGGGGCACGGGCACGCTCCGGATCACGACGGGGTGGGGGTCAGGATTGTGCCGCCGTCGTTGCCGCCGCGTGCCGTGGGCGGCGCGCGTCGCCCCCGCGTCGCTCGAACGGCGCAGGGGCGACAACGCCTGCCCGGAGGCGTGCCGGTCGAGGACGTGCGCTACACGCGCGCCCCGTTGTCGAGCGGGTCCCGCTGCCCGGCCCCGGGCTTCTTGCGCGAGGCGCGGGCGGGCGGCGGGGCCTTGCTGCCGCGCTCCAGGAGGAGTGCGGCCGGCACGGCGGTCATGACCGAGGAGTACGTACCGACGAGGATGCCGATCAGCAGGGCCAGGGCGAAGTCCGCCAGGGAGTCGCCGCCCAGCACCGCCAGCGCGACAAGGATGAACAGGGCGCCCATACCGGTGTTGACGGTCCGGGGGACGGTCTGCAGGACGGCCCGGTTCGCCACGTCGGACAGGGGCTTGTTGCGGGCCTTCGCCCACAGCTCCCGGACCCGGTCGAAGACCACGACCGAGTCGTTGACGGAGTATCCGATGACGGTGAGGAGCGCCGCCAGGAAGATGCCGTCGACGGTACGTCCCAGCCAGGCGAAGGCTCCGACCACGATGATCACGTCGTGAACGAGCGCCCCGACGGAGGCCACGGCGAACGTCCAGCGGAACCGGATCGCCAGATAGCCCAGTTGGACGATCACGGCGATGGCCAGGGCGATCAGGGCGTTGCGCCGCAGTTCGTCACCCAGGCTGGGGCCGATGAGTTCGTCGCGGACCTTGGTGGTCTCGCCGCCCTCCACGGCGAGGGCGGCACGCAACGCGTGTTCGCCGTCGTTGTCGAGGTTCCCGGTGCGCACCGAGATGTCACCGGCGCCGGCCGTGGTGACCTCGGCCTCACCGAAGCCCGCACCGGCCAGCGCGGTGCGCGCGCTCTCCACGTCGACGGGGCGGCTGGTGGCGTACTCGACGAGCCGGCCGCCGGTGAACTCGACGCCCAGGTTGATGCCGCGCACCAGGATCCCTGCCACCGCGACCACGACCAGGACGGTGGAGATCAGCAGCCAGCGCCGGGGTGAGCGCATCAGCTGCGGATCGCGGCGGGCGATCCAGGTCCGTACGCGACCGGGACTCGCGATGCCGTTGACGCCCCGGTAGTCGCTGACGAAGCGGGAACGGGCGGCGGTCTCGGTGAGGGCGCGGGCGATGACGAGTGCGGAGAACATCGACGCGAGGACGCCGATGCCGAGCGTGACACCGAAGCCCTTGACCGGGCCTGAGCCGAGGAAGAAGAGCAGACCCGCCGCGATGAGCGTCGTGACGTTGGAGTCGGCGACGGCGCTCCACGCATGCCGGAAACCGGCAGTGAGCGAGGTGCGCAGGGACTTGCCGGGGCGGAGTGTGTGCTCCTCTCTCGCCCGTTCGAAGACCAGCACGTTCGCGTCGACGGCCATCCCGATGGCCAGGACGAACCCGGCGAGTCCGGGCAGCGTGAGCGTGACTCCGAGGGCGACGAGCGCCGCGTACGAGATGACTCCGTAGGCCGCCAGAGCCACGGCGGCGAGCGCGCCGAAGAGCCGGTAGACGACGGTGATGAACAGTGCCGTGGCCGCGGCGCCGATGAGGGCGGCGCGGGCGCTGGCGTCGATGGCGGCGGCGCCGAGCGTCGGGCCGACCGTCCGCTGTTCGACGATCTCCACGGGCACGGGCAGGGCTCCGCCCTGGATCAGCAGGGCGAGTTCACGAGCCTCGTCGGCGCTGAAGGAGCCCGTGATCTGGGTCGATCCGGACGGCAGACCGGTGCCGCAGGCGACGGTCGGGGAGACCTGCGGCGAGGAGATCACCTGTCTGTCGAGGACGATGGCGACGCGGCGCCGTTCGTCCTGGACGGGATGGCAGGCCGCCTCACCCGTCAGCCGGGTCCAGTCCCGGCCCGCGTCCTTGTGGAAGTCCAGCGAGACGCTCCAGCCGGCGCCCTGCTGCGCGTCGAACGCGGCGGACGCCTCCTTGACTCCCGCGCCCGAGAGCGCGACGGGGCCGAGAGCGAGGGTGCGGTCCTGTTCGTCGGGGAGCGTCAGCCCTTCACCACCCGGCGTTCCGGGGCCCTGTACGGCATGGAAGGTGAGCTGTGCGGTCCTGCCGATGACATCGGCGGCCTTGCCCGGGTCCTGGACGTCCGGGAGTTCGACGATGATCCGGTCCTCGCCGGAGCGGGTCAGGGTCGGCTCGGTGACGCCGAGCGAGTCGATGCGCTTGCGCAGCACCTCCAGCGTGCGGTCGGTGCTCTCCCGGTCGGCCTCGGCGGTGTCGGAGTCCTTGGCCTGAAGCACCATGCGGGTGCCGCCCTGGAGATCGAGGCCGAGTCTGGGGGACATGGTCAGTGCGATGAGCACGGATACGAGCAGTACGGCCGCAGCCAGAACCGCCCGCACCATGGTGGCGCGGGTCATGCGTGATTCCTCCGAGGGACGGCCGGTCGCGGCCCAGCCCCCGAAGGGCGCCAGGACGGCGGGAACGGCACGCCAGTGATGGGGGTCGGGACCCGTGCCGGGTCCCCGGGCCGATGAGCGGCGGCCCTCGGAGGCCCGCGCACGCCGGGGAGCGCGGCGCGGAAACGGTCGGCGGAGTCGGCCGGTGCGGTGGGGGCGGCCCCGGGGACGGGGTGCGGCAGCGGGATCCCGGAAGGGAACGGCGGAAGGTGAGCGGGACCGGGCGGCGGCAGATGCTGCGGCGTCAGGGGCTGCTCCGCGGCGGCCCAGGGCCGGGGTGCCGTCGCCGGTCCCGGGCGGTGGACGCCGGCGGCGGTGGCCACGCCGGTGCGACGAGGGGTGGTACGGATGTCGAGGTGGCCCGGCGCCCGGCCGGCCTGATGGGTCCGTACGGTCCGGTCGTTCTGTACGGCCCGGCCGGCCGGATGGGTCCGTACGGTGCGGTCGGGCCGCGGGGAGCGGGCGGTGCCAAGGGAGCGGTCGGTGAGCGGGGCGGGTGGCCGGGTTCCTGCCGGAGCGCCGGCGAAGGGGGACGGACCGGCCGGAACACCGGTGAGGTACCCGGCCGAGGCGACTGCGGGTGTGCCGCCCGCGACGGTGAGGACCGCCAGAAGGAGCGCGGCGAGGAACTGCCGCACCGCCGCCACGTGCCCCCGGTGCGCCATGGTGTCCGGCCGGCTTCCGGGAGGCGCGTTCTCCCGGGGCGGCCCCGGGAGGGGGGTCACCCGGATCGGCCGGGCAGAGCCGGTGCGGCGGAGGCGTGGCGGAGTACTGAGCCGAGAATCAGCCCGGCACCCCGTACGACCGTGGTCGCCGGATCGTCCGCGAGCCTGACGGGGGCGCCGAGACGGACCGCGATCCGGTGGGTGATGTCCGGACGCAGCGCACCGCCTCCGGCGAGCAACGGGCCCCTGCGCAGGGCGCCGAGGAGCGCACCGTTGCGGTCCTGATGCCACATCCCCATGACCATGTCCAGGACGGCCCGGACGACGGCGGTGGGCGGCTCACCGGATTCCAGGTCGCTGGTCCCGGTCTCGGCCAGGCGAGCGTCACGGACCCTTCCGTCGACGAGGAGGGTCACCTCGGTCAGCTCGGCACCGATGTCGACGACGAGGAGCGGGCCGTCGTCGTGCGGTCCGGCGCAGGCGGCAGCGGCCCTGGCACTGTCCAGAACGATGACGCTCGACGGGCCGAGCCCGGCAAGGATGTCCCGGGCGGCGGCACGGTGTCCGGCTCCGGCGAGGACGGGGTGGCTGAGGACGATCACGGTGTCGCTGCGGTCGGCGCCCAGGGCCGCGTCGGCGATCCGGCCGAGCATCCGGCCGCAGGACTCCGGGTCGACGATGCGTCCGCGCCGGACCGGACCGCCGCCGTGCCCGTACTCACCGGCCGGGTCGGATCCGGTGTCCGCGACGACTCCCTGCCCGGGCATCCAGGCGCGCGTGCGCGAGCTGCCCAGATCGATCGCCAGCCCGCGGGTGATCCCGCCGTACCGCGGATGCGGCACGTGTCGCCGGTGCTGCCGGTGAACGGAGCGAGCCTGTCGCTGTCCGTCGCGCAAAGAACGCATCGCCCCTCACCCCCGGCCCGCTACTGCGGCCGTCCACACACCCATTGACCCGCTGATAGCGAGGCATGGCCGAACCCACACTATGCAATAGGGAGGCAAAGAAAGCCACTCCCTCAAGGAATCGAAGGAGGCGATGAAGCCGGGAAGCGAGGAGGCGATGAAAACGGGAAAGCGCGGCGCCCGGCATGAGCGATGGCGCCGCACCACGCGAACGCCGCCGGGCATGAGCGGTTGGGCCTCACCGCGCGAACGCCGCCGGGCAGCCGGGCAGCCGGGCAGCCGGGCAGCCGGGCAGCCGGGCAGCCGGGCAATCGTCGCCGGACGCCCGGGGTCACCGAGCGCGCCTGGTTCGACGCGTGTGCGGCCGACGTGCCTCGGCCGACGGGCGGATGGCCGGCCGCCGGAGACTCCCTTTCTCCGGCGGCCGCGCCGTCACGCCTCGGACGGCAGGAACTCCGCGATCAGCTCCGCGAACTCCTCCGGCCCCGCGATCCGCACACCCAGGTCCTCCGCCTTGGTCCGCTTGGAGCCGGCCTTCTCGCCGGCCACCAGGAGCGTGGTGCGCTTGGAGACGCTGGAGGAGGACTTCCCGCCGGCGCGCTCGATCAGCTCGTTCATCTGGTTGCGTGAGAGCTTCTCCAGGACCCCTGTCATCGCTCCGGTGACCACCACGGTCATCCCGCCCAGCGGCCGCCCGTCGTCCGCACCCGCACCGTCCGCCGCCGCGTCGCCCTCCTCGCCCGGCTCCGGCGGCGGCGTCGCGCCCGGCTCGGTCATGGTGACCCCGGCAGCGACCAGCTTCTCGATCAGCGGCGCGAGCTCCACCAGCTCCGCGACGACGCCGGCGGCCTTCTCCTTGCCGATGCCGTCGACCCGCTGGAGCGTCTCGACGTCGGCGGCTCTGATCCGGTCCATGTCCGCGAAGTAGCGGGCGATCCGACGGGACATGGAACGCCCAGTGCCTCGGACACCCAGAGCGCAGAAGACCCGGGAGAGCGGCTGTGCGCGCGCCGCGTCGATCGCGGCCAGCAGATTGTCGGTGCTGGTCTCGCCCATCCGCTCCAGGGCGAGCAACTGCTCGCGCTCCAGGGTGAAGAGATCGGCGAAGTCGGCAACCAGGCCGGCGTCGACGAGCTGGACCACCCGGGTCGCGCCCAGGCCCTCGATGTCGAGCTGGTCACGCCCCGCCGCGTAAGAGATGGAAGCCACCAGGCGGCAGTCACGGCCCCGGACACAGCGCCAGCGCTGCTCACTGCTGTCGATCTCGGAACCGCACTGCGGGCACGCCTCGGGAAAGACGACCGGCTGTTCGTCACCGGTCCGCAGATGGGCGACCGGTGCCTCGATGCGGGGGATGATGTCCCCCGCCTTGTAGACCATCACATGGTCGCCGATCCGCAGATCCCGGCGGGTGATGTCGGCCGGGTTGTGCAAGGTGGCGAAGCTGACGGTCGATCCGTCGATCTCGACCGGCTCCAGCACGGCACGGGGTGCGATGATGCCGGTACGGCCCACGTTCCACTCGACGCCGAGCAGGCGGGTGACCTTCTCGACGGCCGGCAGCTTGTACGCGATGGCCCAGCGCGGCGCCCGGGTGCCGGAGCCGGCGTCGCGCTGGTCGGCCGCGAGGTCCGCCTTGATCACGATGCCGTCGATGCCGAAGGGCAACGAGGCGCGCAGCGAGGCGACTTCCTCGATCCGCGCCTGGACGTCCTCGACCGTCGTGGCGGTGCGCGGCGCCACCGCCGTGTCCGCAGCCGTGTGGACCCCGAGCCCCGCCGCGTAGGCGAGGGTCTCGCTGTGGGGCAGCTCGGCCGGCGCGGCGGCGGGCTGCCCCGGGGCGGGCAGCGCCACGACACCGTAGGCGAAGAACGTCATCTCCACCGTGTAGGGACGGTCCTTGGCACGCAGGGTGCCCGCCGCGCCGTTGCGCGCGTTGGCGAAGGGAGCCCCGCCGTGTTCGGTGCGGAGCGTGTTGGCCTGTTCGAACTGCTCGGCCGTCATCAGGATCTCGCCGCGCATCTCGATCGTGACCGGCTCGGTGAGCTGCCGGGGCAGTCCGACGACGGTGCCGATCGCGTGCGACACGTCCTCGCCGGCGGTGCCGTCGCCACGGGTGATCAGCTGCTCCAGCCGGCCGGCGTGGTAACGGGCGGCGACCGCGAGGCCGTCGAGCTTCGGCTCGACGCTCCAGGCGGTGACAGGCCGGCCGATCCTGCGCTCCAGCGAGACGGTCCAGGCGGCGAACTGCTCGGCCGAGAACACATTGTCCAGGGAGAGCATGGGAACCGTGTGCGGCACGTCGCCGACCGCCACGCCTCCGGCCACCTTGCCGGTCGGCGACTCGGCGAGCACATCCTGCGGATGCTCCTTCTCGTAAGCGGCGATCCCGCGCGCCAGCCGGTCGTAGGCATCGTCGTCGAGCACGCTCTCGCCCGTGGCGTAGTACGCGGCGGCGGCCTGCGACGCCTCTTCGACCGCGGCGGCATAGGCGGCGGTATCGGCGAGCACAACAGCTGAGTTCGTCATGCCCCCATCCTGCCGTCCCTCACTGACAACGCCCTGGTCATGAGCTCCGGGGCGACACTTCGGGGCGGCCCTGGGGCCCGGTCCGCCCCCTCTGCGGTGCCATGCATCGAAAGCTCACGGAATTCCCGCACGAGAGAGCGCTCTCCCATCCAGGGAACCTTCAACCAGGTTCAACTGCAAGGAACTTGCAGCCCACCGCCTTCTATTGACATGCCTGCGACGCGCTCCTAACTTCCACGGAGAGAGCGCTCTCTCGCATGGTCCAGGAATCCCCCACTGCCCCCGAACAGGAGTGCCGTGCTCTTCTTCCGTCATCGACGCACCGGCGTGGACAGCCGCCCCGGATCCCTCCCGTCCAGGCGCCGCCGCACAGCCGCACTCGTCGCCGCCGCACTCGCCGTGTCCTTCCTCCAGGCGACCACCGGCAGCGCGGCCGCCGGGCCGGGCACGGGGGCCGGTACCGCCCCCGCCCCCAAGGCCGCCGCGGACGTCGTCCGGGTCGCCGAATTCCTCGCCGAATGCCCGTACACCCACCGGGCGCCCGACGACCCGATCGTCTTCCCCGGGCTGCCCGGGGCCTCGCACATGCACAGCTTCTTCGGCAACGACTCGACCGACGGCAACTCGGATCTCGCCTCGCTGGAGAAGGCCAGGACCAGTTGTGCGCCCGACACGGACCTGTCGTCGTACTGGGTGCCGACCCTCTACGACGGCGCCACGGAGATCGAACCCACGGGCACGACCTTCTACTACCTGGGCGAGGGCGTACGGGACGACATCATCCAGCGGATCGAGCCCTTCCCCCGGGGACTGCGGATCGTCGCGGGGAACGCCAAGGCGACCGGCCCCGACGACAACACGATCTCGCGCTGGTCGTGCCTGCACCACGGCGAGGTCGACCCGTCCCACGACTTCGTGAACTGTCCGGCGGGCGCGATGCTGGAGTCCTACCTGGACTTTCCCCAGTGCTGGAACGGCCGGGATCTCGACTCCGCCGACCACAAGAGCCACATGGCCTACCCGGTCGGGGGTGAGTGCCCCTCGACCCACCCCGTACCGGTCCCCAAACTGCGCCAGGTGCTGCGGTATCCCGTCAACGGCGACCCGGCGCGGTTCCGGCTGGCGTCCGGTCCGGGCTACACGATGCACGGCGACTTCTTCAACGTGTGGCCCGAGGCCGAGATGGCTCAGCGCGTCCGCGACTGCATCAACGCCATCGTGAAGTGCGGTGCCGACGGCACCCCCTGATCATCCACCACCCGTCCTCCACCCGCCCCGACACCCGTCCGATGCCTGCCCGATTGCTGTCCGATTGCTGTCCGATGCCCGTCCGGGGACCGCACGTCCCGGACGGGCCCTCTCAGGAGGACCTCGTGCCGAAGGCGGCCCGCACCGCAGCCGCGCTGTCCCTGCTGCTCCTTCTTGCCGGATGCTCGGCCCCGGCGAACTCACCGCGCCCGGCCGCATCCGCTCCCCAGCTGTCCGCTCCTCCTGTCTCCGCTCCCCCGCCCTCCACCCCGGCCGATCCCACGGACGCCGCCTGGGCCCAGCTGATGACCCCGATGAACGGGCAGGCCGTGACGTTGCTCTCGCTTGCCGTCCAACGGACGAACGATTCCCGGATACGGAGCTGGGCGGCCGCCCTGGAGACCTCCCAGAACGGCGAACTCGCCCGGCTACGCCCCCTGCTGGCCCGCATGGGGCTGCCCGACACGAATGTGCACGAGGGACACGACATGCCGGGAATGGTGACGGAGCGAGACCTCCGACGCGCCCGTACCTTCGAGGGCCGGGCGCTCGACCGCTTCGTCCTGGCGCGGATACGCGACCATCTGCGCCAGTCCGCACAGGTGTCGCGCTCCGAGACGAAGGCCGGCACCCGCCCGGACGCACGACGGCTCGCCGCCGCACTGCTGTCGGCCCGCCGGGCCGAACTCGACCGGCTGGCAAAGCTGTCGGAACACACCGGCTGATGCTCTCCGCCCCGTACCGCCAAGGCATGGGCGGCCGTTTCGGTGCTCTTCGTAACACCCGGTATAAAGACTGCATGACTGCCGACGCGCCGATGCCCGCACGCCCTGCCACGTTGGAGGACGTCGCCGGGGTGGCCGGGGTGTCCAGGGCGACGGTGTCCCGGGTGATCAACGGGGCGACCACCGTGGACCCGGCGCTGCGGCGGATGGTCGAGGAGGCGGTGGACGCGACCGGGTACGTGCCCAACCGTGCGGCCCGCTCGTTGGTGACCCGGCGCACCGACTCGATCGCGCTCGTCGTCTCGGAACGGGAACGACGCCCCGTCTCCGAGCCCTTCGTCGGCCGGATGTTCTCCGATCCGTACTTCGGGCGAGTGGTCGGCGGGCTGCTCGAAGTGCTGCGGCCGGCGGGGATCCAGCTCGTGCTGATGCTCGCCGACGACCAGGAGTCCCGCGACCAGCTGCTGTCGTACCTGCGCCACGGGCATGTGGACGGGGTAGTGCTGATCTCGTCGCACGCGGACGATCCGCTGCCGGGGCTGCTGCACGGCACCCGGCTGCCCGCCGTGCTCGCCGGACAGCCCCGCAGGCCGACACCGATCACCTATGTGGAGGCGGACCAGCGGGCCGGGGCCCGGTTGGCGGCCGATCACCTGGCCTCGCTGGGCCGGCACCGGATCGGCACCATTTCGGGTCCGCAGGACATGCCCGCCGGTCAGGCGCGGCTCACGGGCTTCCTGGACGCGCTCGCGGCGCACGGCATCCGGGACGTGGCCACCGCCGAGGGCGATTTCACCCATGCGGGCGGGGCAGCGGCCATGCGACGGCTGCTGGCGGACCGTCCGGACCTGGACGCGGCGTTCATCGCGTCGGACCTGATGGCATTGGGCGCCGTTCCGGTGCTGCTACGGGCCGGCAAGGACGTTCCCAAGGATGTCGCCCTCGTCGGGTTCGACGACAGCAGCGCGGCTCTGGCCTGCGATCCGCCGCTGACGACGGTCCGGCAGCCGGTGGAGGAGATGTCGGCGGAGATGGCCCGGCTGCTGCTGAGGCAGATCGGCAGCCCCGGTGGGCCGGCGCCTTCCGTGATCTTCCATCCCACACTGGTCCGACGGCAGTCGGCCTGACCTCAGCCGTCCTCCCGCCGCGGGTCAGCCCCGCGCGCCGCTGCCCGCGTCCGTCTCCCTGTCGGAGGCAGCGGGGTGGAAGCGGGGGTGCCGAGTGGGCCGGGGGTGCCGAGTGGGCCGGGGGTGCCGAGTGGGCCGGGGGTGCCGGGGAGCCCCTCCCCCGGCCCGTTCTCCTGCCCGTGCGGTTCGCCTGCCCGTCAGGGCGTCCGGCCCGTCAGGGCGTCCGGCCCGTCCTCCCGACGCACCGGCACCCGCGGTTCCGAGACCTCACACAGCCAGCGCCTCAGGACCCGGTGCACCGTCTCCGCACCGACAAGTTCGGCCGGCCGCTGCCCGTCCTCCGCTGCGGCCGCGTCCAGCGGTTCCGTCATTCCGCGCGGCCACAGCAGGAACGGCCGGGACTGCTCGCCGCCCAGACCGCCGTGCGAGCCGATCTGCTCCTCGAAGGCGTGCACGGTGCCGGTTCCGGGGTCGTGCATCGAGTTGACCATCACATCCGCGACATGCGGAAACGTATCTGTGCGACGGACGGCGTCGGCCGCGCCCGGACCGAACGGAGCCAGCGGTCCCCGTCCGTCCCTCAGCTCCGCGACCGGCACCCGCGCGCCGTCGCGCGCCAGCACCACCGATCCGTCGCGCTCGCTGCGGACGAGCAGGAAGCCGATGCCCGGATGGTTGGCGAGCGTGCCGAGCAGGGCGGGGTGACGGCTGTCGATCTCCTCCTGCGAGGCGCGGCCCTCGATGTCGGGGAAGGAGATCAGGCCGAGGTTGCCGGAGGCGAGGACGACCGGGTCGGAAGCCTTCGTCACCTGTTTCCCCTCGCCCTCGGCGACCGGCCTGTGGAGCGCGATCCGGACCGCGTCGCGCGCCTCGGAACCGCTCCGGGTCCG
The DNA here is from genome assembly GCF_055568375.1 of Streptomyces sp. NPDC026062. NCBI lineage: Bacteria > Bacillati > Actinomycetota > Actinomycetes > Kitasatosporales > Streptomycetaceae > Streptomyces > Streptomyces sp. NPDC026062. The sequence continues at coordinate 279,471 of NZ_JBVHOQ010000001.1, forward strand.
CTGGGCCCTGCGAGGTACCGGCAGGCCGCTGCCCGCCCGCACCAGGTCCTTGAGCGTCAGCCCGTACGCCCCGGCGAAGGTCTCCCCCGGGCTCTGTCCGTGGTCGGAGAGAAGCACGATGCGGTAGGTACGGGGGGTGTGTTCGGCGACCTTGACGATCAGGGCGAGCGAGCGGTCCAGCCGCGCCAGGACCTTCTCGGCGTCCCGGCTGCGCGGCCCCGAGTGGTGGGCCACCTCGTCGTACGCGACCAGGTCGGCGTAGACGGCGGTCCGCCCGGCGAACATGTCCCCGATGACGGCGGAGACCACCACATCGCGCTCGACGACGGTGGCGAAGGCGCGGATGAAGGGATAAAGCCCGCCGCGCTTGATCCTGGGCGTCTCCTTGCGGATCCGAGCCAGGGTCGACTGTCCGATCTCACGGCCGACCTCGGCGACGAACGAAAGGGCGGTACGGACTGCGTTGGCGGGGTCGGAGAAGTAGGCGAAGTACCCGGCTCTGGAGCGTCGGCCCTTGCCCCGCCGGGCGGCCATCGACAGCACAAGGGCGAGTTGGCCGGCACCGCCGCTGAAGAGGTTGCCTCGGCTGGCACCGTCGCGGGTGAGCAGTCCGCCGTCGTGGGTGCGCACGATGGCGCGGCGCTGGAGTTCGAGGGCGCTCGCCGGTCTGCTGGAGACCATGACGTCTCCGGTCTCCTTCTCGTACCAGCGGAAGGCGGGGATGTCGTGGTTGCTGCCATGGAGGATGCCGAGCTGGCTGGCTCCGGTCTGGCTCGACCAGTCGGTGCGCCACGGGGTGAGCCGGTGGCCCTCGGTATCGGCCAGCCAGCGCGCGACGGTCGGCATGACTCCGTCGGCCGCCGCCTGCGCGAGGACGTCGTGGCCGACCCCGTCGAGCTGGATGAAGACGGTGCCGGGCGGTCCCTCGCCGTCCGCGCCGCCCGTGCCGCTGCGACGGCGGCGCCGTTCGGCCAGGCGGGAGAGCCTGCGGCGGTAGGCGTTGTCGTCACGGACGGCGAGGGCCGTGGAGGTCGCTGAGGCGACGGCGGACATCACGGCCGCGACGACGACGGCCGTCTCCGGCGCCGCGGCGCCGCGCCCGTCCGGGATGAGCCGCAGCGCGATCAGGAGCAGCGAGCCGTTGAGGAAGAAGACGAGCATGCCGAGGACGAGGGCCGGCACGATGAGCAGGGCCCGTACGAGCACCGGCCAGACAAGCGCCGAGAGCAGACCGAAGGCGCCGGCACCCCAGGCCGCGGTGAACGCGGTCTTGGTCACGCTGTCGCCGTCGTCCGACTGGAGCTGGAAGTCCGGCAGAATCCCGGCGAGCACCAACAGGGTGAGCGACGATACCGCCCACACCACGATCACCCGCATCAGGGCGCTCCCGGCTGTTCGCCATCGCCCGTCACCCACGCCGTTGCCACCTCACGTCCGGGCCCCGCCGTTCCGGGCCCTTCCCCAGCCTTTCACAGCGGGGGCGGGGCGCCGGTGAGCGGTGGGCGGCGCTCAGCAGCCGTCGTAGCCGGCGGTCGGCATGGAGAGCCTGCGGTGCACGCCCGCTTTCGTACGGGCGCTGTACTCCGGTTCGTCGAGACCGGCGATCTCCAGGCGGACGCCTCGCCGCTCGCACTCGGCGGCGAACCGCGGGACCGAGGCGATGGCCCGGGCGAGCACCCGGTCGGTGGGGGCCACGAAGAGCTCGGCCTCGCCGCCTACGATGTCGGCCCAGAGCGCGTGGTGGTCGGGACGCAGTCCGTAGAAACGCAGCTGCCGGGTGACGACGTAGCCCCGGTCGGCCGCCCAGCGGGCGCACATGGCGTGCTGGCTGCGGGTGTCCACGAGGAACGGGTCGCTGTCGAGTTCCTCGAGCGGCGTGAGACTGGCGATGGCCGCCACCCGTAAGTCCCCCATGACCGTCTCCCTGTAGGTGTGCCCCGACCCTACCGGCGGGATTCCGGGACAAGAAGGCGCACGTCAGGGCGTGCAGGGGGCGCACGGAACCGGGCGCGCGCCTGCGGTACGGAAACGTCCGGAGAAGCGCTCCGGGTCCGTCCGGGGGAACTCTGCCGATCCGTCCGGGACGGCTCTCCGGGTCTGTCCGGGCAGCCGTGCCCGCCGCCCCGCGGTCCCTGCGGGAGCGGTCGGCCCCGTAGGCTCGTGAGCAGGTCCGACGAGCGGGAGGCAGCACGTGCCGGTGGAGATCACCTGGTGGGGTCATGCCACCTGCACCATCGAGGACTCCGGGGTGCGGGTCCTGACGGACCCCCTTTTCGTACGGCGCTTCGCGCATCTGCGCCGACGCCGCGGCGAGCTGCCCGGCCCGGCAGCCGCGGTCGCCGATGTCGTTCTGATCTCGCATCTGCACTCCGACCATCTGCATCTGCCGTCGCTTGCCCGCGTCGCCCCGGCCACCTGGCTGGTCGTCCCGCTGGGTGCGGTCCGGGCGGTTCCGGGGCTCCGGCTGCTGCGCCGGATGCGCGGGGTACGGATCACCGAGGTGGCGGCGGGCGACGAGGTGCGCGTCGGAGCGGTGGTCATCCGGGCCGTGCCGGCGCTGCACGACGGGCGGCGTCTCCCGGTCGGCCCGCACCGCTCCCCCGCGCTCGGATACGTCGTGGAGGGCGAGGCCCGCACGTATTTCGCCGGAGACACCGGTCTTTTCGACGGCATGGCCCAAGCGGTCGGTCCGGTGGACGTGGCCCTGCTGCCGGTCGGCGGCTGGGGGCCGTATCTGGGCCACAGTCATCTCGACGCGGCACGCGCCGCCGAGGCGCTGGCCCGGCTCGCGCCGCGCACGGCGGTGCCGGTGCACTACGGCACGTACTGGCCGATCGGGATGGACGGAATCCGGCCCCACGAGTTCCACTCGCCGGGTGACGAGTTCGTCCGCCAGGCGGCACTGCGGGCGCCTCAGGTGGCGGTGCACCGGCTGGAGCACGGTGGGCATGTGCGGCCGGGAGCCGCCGGGTGATACTCGAATTCCTCGGCAGGACGGCGCAGCTGCCCCCCGAGTCGACGCAGCAGGCGGTCGGCTACCCCTCGCTGTTCCTGCTGGTGGCGCTGGGTGCCCTGGTGCCGGTGGTGCCGACGGGTGCGCTGGTGAGCTCGGCGGCCGTGGTGGCGTTCCATCAGACGTCGCCGTTCGCGCTGCTGGTCGTTTTCGCGGTGGCGTCGTCCGCGGCGTTCCTCGGAGACATCTGCCTGTACTGGCTGGGGCAGCGAGGAGTGCGGTCGAAGAACGGTTCCAAGTGGCTGCGGGCGATCAGCGACCGGGCCGCGCCGGAGAGGCTGGCGCAGGCGCAGCAGAAGCTCGACGCGCACGGGGCGATGGTGCTGGTGCTGTCCCGGCTGGTGCCGGCGGGGCGCATTCCGGTGATGCTGGCCTGTCTGCTGGGCCGGATGCCGCTCAGGCGGTTCGCGCGGGGCGACGTGCCGGCGTGTCTGGCGTGGGCCGCCACGTATCAGCTGATCGGGATCCTCGGCGGGTCGCTGTTCCCGGAACCGTGGCAGGGCGTGGTGGCGGCGGTGGGTCTGACACTGCTGATCAGCGGGGCGCCCGCGGTGTGGCGCCGGCTGCGCGCGCGGGGGTCCGCCGGGTGAGGCGCGGGGTCGGGTTCAGGGGCTGACCCGGCTCGTTTCGCCCGTGGTGTCGAGCATGCCCGAGCCGCCGATCGGCAGGTTTGCCGGGCCGGACACCCGCGCGAACAGCTCTGGGCCGCCGGTTCGAGGAGATCGGCCGCCGCCGTCCCGGTGTGTCAGCGGAGTTCGTCGAGGGCTGCTCGGAACATGCTCAGCGCTGCCGTGACATGTGGCAATTCGAGGGGATCCGCGGCGGTGAGGGACTCCGTCTGCTGCTCCGGGGTCGACCCGAGCAGCGATCCGGTGCCCAGCCTGACCCGCAGCGCGCCCAGTTCGTCGCCGAAGCGGTGGCCGCCGGGGGCCGGTGCGCCGAGCCGGTCCGTCAGGTACTCCTCCAGTTCGAGCGAGTCCGTGACCCCTCGGTCGGCCAGCCCGGAGCGGAGCGGGCCGAGGTCCGCGTAGAGGTGGCGGCCCGCCTGCGGGGGGCGGGCCAGCGCGCCGGAGGCGAGGACCGCCCGGTGGGCCGCGGCGGCGATCCGCGCCTGCGTCGCGGCGGCCCGGCGGATCCGTTCGGTGACGGCGTCCGGCTCGCGCAGCGCGTGGGCTGCCGCCGCCGCGACCGGGCCCGCGACGAGGGCCCCGAGCGCGGTGAGGATGTCGAGCGTACGGGCGTGGCGCGCCGCCGACCGCTCGGTGTCCGGGAACCGGGCGACGGCGACCGGCCAGGCAGCCGGGGTGAGCGCACCCGCCAGGTCGGAGACGACCGTCACCTCGTCGGGGCACATCTCGGCCGGGCTGAGCAGCACCGTGTCGCGCGGCCGGTGCAGGGTGTCGCGCCAGGTCTCGTCGCTGACGATGTGCAGCCCCTCGGCGACGGCCGCCTCGCACGCCTCACGCACCAGTTCGGGCGGGGCGACCGTGGCGGTGGGGTCGTCCACCACCGAGATCAGCAGCAGTCGCGGTCTGCCTCCCTCGGCGCGCACCCTGCGCACGGTCTCCAGGAGTGCGTACGGGTCGGGCACACCGCCGCACTCGGCGGGGGTCGGGACCTGATAGGCGGGCCTGCCCAGCAGCCGGGCCTGCGGGATCCAGGAGGCGGGACAGGGGCGCGGCACGAGCACGTCGCCGCCGTGTGCGGCGATCAGGGCGAGCACCAGCGGAGAGGTGCCCGGTGCGGCGGCGATGTGTTCGGGGCCGCCGCGCAGTCCCCGCCGGTCCCAGTAGGCGCGGGCCGCCTCGCGCAGGGCCGCCGAGCCGCCCGCGGGTTCGGGTGCGCCGTCGGCCGCCGCGGCCGCCAGCACCTCGGCCAGTTCGGGCAGGACCGGCAGTCCGGGGCCGGGCGCGGGCGGCCCGTACCGTACGGGCCCTCGGTCCTCCCGGATCCCGGGCGCGCCGCGCCCCTGACGTCCGGTCCGCTCCCGGCCCATCCGGGCCTCCTTCGCCGCCGCTCGCTCACTGGCCCTCCGGCCCTTTATACGAGGGAACGGAGCCGGGCGCCTGCGCTACCGCGAAGCTGCCCCCGGCCGTACCACGGCCTCGGCGGGGACGCCCGGCGGCAGGGCGACCGCACCGCACCGCGACGGCCCCATTGACACTCGCCCTGCCGCGTCATTACGGTCACGCCAGGATTTCGAACGAGTGACGAAATATCGAACAAGTCGAGGGGCAACTCCCGTGCGTATCACCGGAATCAGCACACATGTGGTCGGAACACCCTGGCGCAACCTCACCTATGTGCAGGTCCATACCGACGAGGGTCTCACCGGCGTGGGCGAGACCCGGATGCTCGGCCGCACCGACGCGCTCATCGGCTATCTGCGCGAGGCGGAGGCCAACCACATCGCCGGTTCGGACCCGTTCGCCGTCGAGGACCTGGTACGCCGGATGAAGTACGGCGACTACGGGCGGGCCGGCGAGATCGTGATGTCCGGCATCGCGGTCGTCGAGATGGCCTGCTGGGACATCAAGGGCAAGGCCCTCGGCGTCCCGGTCTGGCAGCTGCTCGGCGGGAAGGTCACCGACCGGGTCAAGGCGTATGCCAACGGCTGGTACACGACCGAGCGCACCCCGGAGGCGTACCACGAGGCCGCTTCGGCGGTCGTGGCGCGCGGCTACCGGGCGCTGAAGATCGACCCGTTCGGGACGGGCCACTTCGAGCTGGGCCAGGAGGAGACCCGGTACTCCGTGTCGCTGATCGAGGCGGTCCGGGACGCCATCGGCCCCGACACCGAGCTGATGCTGGAGATGCACGGCCGCTTCAGCCCCTCGACCGCGGTACGGATCGCCCACGAGATGGCCCCGTTCCGGCCGGCCTGGCTGGAGGAGCCGGTGCCGCCGGAGAACCTCAAGGCGCTCGCCAAGGTGGCGGGCAAGGTCGACATGCCGATCGCGACGGGCGAACGCATCCACGACCGCGTCGAGTTCCGTGAGCTCTTCGAGTCGCAGGCCGCCGACATCATCCAGCCGGACGTCGGCCACATCGGCGGCATCCTGGAGACCAGGAAGCTCGCCGCGACGGCCGAGACCCACTACACGCTGATCGCCCCGCACAACGTCGGCGGCTCGGTGCTGACGGCGGCCAGCCTCCAGGTCGCGGGCTGCACCCCCAACTTCAAGATCCTTGAGCACTTCAACGACTTCGCGGACGCCGACATCAAGAAGGTCGTACGCGGCGCCCCGCAGGTCGACCCCGCGACCGGCTGCTTCGAGCTCTCCGACGCGCCCGGCCTCGGTGTGGAGCTCGATGTGAACGCCGCCGCCGAATTCCCGCAGCAGCAGGCCCGGTTCGACCTGTGGGCCGACGGCTGGGAGAAGAGGCAGCCCAAGTGAGTGACGGACCCGCCCGCTCACGGGCGATCACGATCGACCGGCCGGGCGGCCACCGCCTGGTGTCCGGCCCGGTCCCCGAACCAGGACCCGGCGAGGTCCGGGTACGGGTGGCGGCGGCCGGGATCTGCATGAGCGACCGGGAGGTGTACGACGGCCGTCGCGACCCCGGCTACGTGCGCTACCCGATGGTGCCCGGTCACGAGTGGGCGGGCACCGTCGAGGCGGTGGGCCCGGGTGTCGATCCCGCCCTGACCGGCCGGCGCACGGTCGCCGAGGGCTTCCGGTCCTGCGGGAGCTGTGAGCGCTGCCGCAGCGGCGAGACCTCGCTGTGCACCTCGGGGTACGACGAGACGGGCTTCACCCGTCCCGGGGCGTTCGCCGATCATGTCGTGCTGCCCGCACGGCTGTTGCACCCACTGGCCGACGACGCCGACCTGCGCGCCGCCGCCCTGCTGGAGCCCGCGGCCGTGGTCGCCGCGGCGGTGCGGGCCGGGGCACCCGAGCCGGGCGAACGGGTCGCCGTGGTGGGCGCGGGCACTCTCGGGCTGCTCGCGGTCCAGCTGCTGGCCGCGGTGTCGCCCGGGGAGCTGACGGTGATCGACCCGAGGGACGAACGGGCCCGCCAGGCACTGCGCTTCGGGGCGAGCGAGGCCCTGGCTCCCAAGGAGGCCGCGGAGATGCGCGGCCGGTACGACCTGGTGGTGGAGACGGCGGGGGCCGCGACCACCGCGGCCGACGCCTGCCTGCTCGCGCGGCGCGGCGGCCGGGTCGTCCTCACGGGGATGTTCGCGCCGGGGGCCGTCGGCATCGACCCGGTGCACCTGTCGGTGAGTCAGCTCACGGTGCGCAGCGTGTTCGGGGCGTCCTCCGCGTCCTGGTCGTACGCGGTGCGGGCGTTCACCACGGGGCTGCTCGATCCGGCGGTGCTGATCACGCACGAGTTCCCGCTCGAACGGTTCGCGGATGCCATGGCGCTGGTCGGGGGCGGCGACGCGGGGACGGGGAAGGTGCTGATGCGCCCCTGAGGGGCTGTCCCGCAATTCCTGGCGGGACAAGCCCTTGGGGACCCTTTCGTCGGATCACGCCGGGCTCGCGGCGGGCGTGCGCCACGGGCCGTGGCGCCGACGTACTGCCGCCCCGGCCCGCCCTTCACCCTCTTTCTCGAACCTTGTCCGACCCACCGAACACGAAAGGTCGCTCATGACCTCCGCATCCTCCGCCCCGTCCGGATCCCCTGCCGGCGTCCGGCGCCCGGGTGAGCCCGTGCTCACCGCGCTCGGGCTCGGCGCCCGCGCGACGGACCCCGCCGACGCCTCTCCGCACGCCTTTCCCGACGGTGGCACCTGGCGGACCGAGATCCCGTCCGTCGAGGGCCCCGAAGCACTGTCCGTCGTACTGAAGGAGAGCGCGCGGCTCGACGTCCCCGTGCACCGGATCAGCCAGGGTAGCGGCATCTGGATGCTCAGCGACGCCGAGATCACCGACATGGTCGGGGGCTGCGACGAACGCGGCATCGAGCTCTGCCTGTTCACCGGTCCACGCGGCAGCTGGGACACCGGGGCCTCGTTCCGCACCGATTCGGGCGGGGCCGGGCTGCGCGCCCGTGGCCACGACGCCCTGGCCGGCTGTGTCGAGGACGCCCTGCGCGCCTCAGCGCTGGGCGTGAAGTGCCTGCTGGTGGCGGACGAGGGGGTGCTCTGGACCCTGCACCGGCTGCGTGAGCAGGGCGTACTGCCCGCCGATACGACGTTCAAGCTGTCGGCCCTGGTCGGCCCGGTGAACCCCGCCTCGTTCGCCGTGTACGAGCAGCTCGGGGCGGACTCCATCAACATTCCGTCGGACCTGACGCTCGCTCACTTCAGTGAGATCCGCAGGGTTTCGGCCGCTCCGATGGACCTGTACATCGAGGCTCCGGACGACCTCGGCGGCTATGTCCGGATGTACGAGGCGGCCGAGCTGATCCGGCGCGGTGCCCCGCTCTACCTCAAGTTCGGCCTGTCCAAGGCGCCCGGCATCTACCCGTACGGCGCCCACATGCGCGATGTCACCCTGGACACGGCGCGCGAGCGGGTCCGGCGCGGCCGGCTGGTCCTGGATCTGCTGGCCCGGCACGGCGCCGACGGGAACATGTCGCCGCTGGGCTCCCGGCTGCCGGGCTCTCTGCTGCGCTTCCCGGCGCGGTGACCACGGCTGGGCGGGTCCATGAACCGGACCCGCCCGGAGTCTCCCGCCGGGACCCGCTCCCCCACGGCCGGCCCCGGTGCGGCCCCTGACAGCCCGGGACGGCCCGGTCCGGGGCGGGATGCCTCCGGCGCCTCAGCCCGCGAAGGCCGTGCCGGGCATGCCCCTGCCGATGCCCGGCAGGACCAGCAGCGACCCCGAGAGCGGGTGCGGTGCCTCAAGGCCGGTACGGGCGGTCGAGACGTAGAGGTCGCGCAGGTCCCGGCCGCCGAAGGCGCAGGCCGTGGGCCGTCGCACCGGCAGTCCGACGACCCGGTCCAGCTTTCCGTCGGGGGTGTAGCGGCGCAGCGCGGCACCGTCCCACAGGGCGACCCAGACGGCCCCGGCCGCGTCGACCGTCAGACCGTCGGGGTAGCCCGCGCCGTCCTCCACGGTCGCGAACGGGCGCCTGCCGGTGACCTGTTCGCCGTCCACGTCGAAGACGTCGATCCGGCGGGTCGGCGTGTCGATGTAGTACATCAGCCGGCCGTCCGGACTCCAGCCGGTGCCGTTGCTGCAGGCCACCAACGGCAGCACCCTGGTGGCCGTGCCGTCGGGGGCGAAGCGGGTGAGGCTGCCGCCGACCTCCGAGTCGTCGTACCGCATGGTGCCCGCCCACAGCGCCCCGTCCGGTGCCACCGCGGCGTCGTTCCCGCGGCGTCCCGGCTCGGCGTCGTGGACGAGCCAGCCGAAGGCGCCGTCCGCGTCGTAGAGGCCGATGCCGTCACGCAGGTTGACGACGAGGCCACCGCCGGCCCGTGGCTTTGCCGCGCCGACATGCTGTTCGGTGGCCATGACGGTCCGTCGGCCGTCGGCCGGGTCGTAGGTGTGGATCCGGGCGGAGAGGATGTCGACCCAGATCAGCCGCCCGGAGACCGGGTCCCAGGTCGGGCCCTCCCCGAGTGCGGCGTGTTCCCGTACGGCGATGTCGAGGCGCGGGCGGCTCACATCTCCCTCCGGTGGTGGCCGAGGCGGCCGGAGAGCGCGTCGGCGCCCTCGGCCGCGAGAGCGGCGAGTTCGGCCTCGCGTTCCTCGCTCCAGCGGATCATGGGGACGGAGACGGAGAGCGCGGCGACGACCCGGCCCGACCGGTCACGTACCGGTGCGGCGACACAGCTCACGTCGGGGTTGGACTCCCGGTGCTCCACCGCGATGCCGCGTTCCCGCACCGTGGCGAGGGCCGCTCGCAGTTCCTCTTCGTCGGTGATGCTGTCGGGCGTCATCCCGGTCAGTTCGAGACCGTCGAGGCGGGCGTCGAGCTCCCGGCCGGGCAGTGCCGCGAGCAGCATCTTGCCGACCGATGTGCAGTGGGCGGGCAGTTTGCGGCCGGCCGCCGACACCATCCGGACCGCGTGGGTGGAGTCCACCTTGGCGATGTAGATGACGTCGGTCCCCTCCAGGATCGCCACATGGACCGTCTCGCCGCAGGTCTCCGCGACCTGCCGGGCCACCTGCTGGCCCTCGGCGGCGAGATCCAGCTGCTCGGCGTACCGGCTGCCGAGCTGGTAGGTGCGGACGCCGAGGCGGTAGCGGCCGGGCTGGTCGGGGATCGTGACCAGATACGAGCGGGCGGCGAGCGTGGTCAGCAGCTCATGGACGGTGGTGCGCGGCAACTGGAGCTTGCGGGTCACCTCCGGCGCGGAGAGCGTTCCGTCGCCGTGGAGGAAGAGTTCGAGTACATCCAGCGCCCGGGTCACCGCGGGGACGAGTCGCCCCATGGTCGTGCACCACCCTCTCGTGTTCGACATTCCGGCCAGTGACCGGCATCACGAACACAGGCTAGACGTGGCGCACTTACGGGGCAATGACGAGGTGACCTGTGACACCGGACGCCCGTACGGATACACAGCTTTCACACCGTTTTCTACGCATATGACAGATGAAGAGTGTCACCCGGCACCCCCTTCGCGGGGGCTCGCGCACCCGGTCCGGGCGCGCCTGCCGGTTCGGCGGGGGCGGGCAGGGTATTCGCTGTTCCATGTCTTCACCGAACTTGCCTTCACCTCTGCCGCGGCCCACCGGGCTGCGGGGCGCCCTGCGCCGAAGCGATCTGGCGGCCTTCCAGAACCTGGCCCAGCGCCACTGGCCTGCCGCCGGGCCCGTGCTGCCGAGGCTCAGCCGCAGCGCCAATCACGGGCTGCTGTGGTTCGGCGCGGCGGCCGGCATGGCGGCCTTCGGCGGCAGCGCCCGGGCCAGGCGGGCGGCACTGCGCGGGATCGCCTCACTGGCGGTGGCCTCGGCGGCGATCAACACGGTCGGCAAGGGGGCGGTCCGCCGCGAGCGGCCGATACTGGACGCCGTGCCGGTGATACGGCAGCTGAAGCGTCAGCCGGTCACCACGTCCTTCCCGTCGGGGCACGCCGCGTCGGCCGCCGCGTTCGCCACCGGGGTGGCGCTCGAATCGAAGGGCTGGGGGGCGGTCGTCGCTCCCGTCGCCCTGTCGGTGGCCGCCTCCCGCGTCTATACCGGAGTCCACTACCCGGGCGATGTGCTGGCCGGTGCCGCACTCGGCATAGGGGCGGCGTTCGCCCTGCGCGGCATCGTGCCGACCCGGGGGCAGCTGCCCGCGCCGGGCCGGCCGCCCGCCGACGCGCCCGCACTGCCGGACGGCCAGGATCTGGTCGTCGTCGTCAACCAGGAGTCGGGGACGGCGACGGCCACGGCGTCGCTCGTCCGCGACGCCCTGCCGAACGCCGAAGTGGTGGAGTGCCCCCCGGCCGAGCTCTCGGCCGAGCTGGAGAAGGCGGCGGGCCGAGGCCGGGCTCTGGGGGTGTGCGGGGGTGACGGCACGGTCAACCGGGCGGCGGCGGTGGCCGCCGTGCACGGCCTGCCGCTCGCCGTGTTCCCCGGCGGGACGCTGAACCACTTCGCGTACGACCTGGGCATCGAGACCGTGGCCGACGCCTGCGCCGCGCTCGCCTCGGGAAGCGCGGTCCGGGCGGACCTGGGGCGCTTCCGACCAGGACCGGACGGACCCGAGGGCGCCCCCGGCTACTTCGTCAACGCCTTCAGCCTGGGCGTCTACCCGGAGCTCGTGCGCACCCGTGAGCGCTGGTCCCCGCGAATCGGAGGCTGGCCGGCCGGCGTCCTCGCGGCCTTCGAGGTGCTACGCGGCGAGCGTCCGCTGGAGGCCGAACTACAGGGCAGGCGAAGGCCTCTGTGGCTGCTCTTCGTCGGCAACGGAATGTTCCGGCGGGTCGGCCCGGCACCCGGCCGACGGCACAATCTCGCGGACGGACTGCTGGATGTACGGGTCGTGCACGGAGGCCGGACACCCGGCCTGAGGCTGCTGGCGGCCGCCGTCGCCGGCCCCCTGACCCGCTCCCCCATCCACGCCGCCGTCCGGCGTCAACGCATCCGCGTCGCCGGACTGAAGCCCGGCACCCCCTACGCGTACGACGGTGAAGTAGCGCACAGCCAGGGCGACTTGATGATCGACAAGCTGCCGGAGGCACTGACGGTCTACTGCCCGCGACCGGCGTGAGCCCAGCCCGGTCGGGCTGAGCGAAAGGGCGGCCGGCACCGATTCGGCCGCCCTTTCGCGTGCGCCCGCACCACAGGCTGGACCCGTACGAGCGATGTCCACATAGCAAGATTGCTATCTCATTATTCGGCATCAGGGCATACGGTGGCCGTACCGATCAGCGCTTTGCGGCCCGCGTTTCGCGGTTCGCGTTCGAGAGAGGATGCACGGTCATGCCGAAGGAGACCGCCGTCTACACCCACGGCCACCACGAGTCGGTGCTGCGCTCGCACCGCTGGCGCACCGCCGCCAATTCCGCGGCCTACCTCGTCGGCGAACTCCGCTCCGGCATGGACGTGCTGGATGTCGGGTGCGGTCCCGGCACCATCACCGCGGACCTGGCGGCACTGGTCGCCCCGGGCCGCGTGACGGCCGTCGACACCACCCAGGAGATCCTCGCCCAGGCCGCCGACGTCGCGTCCGAACGAGGCCTGGAAAACGTCGAGTTCGCCGTCGCGGATGTCCATGACCTGGATTTCCCCGACGACTCGTTCGACGTGGTCCACGCCCATCAGGTGCTCCAGCACGTCGGCGACCCGGTGCGGGCACTGCGCGAGATGCGGCGGGTGTGCCGCCCCGGCGGCATCGTCGCGGCCCGCGACAGCGACTACGCGGCCATGAGCTGGTTCCCCGAGTCGCCCGTCATGGACGCCTGGCAGCAGCTGTACGCGCGCGTGGCACGGGCCAACGGCGGCGAGCCGGACGCGGGACGCCGGCTGCTCTCCTGGGCACGCGAGGCGGGCTTCACCGACATCACCCCGACGGCCGCCTCGTGGTGCTTCGCCACGCCGGAGAGCCGGGACTGGTGGAGCGGTCTGTGGGCGGACCGTACCGTCGGCTCGGTCTACGCGAAGCTGGCGGTCGACGGCGGCCACGCGACGACCGGCGAACTCACCGCGATCGCCGAGGCCTGGCGCAGCTGGGGCGAACAGGGAGACGGCTGGTTCATGGTCCCGCACGGCGAGATCCTCTGCCGGGCCTGACCCCCGGGCCGGTCCGATCCTGGGGCAGGTCCGAACCCGGGCCGGTCCGAACCCGGGCCGGGGCTGCCGGAACCACCGGTCCACGCAGCCCCGGCCGACCGGCCGGGCCATCCCGGCCCCACAGGCCGCCCGGCCCCCTCCCGCCGAACCGATCACACGCGGCTGACCGGCCAACTACCCTGTTCGGCATGGAGATCATGGGAACCACGCTGCGTATCTGCGTCGACGACCTGGAGGCCGCGGTGGTCTTCTACGAGGACCTGACGGCGACTTCGGCGCTGCGCTTCGAGCGCGGCGGGGTGTCCGTCGCCGCCATCGGCTGCTTTCTCCTGATGAGCGGCCCCGAGTCCGAGCTGGAGATCCTGCGCAAGGTGACCGCGACGATCGCGGTGAAGGACGTCGACGAGGCTCACACCGCCCTGACCCGGGTCGGTGCCCGCGTCATCGCGGGCCCGGTGCCCACCCCGGCCGGCCGTAATCTGATCGCGGTGCACCCGGACGGTTCGGTCTTCGAGTACGTCGACCGCAACCGAACCGTCTGAGCGACGCCCTCTCCTCCGTCAGTCCCTGGGCCGCATGCGGTAGTTGTACACATCCGGCAGCGGTTCACCGGTCGTTCCGGTGAGTTCGGCCCACACCTCGTCCAGGATCTCCGCGCCCTCGCGCAGATCGGCGACCTCGAAGCCCGCGTCGAACAGGGCACGGGCGGCCTCCCGGTCGCCCTCCGCGAGCAGGAGGCGCGCCTCCAGCAGACGGAAGCGGCCCCTGGTGCGGATCTCCGGCAGCAGTCCGGTCCAGACCGTGCGGGCCGCGGTGGTGCGGCCGGCGGTCAGCAGTACCTCGATCGCCTCCCTGCCGAGGGCCGCCGTGGCGGCGGTCCAGGGCTCGTCGTCGCGGCGCTCCGCGCACAGGCCGTCGAACGCCTCCGTGTAGTAGTCGGCTGCCCGGTCCCGCTGGCCGCTCTCCTGGGCGGCGACGGCGAGACAGCGCAGCAGCGGCCAGCGCGACGGGGCGATCGCGAGGCCGCGCTCCCAGCTGCGGACCGCCTGGGCCCGGTCGTCGGCATGCCACTGGGCAACGCCCAGGTGGTACTCGGTGAGCGGTTCGGCGGAGGCCGTCTCCAGCATGTCGCGCCAGTGCGGGGAGACAAGACTGGGACCGGGCGGGGCGACGCCGTCCGGTTCGGGGAAGGCGCCCTGGTCCAGCAGTCCGATCCAGGGCTCCTGCTGCGCGCCGAGCATGGACTCCGTGAACGGGGTGCCGGGCAGCCCGTACCCGCCGCGCCGCACTTCGAGGGCGCCCCAGCCCGAGCCAATGGCCAGGATCTCGCCCGGCTCCGTGTCGGCGCTGCCCCGCCATGCCTCGTACGCGGCGTCCACGGCTTCGCGCGGCAGCGCCTCTTCGAGCCGCTGCCCGGTCTCGGCACGGACCGCGGCCCAGTCGTCTCCGTGCACGGTGGCGGGATCGGCGGCCAGCGGCCCGTACGACTCCAGCCAGCTGAACTCGCCCCCGGGCTCCAGCGGTACGTGCTCCAGCTGGGTGCGGGCGAGCCCGGCCTGGATCTCGGCGTAGCCGGTGGTGCCCGGTTCGGTGAGCCACTCCTGCCAGCGACGGCCGCCGGACCCGCTGCCCCAGAGGAAGAGCTTGCGTCCGCGCAGCAGGTCGGTGGAGGTCTGGACGAGGCCGTGGCCGTGCTCGTCGAGGGAGGCGATCCAGCGCCGGGCGCCGTCGGGGACCTCGTAGAAGTAGTCCGCCGGGAAGTCGCCGCGCAGCGGGTACGTACGGTCGACGCCCCCGGTCTCGGGCATCGCGACCCGGGTCAGTGCCCGTTCGTACCCGAAGTGCCAGGCCTCGTCCGCGGGCGCGATCACCCGGGTCCCCTCGCCTTCCGGGACAGCGATGTTGGACCACCAGTAGACGGGCGCGGGGTGTTCGTGCGGGTTGCGTATCCGTACACCGACATGAAGGAAGTCGGAGTCGTCCGGCAGCCACAGATCGACCTGGAACGGCAGGTCGCGCAGCCGTTCCCACTCCCACAGCCGGACCATCTCGCCCCCGTCCGGAGCCGGGACCCGGGCGGCGTGCAGGGGGGCGCAGGACAGCGTGGTGTGGCCCGTGGCGCCGATGTTCCATTCGATACCGCCGGAGAACCAGGCGCCGTTGAGCGCGAAATCGGCGGGCTGGAGCACGGGGTTGGTGTAGACGAGGTCGCGGCCGGTCGGCTTGTGGAAGAGGGAGTGGACACGTCCGCCCAGCCCGGGGAGCACGGTGGCCCGCAGCCGGTCGTTCTCGATGACGATCGCGTCCAGGTCCGTGGGGGTGCGCTCGCGTCCGTAGCCGTCGAGGATCCGCACGGGAAGAACGGTTGCCAGGGGTGCGTGGCCGAGCTGGCGGGCCATGTCGCGGGGCAGGCCGGCCCGGTCGCGGTCGTCGATGGCATGCGTCTCGTCGAGCGGCCGCAGCGCGGGCAGCGGGTTCTCAGGGCCCGTCGCCGCCGCGGGCAGGGTCAGTACGGTGCGTCGTACGGTGGTGGCCAAGGCAACCTCGCTCCCTCGCGCGGGCCGCCGCAGGTCCGGGCGCCCCCCGATGACCATGGAACACGCTCGACGCCGCCCGGACCAGGGGATCAGCCGTCAGACTTCTGCAAAAGCCGCGACGACCAGGTCGGCGAGCAGCGCGCCCGCGGTGCCGTCCGGGTCGAGATCGGGGTCGTAGACCGTGACGTTGAGGCCGACACAGCGCGGCGAGCCAACCAGTGTCCGCAGCAGGGGGCCCAGTTCCCCGGGGAGCAGGCCGCCGTCGTCCGGGCTGTCGACGGCGGGCATGACGGAGGGGTCGAGCACATCGGCGTCCAGGTGGACCCAGAAACCGTCGAGGGCCGGGCTCTCCAGGCTCCGCACGACTTCGCCCGCCAGAGCGGCGGCGCCCTGCTCACGGATCTCGCCGACGGTCGCCACCGGGATCTTCAGCTCGGCGAGCTCGGCACGGTCCGTGTCGTAGTCACGGATGCCGAGCACCCGCACGTCCTCGTCGCGGAGATAGGGCCGCAGCCCTTCCAGCCCGGCGAGGTCGTCCTGTCCCCGGCCGGTGGCGATGGCCAGCTCCTCACCGGCCGCGGCACCGACCCCGTCGCCGTTGCCGACGTGGCGGAAGTCGGCGGACCCGTCGACCGAGACCAGTCCGTACCGGCCGATCCGGCGCAGGGCGAGCGAGGCACCCAGCTGGATGGAACAGTCACCGCCCAGGACGAGAGGGAACTCGGCGGCGCGCACATGCTGTTCGACACGGTCGGCGAGCGTGCGGGTGTACCGGGCGATGGCGGCGGCGTTGAAGACGCCGTCCCCCTCCTGCCACGCACCCCGGTCGTAGCGGGGCGGCACGACGACCCCGCCCTCGGACGCGCCGGTCCGCTCCAGGATCCGCTGCTCCCGCAGTGCGCCCGCGAGCTTGTAGCAGCCCGGTACGGTGCCGGGGGCCGGCGGGCGGAGTCCCAGGTTGGAGGGGGCGTCGAGCACCACGATATTCCGCATGCGCCCCATCCTCCGCGTCGTAGGCTGGCCGCTCAACCGGTTTGCGGGATACGACAGGAACGGCGGACACGATGGGCACGCAGCACACGTACCGAGTGATCGTGCGCGGCACGTGGGAGGGGCTCACCGAGCAGGCCCGCGAGCGGCTGCTCTCGGAGGTCGAGGAGCACGGTCTGGCAGCGATGCAGTTCAGCGAGGAGGGGTCGCTGACCTATGACCGTGTGCTCAAGCACTTCAGCTTCCGGTACGTGGTGGTGTCGGACGCCGCCGACGGCGAGGAGATGGCGGGCGCGATCGCCGAGGACCGCGCGGAGACGGCCCTGCGGAAGGCCGGTTACGGGCACGGTGAACTGCGCTCCACCGCGACGGACATGGACACCATGAAGATCAACTTCAAGGGGCGGCGGGGGTAGGGCGGAGTTCCGACGGGGCGATTGCTCCTGTGCTTCACTCCTTTCAGCTCTGTCACAGGCCTTCATTGGTGCTGCATGTTCGCTGGCGTGCTCCCCAGGGGTGCCGGGAGGGCCGTAGCTTCCGCGCATGCATACACGCGTGACGGCCATCGTCATCGAGGACGGCAAGCTCCTGGTGCTGGACCAGGACACCGATGGAGCCCGGTCCTGGTCCTTGCCGGGGGGAAAGGTTGAGGACGGAGAGTCACTGGGCGGAGCGTTGATTCGAGAAGTGCGAGAGGAGACCGGAGTCGACGTCGAGGTCGGCCGGTTGCTGTACCTGTGCGACAACATCGCTGCGCATGTCGTTCACCTGACTTTCGAGGCCCGCCGGACGGGCGGGACAATCGGGAACATCGCGGAGGGTGCGGACACCCGGCCGATTCGCAGTGTGGAGTTCGTCGGCCTGGGCGCACTGACCGCCCTGGGCTTCAGCGACCTGTTCGTGAAGCTGTGCCGGGAGGGATTCCCGGGGGCCGGGTCCTACATGGGGCCCAAGTCGGCCATCGGACTATGAGCCCAGGCCGCTGATCAGGAGCCGGTCGAAGCTCTCCCGGCGTGCTGCGGGTGCACGCGGCGAGAGCTTCGCCCCATCCATGCGACCGGTTGTCCGGTTCCCGTACCCCAAGGCGTGGCCGGAGCACCACGGGCGCCCCGCGTCCGGCAGCTGCCCCCCTCGCCCGACCGAGCGAGCGCGGCAGCGACTGATGCCGTCCGCCGCCGAGGAGATCCGCCTGGACCTCCTCCAGTACCCCGGCCCCGACGAGGAGGCAGGCGCCCGGCAGCGCGTGACCGAGATCCGCGTCCACCCCGTCGTCCGCGCCGGCTGGGACTGCGCCCGGACCACTTGACCGCCCACGTCACCGTTCCGCCTCCGCCCGACGGGTGGCACGCGGAGGCCGAACGGCTCGCCGCGCGGCGGCCGGGAGACCGGGATGCCCTCGTCCGCACCATTGACGCGGTCATGTCTCCACTGCATCATCGTGGGAGCGCTCCCACGGGTGTCGCACCCGGCATCCACCGACCACTCACACCGGGCGTCCTGCCGACCGACGCGACGCTCGCCCGAGGAGGACACGTCATGCCGCTCGCACACCTTCCCGCCACCGGCCGGTTAGGCCGGCCGGGCCGCAGGACCGGACGAACCGCGGGCAGACGCCCCGCCGCGGTGCTCGTCTGCGCCCTGGCCACGGTCGCCGCTCTCGCCGCCGCTCCCCCGGCGCCCGCCGCGACCGGCCGGACCACCGCGGTCCCGGCCGCAGCGGCTACGACCGCCGACGAGGCGTCGGCCGTCGAGGTCTCCGTCAACGCGGGGGTCGGTCTCGGCACCATCGGCAAGGAGGCGTTCGGGGTCAACCACGCGCTCTGGGACTCGCACATGAACGACCCCGAGGTGACCGGCCTGCTGGGCGAGGCGGGTGTCGGCATGATGCGCTACCCGGGCGGCTCCTACGGCGACATCTACCACTGGAAGGACCACACCGCCCCGGGCGGCTACGTGGCTCCCGGCACCACCTTCGACGAGTTCATGGGCAGCGTCCGCGCATCCGGCTCCCAGCCGGTGATCATCGCCAACTACGGCACCGGCACCCCGCAGGAGGCCGCCGACTGGGTCCGGTACGCCAACGTCACCCGCGGCTACGGGGCAAAGTACTGGGAGATCGGCAACGAGATCTACGGCAACGGCCACTACGGCGGCGGCTGGGAGGCCGACGACCACCCGGACAAGAGCCCGCGCGAGTACGCCCGCAACGTCCTCGCCTACGCCGGTGCGATGAAGGCCGTCGACCCGACGATCAAGATCGGCGCCGTGCTGACCACGCCGGGCGACTGGCCGGACGGCATCACCGGCCCGGGCGACTCGGCCGACTGGAACCACACCGTGCTGTCCGCGGTCGCCGGGGCGATCGACTTCGCCATCGTGCACTCCTACCCGGGCGGCGCCACCGCCGACGAGGCCCTGGACCGGACCGCCCGGCTGCCCGGGCAGCTCCGCGAGGTCCGCCGGCAGATCGACCAGTACGCCGGGGAACGCTCGTCGGAGATCGGCATCGCGCTCACCGAGGTCAACTCCAACGTCCAGATGAACAGCCGCCCCAACGGCCTGTTCGCCGCGGACACCTACATGACGGCGCTGGAGAACGGCGTCTTCAACGTCGACTGGTGGAACGTCCACAACGGGCCCACCGAGGTGGGGACGGTGGACGGCGACACCGACTTCAACGACTTCGGCCTGCTCTCCAGCGGCGGCTGCGTCGGCGACGTCTGCCAGCCGGCCGTGAACACGCCGTTCCACCCGTACTTCGGCATCAAGTCGCTGACGAAGCTGGGTCGTCCCGGTGACACGATGGTCGCCTCCTCCACTGACAGCGACCAGGTCTCCGCGCACGCCGTGCACCGGGCCGACGGCACGCTGAGCGTGATGCTCATCAACAAGGACCCGCTGAACTCCGCGACTGTGGAGATCAGTTACGCCGGATATACGCCCACCACCCAGGCACCGGTGGTCCACCGTTACGGCCGCGGCGACACCGATGTCACCCAGGTGGCCCCCACCGGCGGGGGCCACCAGTTGTTGCCGCCGTACTCGATCACCACGATCACCGTCGCCCCGCACGCCGCCGCGGCCTCGGTCGGCGCACCCGGCGCCCCGAAGACCACCGCCGTGGACAGCGCCACAGCGACGGTGAGCTGGACGGCCCCCTCGAACGGCGAGGCGGTGCGCTACGAGGTGTACGAACGTCTGGGCGCCAACGCCCAGCTGCTCGCCACCTCGACCTCCACCTCGGCGACGCTGCACAACCTGCCGCCCGGCTCCGAGCACACGGTCAACATTCTCGCCCGGGACGCCGACGGCCGCCTCTCGCGCCCCTCCGATCCGCTGACCTTCGCCACCACGGCTCCGCGCGACAGCAGCTGCCTGGTCAACTACCGGGTGGACAGCGGCTGGGGCAGCGGATTCGTCGCCACTGTCACCGTCTCCAACGTCGGTGACGCCCCGGTCAACGGCTGGACGCTGGACTTCACCTGGTCGTCCACCGGCCAGTCCGTGCAAAGCTCCTGGAACGCGAACGTCACCGACTCGGGCACGCGCGTCCATGTGACCGACAACGGCACCAACGCCGAGCTGGCCCCGCACGGCGGCTCCAGCGCCACCTTCGGCTTCGTCGGAGCCAACGACGGCGCCAACCCCGCCCCGACGACGTTCACCCTCAACGGAACGATCTGCCGCACCTCCTGACCCACCGTCTGCACCCCGGCGCACCCGGAGGGCGTGCCGGGGTGCAGACGCGAGGGAGGATCGAGGCACTTCTCCTTGCGGCTCAGCTCTGTGACAGGCTCTCTGGTCTGCACACCGGGTCGTCCTCGAAAGTCCCTCTGCCTGAACTGATCAGTCGCCGGTTCACGGCGGGAGACTTCCGGCCCGGTGGACGGCTGCGGAGACCCGAATCCCCCGCCGCTATGGTGGTCCGATGACGTCGATCAAGCAGTTCCAAGTCACCTTCGACTGCGCGGAACCCGAGCGCGTCGCACGCTTCTGGTGCGAGGTGCTCGGGTACGTCGTGCCGCCGCCACCGGAGGGGTTCGACTCATGGGAGGCGTACAAGAGCTCCCTGCCGCCCGGACAGCAGCAGCTTTCGGGGTTCGTCGCAGCCGATCCCACGGGCGTGGGCCCGCGCATGTACTTCCAGCGTGTCCCCGAGGGCAAGGTCGTCAAGAACCGGGTGCACCTCGACGTACGGGTCGGCACCGGGCTCGTGGGTGAGGAGCGCCTTGCCGCGCTCGAGGCCGAGTGCGCACGGCTGCTCCCGCTCGGCGCGGTACGCGGGCAACTGCTGCTTGCCGACGACGAGAACGAGTCCTGCCTCAACATGCAGGACGTGGAGGGCAACGAGTTCTGTCTCGACTGAGCGGCCGGACCGTCCGGTGCCCGTGCCGGTGGAACCGGCACGGGCACCGGACGTTGGTGGGACGCGGCGCCTGCGTCACCTCACGCGGGCGCTGTACGCGGCACGGGGACCACCGGGTCCGCGAGCGATCCGGCCCAGCCTCATCCTCAGCCTCGGGCAGACACATGCACCAGCACCGAGCGCATCGCACGGCGCACGGCCCGGCGTGACTCCTCCGTCGAGTCGAGGGTCTCGAAGGCGTGGTGGCCGTTCGGTACGTCGACCACTTCGACGTTCGCCCCGCACTTCTCGGACGCGGCCAGGAACTCCTCGACGGTGGCGGCGATTTCGGGTGACTCGCGTCCCACCCTGGTGAGTACGACGGGCAGCGCCCCCGCGCCCGTCACCGCGTCCGCCGGACGGAACCGGCTGTCGACCGCCCCCCAGCCCGGCACCGGAACCATGATCGGGTAGGAGGCCGCCAGGCAGCGCAGCCAGGCCGGTGGCTTCCGCAGCCAGTCCGCCGCCATGAGGCCGCCTCCCGAGAAGAACCACAGCGCGATCCGGTCCTCGTCCACCCGTGGGTCGGCCCGGACCCGCTCCAACGCGGCCGCCACGTCCGCGGCGGCGCGAGGGTAGTCGGCCATGTCGTGCAGTCGGTGATCGAGGGTCACGCCGACCGCTCCCTCGGCCGCCGCGCAGCGGGCGTATCCCCTCAGGGCCGGCCAGTCGCGCGGGGTCGGCGTGCCCCCGGCCGGAACCGGCCCGCCGTGCACGAACACCACCGCGGGCCGGGGACCGTCGGCGTCGGGCAGATACAGATCGACGTTGCCGGTCCGCTCGCACGGCAGCTCCGGCACCTCCAACAGGAACGGCCGCAGGTGCGCGGGCGGCTCCCCCGAGCCGGGCGGAACCAATCGGTGCCCTTCGCCCTGGGCTGCCCGCAGCAGGACCTCGGCGAGCGCGGCCGGGAGGGAGAGCATCGGCCAGTGCCCGGTGAGCAGTTCGAAGAACGACACCTGGGGGGCGGCCAGGGCGACGAAGACGGGGTCACCGAGGTCCACCCGCCGCTGCACCATCTCGATGCTCGAACCGTTCGCCTGGCACAGCACGCCCGTGACGGGTACGGAGGCCACCTCGCCGGTCAGCCGCAGCGGCTGGAGCAGCGTGCCCAGTGGCTGCGGGGAGGACAGTGCGGTGAGCCGGTCCAGTGCGGCATCGTCGATGCCCTCGGTGCTCCCCCAGCGCTGCCACTCGTCGCGGGCCGGGGCGTCCAGGCCCGGACCGGCTTCGCCCGCACCGGCGCGCCCGGCCACCGTCTCACGCGCGGACGGGTCCGCGACGGCGGCCAGCGCGGGGACTCCGTCCCGGCCCGGCCCCGTGTCGAGGCAGATGATCCGGCTGATGCGTTCCGCCCGGCGGTCGGCGGCGCCGAGCACCGGGTGGACGCCGTAGTCGTGCCCGACCAGCACGATCTCCCGGTCCCGGCCTGCCCCGGCGCTCACCGCGTCGATCAGCGCGAGCACATCCGCGATGTGCGTCTCCAGGTCGACGTCGTCCGTCGCGGCTCCGTCGGCCCCGCCGAGGCCGGTGAGCGCCACCGTGTGCACCCCTGCGCCCGACGAGGCCAACACGGCAGCGGTGCCCTCCCATACGTGTGCGCCGGTGAACATGCCCGGCACCAGGATGAATTCGGTCATGGCTCTCTCCTCCGCGATCCGTCACGGGCGGACCGTCAACGGCCGCCCGGCCGCCCTCGCCGGTACGGTAGAAGCTCCCCCTGAGGGAGGTTCAAGTGTTCAGGTCCCACGACGACGGACTGTGCTCCATCGGTGAACTCGCCGAGCGCGCGGGCATCACCGTCAAGGCCGTCCGCTTCTACTCCGACAACGGCCTGCTGCCGGAGGCCTCCCGCAGCGCGGGCGGGCATCGCCGGTACGGCCCCGACGCACTCGGCCGGCTCCTGATGCTCCGCTCCCTGCGCGCGCTGGGTGTCCCGGTGCGCGAGGTGCGCCGCGTCCTCGAAGAGGAGGAGAACGGGGCGCGGGACGGGGCGGGCAGTGTGCTGGAGGACGTCGTCGCGGGGCAGTTGCGCGAACTGGGCTCGCAGCTCACGGCCCTGCGCTGGCGGGAGGCGGGGATGCGGCTGGTGCTGGAGTGCCCGCCCGGGGAGCGGGCCGAGCGGTTGCGCCTGATCGGAGCGGTGACCGCCCCTCCCAGCACAGCCCCGCTGGCCCGGTTCTGGCGTGCCTGGCTGCCGGCGCGGATGCCGGCGCGGGCGACGGCCGCGTTCCTGGAGGTGGCGGTGCCCCAGCCGCCCGAGGAACCGGATCCGGCCCAGGTGCTCGCCTTCGCCCGGCTGAACGCGCTCGTGACCCGCCCGTGCACGGACGGCGAGCAGCCCCAGCCCGAGGCGCACAAGGCCTCGGGGGCGCGCGGGCCGGCCGTGCTGTACGCGGGGCTCGCCCGGGCGTACGAACTGGCTGTCACGCAGGTGCGCCGGGGCCGCGAACCGTACCCGGGCGAGGAGCTCGACAGTTTCGTGGACGCGTACGCGAGCGCGTACCGCAGCCGGGACACCCCGGCCTTCCGCAGCGTGCTCGCCGGTCAGCTCGCCGCCGACCCCCGGATCGACCGGTACTGGGAGCTGGTGGCCGGCGTGATCACCGCACCCGGCGCGCCGCCGGAGCCGACCCCCGGGACCGCGCACGACTGGCTGTTCACGGCGCTGGACGCGCAGACGGCAGCGGCGGCGGGCTGAGCGGAGCGGACCCGGCGTCCATGCCGACGGGCCGGACGGCTCCGCCCGGGCTCAGCGCGCCCCTCGGTGACGGCAGCCCGCTCCCCGGCCGGCCTCAGCGCATCTCCGCGGTGATCGCCCACCGTTCGTGATCGCGCCAGGCCCCGTCGATGAACAGGAAGTCCGGCGAGAACCCCTCCAGCCGGAACCCCGCCCTGCGCACCAGGGCGATCGAGCCCGCGTTGCCCGGCTGGATGTTCGCTTCGAGCCGGTGCAGGCCGAGCCGCCCGAAGGCATGCCCGATGACCAGGCCGAGCCCCTCGCTCATCAGGCCACGTCCGGTCGCGTGGGCGAAGGCCCCGTATCCGAGCGCGCCGCAGCGGAAGCCGCCGATGACGATGTTGTTGATGTTGATGAACCCGGCGATCGCCCCGTCGGCCCGGCCGCCGCGCTCACCGCGCCGTTCGCACACGAGGAATCCCGCCCTCGTCGGGTCCTCGATGAGCGCGCCCGCGTAGGCGGCGTACGCGTCGGGGCCGGCCGGCGGAAAGAGCCAGGGGCGGTGCAGTTCCAGGCTTCCCCGGGCACCGGCGGTGAACTCGTCCGCGTCGGCGTGCGTGATGGCGCGGATCGCCGTGCGCGGACCCTCGGCCAGGTAGGTGGTGTCGGACATCGGCCCAGCGTAGATCGCCGCAGCCCGCCCCACCGGGGCCGGGCTGCGGCGACGCGGGCGGTTACTTGGTCCGTCGGCGGAAGACGTACGCTCCGCAGGCCATACCCGCCAGGAACATCACGATCAGCCACACGTACAGCGGCATGGTCACCAGCGGAACGATGAGGCGGACCTCCACCTCCTCGGTGTTCTCCGCGATGAACACGACCGACAGCACCGCGATGATGATGACGATGATGCGGGCCGGTGTGAACGCACCCGTGCTGCTCTTGCTGCCGCTCGACACGTCCTTCGGGCTCATGAGGCGGCCCCTTCCCTGGTTCTGGTGCGCCACCGTCCCCCGGAGCACCAGGATGACTCCGTTCGGGTGCCGGGGGGTGGTGCTGTACCGCCGTTCGGGTGACGGCTGCCGAGCCGGGCCGGGGAATGCCCGGCGAATCAGGAGCGGACCGGCCCTACTCCCTCGCTTCGCCGCCGCTCTGCCCCGCTTCGTCGCCGCTGCCGACCACCGGAAGCTCCAGCACGCCGGTGTCCCCGGGCGCGCTGACGACCGTGACGGGCTTGATCCCCCGGTTGCCGAAGTACGCGCTGTCGCTGGCCGCGATCGCGAACTCCAGCCGGTGCCCCGCCTCGTACCGGTGGACGATGCCGGGCAGCTGAACAGTGAAGGGCCGGGTCACGTCCGGCACCCGGACGGGCGAGACGAGGCGGTTCACCAGCGTCCTGGTGCCGTCCGGCGATACGTCGTACACCTTGGCGAACAGGACGAGCTTGTCGGCGGCGTCGCCGCTGTTCTGTACCCGCTCCGTCTTCGGCGAGACGACCTTCAGGGTCGCCTTCGGGGCGCCGACCACATCGACGGCGGAGGCCAGCGGGGCGCTGCGCCATCCGAGGTAGGTGCCCTTGGTGTCGTACGGCTTGGGGTCGGGCAGTCCGATGAGGCCGGCGAGCGAGCTCTCCGAGTGGCTGGTGGGCACCAGCCAGTTCGTGTACTGGCGGCTGCCGCGTACCACCTCGGAGCGGTTGTCGACGAGCTTGCCGTCGCCGGAGAGGTACATCTTCCGTGTGAGGCCGGGGACGTCATCGGCGGTGCCGTAACCGCTCTGCCAGTCACGGTAGTAGGCGAACTCCGGTCCGGTATCCGTCGTCGTCGAGTGGCGGAGGTAGCGGTCGAACCAGGCGAGGATGCGCCCGCCGACGTAGCTGGTCTCCAGATTGCCCTGCCCCAGGTCGAGTTCGCCCTCCGCCTGGCCGCCGCTGTGTCCCCAGGCCTGCCAGATCATCTTGGCCGTGGTCCCCTGCGCCTTGAGCGTCCGGTACGTGGCGGTGGCCTCGTTGAGGTTGAACAGGCTGTCCGCCTGGCCCTGGACGAGGAGGGTGGGCGCCTTGACGCGGCTCAGATACGAGACGGGTGAGACGCCGCGTGCGTAGTCGAGCATGGCGGCGGTCCTGTCGGCCGGGTAGCGGCCCGAGTTGAGCAGCCGGATGGTGTCGCAGGCCCGCGCGGCGAAGTGGAGGCAGTCCAGGCTGCCGAAGCGGGACGGGTCGAGGCTGGGGCTGAGGATCGTCTGACCCTCCCCCATCAGGTAGAAGCCGTTGGTCCACTGCCATTTGAAGACACCCGCCGTGTCGGAGGAGACGCCGGTGGCCGCGCCGGTGTTGTTGGGGGCGAGCGCATAGCCGAGGTCGTTCCAGGTGATGAGCGGGACGAGGGCGTCGACCCGGGGGTCGACCGCCGCGGTGGCCATCTGGATGGCTCCGCCGTACGAGCCGCCGATCATGCCGACCGCGGGGTCTCCGGGGCCGTCCTGGGTGACGAAGTCGGCCTGGGTGCCGTCGTCGGCGGCGCGTGTTCCGCCGAGGAAGTCGACGAAGGCGGCAGCCGCCCTGCCGTCCGTCTCCGGGTCGTCGAGGGTGATGAGGCAGCCGGACTTGCCGAAGCCCAGACCGGAGTAGACGAGTCCGGCGTAGCCGCGCGAGGCGAACGCCTTGCCGATGCCGTCGGTCGAGCCGTCCGACTTGCTGCCGCCGAAGCCGTTGGTGGCGAGGACCGCGGGCACCGGATGCCGGGCGTCGGCCCCGGCGGGGCGGTAGAGGTCGGCGTCCACGACACAGGACCGGTCGCCTGCGGAAACGGTGAACTTCAGTGCGGTGACGGTGTATTCGAATGGTGCGCCCGCCGTACCCGCCTGTGCGGTGCCGGTGAACGCGAGGGGCACGGCGAGCGCGGCCCCGGCGACGAGGGCGAGGAGTTTACGGGACAGCGGCTTCGACCACATCGACCGCCGGCGGGAGCGGGACCCGGAAGCGGAGCCGGTTCCGGATCGGGAACCGGAACCGGAAGCAAAGACAGCACGCGACACTGGGACCTCCACACCGAGGACATCTTACCGACCGGTAAGTATTGGGCCGCGCTCATGCTGTGACACAGGTCATGACGGTGTCAACGCCCAGGACGGTGATTCCTGAAGGTTGTTCAGCTTCTCCCCGTCACCTCCTCGTTCGGGCCCGCGCCCTGTCCTCGCACACCCTCCTCGCACCAGGCCGCCCCCGCGCCCGCCCGCGTGCTCACGCCAGGGCCGGAACCTCGACGGTGAGCGTGGCCGGGCCGCCGTCGGCCGGCGCGTCCAGCACGGCCGGCACCCCGAGCGGAATCGTCAGCCCGGTGGGTCCGTGCCCGAAACCGAGCTCCTCGACGACGGGAACCCCCAGCGGGCCGAGCCGGTCGGCGAGCACCGCCCGCACCCGCTCGTACGGTCCGCAGCCCTCCCAGGAACCGCAGGCCACCCCGGCCACACCGTCGAGCGCCCCGGCCCGCAGCAGCTGCGTGAGAATCCGGTCGATGCTGTACGGATCCTCCGTGGTGTCCTCGATGACGAGCAGACCACCGCGGGCCGACGGGCGGGCGTGCGGGGTGGCGAGGTCGGCGGCGAGCAGGCTCACACAGCCGCCGTACGTGATGCCCCGGGCACGCCCCGGTACCAGCGCCCTGGCGTCGCCGAGCCCCAGCTTCATCACGCTCTCGGGCTCGAACAGGGTGGCGCGCAGGGACTCCTGGGTCTCCGGGTCCTTCAGGAAGGTCTCCGTACCCACCATCGGACCGTGCAGGGTGGCGAGCCCCGCCCGCAGCGCGAACGCCTCGTGCAGCACGGTGATGTCGCTGTATCCGACGAACACCTTCGGCCCGGCGGCCCGGACCGCCGCCCAGTCCACCAGGTCGACCATGCGGTGCGCCCCGTAGCCGCCGCGTGCACAGATCACCGCGTCGACGGAGGGATCGCACCAGGCATCCCGGAGGTCCCGGGCTCGCGCCTCGTCGGCGCCGGCGAGGTAGTCCAACTCCGTGTGCACGTCCAGCACATGCGGCATCACCACCGGTTCGAGCCCCCAGCCGCGCAGGAGGGCGAGGCCGGGCTCCAGCCGGTCGGCGGGCACCGGCCCGCTCGGGGAGACGACGGCGACCCTGGCACCGGCCCGCAGCCGGGCGGGACGGGTCAACGGTGCGAGGGTCACTTCAGCCGTCACTCTCTTCAGCTGCCGGCGGATGTCCGGCCGTCAGGGCTTCGTCTGCCAGGGCTACATCTGTCGGGACCTGACCTGTCAGGACATGGTCTGCCGGGACTCCGGCCGTCACTTCCTCAGCTCCAGCCTCGGCACGTCGTCCCGATCGATCCCGAAGGTCTGCGCGTACAGGGAGAGTTCGGCCTCCAGCGCGCTGATCATGGTCTCGGCGCGCCGGAATCCGTGCCCCTCGCCCGGGTAGGTGAGATAGGCGTGCGGGATGCCGCTCCCCTCGACGGCCGCAAGGAACCGTTCACACTGCACGGGCAGGCAGATCGGGTCGTCCTCCCCCTGGAGGAGCAGGAAGGGGGTGGTGAGCCCGGCGGTGCGGCTGACCGGCGACCTGTCCCGGTAGCGCTCGGGGACCTCGGCGAGGGAGCCGACCAGTGATTCCAGGTACTGCGACTCGAAGTCGTGGGTCTCGTCGGTGCCCCAGCCCGTGAGGTCGAGGATGGGGTAGATGATCGTGCCGCAGGCGTAGACGTCGGTCCCGGTCAGCGAGGCGGCGGTGGTCCACCCCCCGGCGCTGCCGCCCCGGACGGCGAGCCGGTCCGGGTCCGCGGTGCCCTCGGCCGCCAGCGCCCCGGCGACGGCGGCGCAGTCCTCCACGTCGACGACGCCCCACTGTTCGCGCAGCCGGTTGCGGTAGGACCGGCCGTAGCCGGTGGAGCCGCCGTAGTTGACCTCGGCCACGCCGATGCCGCGCGAGGTGAAGTAGGCGATCTCCAGGTCCAGTACGAGTGCGGCATGGCCGGTCGGGCCGCCGTGGGCCCACACCACGTAGGGCGGCAGCTCGCCGTCCGGGCCGGTGCGGTCGGGGCTGTGCGGCGGGTAGACCTGGGCGTGGATCTCGCGGCCGCCGGGTCCGGTGAAGGTACGGACGACGGGCTCGGGGTAGTACGCCGGGTCGACCGCGTCCTCGTGCGGTGCGCCGATGACGCGGGTGCGCCCGGTAGCCGTGTCCAGCTCCACGATCTCGTACGCGCTGCGCGGGCTCGCCGCGATCCCGATGACGCGGCTGCCCTGGACTGCGAGGGTCTCGGCCCATTCGGTCCAGGGCCCGGCGATGTCGACGAGATCGCCGGTCTCCGGGTCGAGGATGCCGAGGGTGGTGGACCCCTTGCCGTGGATCGCGGCGATGAGCCCGTTGTCCAGCGGGCAGAACCAGTTGAGCCCGATCTTCCACAGCGGCCCGGCGAACTCCTCCTCACGGGGGCAGAGTTCGACGACCTCGCCCTGCGGGTCGGCGCGGTAGAGGTTCCACCACCCGCTCCGGTCGCCGGCGAACAGCAACTGCCCGTCCGCCGCCCACCGGATCTGCGGTACGGATTCCTCCGGGCCGCCCACCAGGCTCCGGGTCCCGTGGAACGCGCCGTCCTCGCCGATGTCCGCGAGCATCACCTCGGTGCCGTCCCACGGCATCCTCGGATGGTCCCAGGCGATCCAGGCCGCACGCGTCCCGTCGGGCGAGACCTCGGGGCCGGTGACGAACCGGTGCCGGTCGTCGGAGAGTTCACGGATCGCGGACCGGTCGCCGGCCGCCGATCCGTCCAGCGGCACGGCGGCGATGACACGGCGCAGGTCGGTCGGGCCCTCGCCGGTGAACTCCTCCAGGACACACCAGATCTCGCCCCGGGCACCGCGGCCCGGGTGCGGCCTGGGGTCGGCCCAGCGCAGCCCGCCGCCGGTCCCGGAGACGGGGGTGAGCGGCCAGGGTTCGGCGGGCCCGTCGGGCGCGTAGGCGTACAGCCGCTGGTCGTCGAAGTGCACGAAGACGATCAGCGGGCCGCCCTCGGCGCGCTCGATACCGGCCCAGGGCCTCCCGCCGTACTCGATGACACGGCTGCGGGCGTTCCACGGGGCGGGCAGCTCCGCCGTGGTGCCGTCCGGCAGCCGGCGGACCAGGGCGCGCCGGCCGGCCTGGGCCGGCCGGGGCTCCGTCCACCACAGCTCGTCGCCGACCGCACCGACGTACTCGGGGCGGCCGTCACGGGCGGCGGCGAGCGCGGCGTCGATCGGTGACGGCCAGGTTCCGTAGGCCCCTGTGGATACCATGTTCAATTCCCCCCAAGAGGTTCAGGCGGTACGCAGATAGTGGTCCAGGACCCGGACGCCGAAGTGCAGCGCCTCGACGGGGACACGTTCGTCCACGCCGTGGAAGAGGGCCTGGTAGTCGAAGCCGACGGGCAGTTTCAGCGGTGAGAATCCGTAGCCGGTGATGCCGAGCCGGGAGAACTGCTTGGCGTCGGTGCCGCCGGACATGCTGTACGGGACGACATGCCCGTCCGGGTCGAAGCGCTCGACGGCGGCGCGGAGCTTGGCGAACGTGGGTGAGTCGACGGGTGCCTGGAGCGGCACCTCGCGGTGATGGAACTCCCAGTCGACCGAGGGGCCGGTCAGCCGGTCCAGGGTGGCGTGGAACTCCTCCTCGCCGCCCGGGACCATCCGGCCGTCCACGTACGCCGTGGCATGCCCGGGGATCACGTTGACCTTGTAACCGGCTTCCAGCATGGTCGGGTTGGAACTGTTGCGGATGGTCGGCGCGACGAGGTCGGCGGCCGGCCCGAGCTTGCCGAGGAGTTCGTCCACGTCGAAGCCGGGGGCGTCGAGGTCGGGGTGGATGCCGTGCAGGGCGGCGATCTCGGTGAGGGCGGCGCGGACGGTCGGGGTGAGGCGGACCGGCCATTCGTGGTCGCCGATCCGGGCGACGGCCGCGGCCAGGGCGCTGACGGCGTTGTTGTGGTTGACCTTGGAGCCGTGCCCGGCCTTGCCGTGGGCGGTGAGCTTGAGCCATCCGGTGCCCCGTTCGCCGGCGGCGATGGGGTAGAGCGGCATGTTCGGTCCGGCGTGGAAGGTGAAGGCACCGGACTCGCTGATGCCTTCCGTGCACCCGTCGAAGAGGGCGGCGTGCCGGTCGGCGAGGAACCCGGAGCCGTCGTCGGCGCTGGCCTCCTCGTCGGCGGTGTACGCGATCACGATGTCGCGGCGCGGGCGGATGCCGGCCCTCGCCCAGAACCGGACGACGGACAGGACCATCGCGTCCATGTTCTTCATGTCGATGGCGCCGCGGCCCCAGACGACTCCGTCGCGCACTTCGCCGGAGAACGGATGCACGGACCAGTCGGCGGCCTCGGCCGGCACCACGTCCAGGTGACCGTGGACCAGCAGCGCGTCGACGGACGGGTCGGTGCCCGGGATGCGGGCGACGACGTTGGTGCGGCCGGGGGTGCGTTCCAGCATCGCCGGTTCGAGCCCGGCGGCGGCCAGCCGCTCGGCGACGTACTCGGCGGCGGGGCGTTCGCGGCAGTCGCCGCCGCCCCGGTTGGTGGTGTCGATGCGGATCAGTTCGGAGGTGAACGTCACCGCTTCGTCGAGCGCGAGCGCGTCGACGGGGTCCTGGGGGGCGGTCGCCTCAGCCATACTGCTCCTCCACGGCGGACGACACGATGGTCGTCACCGCCTTGAACGTGCGGATACCTTCGTACATCGTCGCGCTGGTGTAGGAGACACGCCTCTCGCCGGAGGGTGCCGTGCCCGGTACGACGGTGGCCGCCGCGGCCAGGTGTTCGGCGTCGAACTCCAGCTCCACGGTGAACGGGCCGCCTTCGACCGGTGTGTACCGGCCGGCGAGCGGCACCGCCTCCTTGGCGGCCGCACGGATGTCGGCGGCGGTCCGGGCGGGGGTGCGGCAGACCGCGGCGTAGCGCGACACGTAGTCCTTGACCGCGACCTTCCTGGCATCGGGGGCGTACCCCTCGGCGTCCACGCAGGTCAGGTCGTCGCCGGTGACGAGGACGACGGGGACGCCGTACTCCGCGGCCACATGGGCGTTGAGCAGTCCCTCGCTGGCCCTGACCCCGTTCAGCCACACCCCGGTGATGGAGTTGGCGAGGTAGGTGTGGGCGAGGACGCCCTCCGTGCCGGCGCCCGTGTGGTAGCCGACGAAGGCGACGGCGTCGACGTCGCCGTGCTGGATGCCCTCCACCATGCTGAGCGACTTGTGTTTGCCCGTGAGCATCTGGACCCGGTCGTCGAGCCGCTCCAGCAGCAGGTTCCGCATGGTCCAGTGGGCCTCGTTGACGAGCACCTCGTCGGCGCCCCCGTCGTAGAAGCCGAGGGCTGCCGCGTTGACGTCGGAGGTGAACAGGGAGCGGCACCGCTCCCACTGGGGTGTACCGGGCAGCACATCGGCCGGCCAGGTCACACCGGTGGCGCCTTCCATGTCGGCGCTGACGAGGATCTTCATGCGGCCACACGGTACGCGCCACGGAACGCGCAGGCCAGGGCTGCCGAGACCTCCAGAGGTCCATACCACTGACGGGTGCAGGCACGGGCGCGCGGGCCCGGGGGATATTCGGATGGCACAGGCCGTCCGGTGTCTCCCGGCGGATCCGTCGACGCGCGCGGAAGGGCCGGTACGCCCGTTTGCGGGGGTACCGGCCCTCCTTCGTGGTTCAGCGGCGCTTCGCACCCTTCAGCAGCTTCTCGATCCTGTCGAGTTCCTTGTCGTCGAACTCGAGGTCGTGGATCGCCGCGACGCTGTTCTCCAGCTGGGCGACGCTGCTCGCGCCGACCACCGCGGAGGTGACCCGGCCGCCGCGCAGCACCCAGGCCAGCGCCATCTGCGCCAGCGACTGACCGCGCTCGGAGGCCAGTTGACCGAGCTCGCGGAGCCGGCCGACCAGATCAGGGGTGACCGCGTCCGCCGACAGGAACGGGCTGCTGCCCGCCGCCCGTGAGCCCTCAGGGATGCCCTGGAGATAGCGGTCGGAGAGGATGCCCTGTTCCAGCGGCGAGTAGGCGATGGAGCCGACGCCCAGCTCGTCCAGAGCCGTGAGCAGTCCGTCCTCGACCCAGCGGTCCAGCATCGAGTACCTCGGCTGGTGGATGAGCAGCGGGGTGCCGAGGCCGTTCAGGATCCGGGCGGCCTCCCTCGTCTGCTCGGCCGAGTAGTTCGAGACGCCCACGTAGAGTGCCTTGCCCTGCCGCACGGCCGAGTGAAGGGCACCCATCGTCTCTTCGAGCGGGGTCTCGGGGTCGGGCCGGTGGGAGTAGAAGATGTCCACGTAGTCGAGGCCCAGGCGGCCGAGGCTCTGGTCCAGTGACGAGAGAAGGCTCTTGCGCGAGCCCCACTCCCCGTACGGCCCGTCCCACATCAGATAGCCGGCCTTGGTGGAGACGATGATCTCGTCCCGGTGCCGGGCGAAGTCCGTCGCCAGCGCGCGGCCCATCGCCGTCTCGGCGGAGCCGGGCGGCGGGCCGTAGTTGTTCGCCAGGTCGAAGTGGGTGATCCCGAGGTCGAACGCCCGGCGGAGGATCCGTCCCTGGGACTCCGGTGTCCGGTCACCGCCGAAGTTGTGCCACAGACCGAGTGAGAGGGCGGGCAGCTTCAGACCGCTGCGCCCGGTGCGCCGGTACGGCATGTCCTGGTAGCGGTCGGCGGACGCGGTGTACATGCGGGGCTCCACGGGAGTGACGGTTCCGGTTCACGACGGGGTACGGCGTGCGGGGTCCAGGCTCGCGCACAACGATCCAGCAGTCCAACAGGAGATTCCGCTGGGATTCAGGACCTATATTTCTCAATCATGGAGTTGCGCCAGCTGGAACATTTCGTCGCCGTCGCCCAGGAACAGCACTTCACCAGGGCCGCCGAGCGCGTCGCCGTGTCGCAGTCCGGCCTCTCGGCCTCCGTCCGCGCCCTGGAGCAGGAGCTGCGGACCCCGCTGTTCAGCCGGACCACCCGCAGTGTGCGGCTGACCGAGGCAGGGCGTGCCCTGCTGGTGGAGGCCGAACGCACCCTGGCGGGCGCACGGGCGGCGCGGGAGGCCGTCGACGCCGTTCGGGGGCTGCTGCGCGGCACCCTGTCGGTGGGAGTGGAGCAGTGCGTGGCGGGGGTGAGCCTGCCCCGGCTGCTCGCCGCCTTCCGCCACGAGCACCCGCACATGGAGATCCGTCTCCGCCAGGAGGGAACGACGAGCCTGGTGGACGGGGTGGCGGGCGGGCGGCTCGACATCGCCTTCGCCGCGACGGTCTCCCCCGTGGAGTGGCGCGGCGAGCTGGTTCCGCTGGCCCGTGAGCCCATGGTCCTGCTGTGCGCGCCCGGACACCGGCTGGCCTCGGCGGACCGGGCCGGCTGGGACGAGCTGGAGGGCGAGGCGTTCATCGACTTCCATCCGGACTTCGGTCCGCGCCGGGCGGCCGACGGGGCGTTCACCGCCGCTCGGGTGCGCCGCACGGTGGCGCTGGAGGTCAACGACGTGCACAGCCTGCTGGAGCTGGTGCACGAGGGGCTCGGCATCGCGGTCGTGCCTCATCACTTCTCGCGCAAGCCCGAGGCCCGGGGGCTGGTGGCGGTACCGCTCGACGGGGCGGGCCGGCCGTACTACGAGAGCGTGGTGGTGCTTCCGGCCGCGCGGTCCATGAGCCCCGGGGCGCGGGCGCTGATGGCGCTCGTACGTGAGGGGACCGGGCACTGACCCACGGCGGTCAGCCGCTCAGCGCCTCGGCGAACGCCCCGTCCTCCTGCTCGACGCCGCTGCATGTGTCGACGGCCTTCGAGGTGTCCTCGTCGGTGCACCGCCGGTCGCGGAACGCCGCCCACAGGGAGAGCGCGCCGACGCCCTCGCGCCGGGCGAAGGAGCGCAGGGATGCCGCGTCGGCGAGTGTGAAGGTCTCCCCCGCCACGTCGTTGACCCCGATCATCACGGTGATGTGCAGGGCCTGCCAGGCCTCACCGGCCGGCAGTCCCAGCACGTCGGCGATCTGGTCGTGCGCCGCCGAGGCCGCCTGCTCCGCGTAGTCGCTCATGTCTCCGTCGTGGGACGAGCTGTAGTTCATCGCCATGATGTTCACCGCCGAGACCTCGACGCCCCGGGCGACGGCGTCGTCCAGGACGGCCTCCCCGCTCGCCTCCAGGCCGTCGGGCATGACCGGCAGGGTGTAGGTGACGTCCAGGTCCCGATCCCGCTGGAGCAGACGCAGCGCCTCGTTGCGGCGGGTGACGGACGCGGTGTCGGTGAGCGCGCCGCCCTCGATGTCGAAGTCCGCCCCGGTCGCGCCGACCGCGTCGAGCACGTCCCCGTAGGCGTCGGCGAGTTCCTGTGCGCTGTCACAGGCGAGCGCCGCCTCGGTGCCCGCCGCGCCGCCGAAGGAGACCCGGATGTCCGCACCGGACGCGGTGAGCGCCGCGACGCGCGAGACGACCGCGGGATCGGTGGCCGCCGCGCTCCCGCCCCAGAGCGGGGTGCAGTCGTCGCTGTCGGCGACCACGAAGGCGAGGTTGTACGTGTCCGGGGAACCCGCCGCGTCGGTGGCGGCGGCGGTCGTGGCGCTGACGTACGGGGTGTAGGCGGTGGCCGCCCGGGAGGTCGCGGTGGCGGCCGGGCGTGGGGCCGAGGCGGCGCCCTGATCCGCCGCGGTGCCGGTCGCGCAGGCGGAGCAGGCGAGGAGGAGCGCGACGAGGCCGGCGCCGGCCCCCGCCGCCCGGGAGGTTGACATACGCATGGCGTTTGCACCTGCTTTCGGCAAAGAGTGCCTCCGGAACTGCGAAACGGAGGGAGCGGAACACTCAGAACCTCTCACGCCCGCCCAGCATCGCGCTCACAGCCACTTCACGGCCACCCCGCGCCTCACTATGCACGCGAGTATCCAACTGAGCAGGTCACAAAGATGGTTGATCCTTCGGCAGTCGACTCGGCAAGCAGCTCGCGACCCCGATTCTCTCAGCCCACCGACAGGTGGGACACGGATCCACAGCGTCCGGCCAGCAAGGCCCCAGACTTCGCACATGACCGTCGGTCAGCATACGCAAATGCATTCCGATACCCCTGCCGAGACAGATCCGGCCGTACGTGGCCGACGCCGCACACACGCGCGCAACTCCCTGCCGGCGGCGCAGGACGGGCCCGTCTTCGTGGACAGTTCGGGCCGGCGCGCCCGGCTGCTGCGCCGGGCCGGTGCCGCGCTGGGGGTCGCCTGCGTCGGGTACGTCGCCGTACTGGCCCTTGCCTTCATGGGCGGAATCTCCCTGTCACCCTCGACGCTGTTCCCCTTCGACAGCACCTCCCACGCCCAGGGAGGCCCGGGAGGCGGCGCGCCTCCCGGCGGCGGGGCGTACGCCCCGCCGGGCGCGGGGACGGCCCGATGAGGCGCTCGGCGCGCGGCCGCCGCCAGGCGATACCGGGGCCCCGGGTGGTCATCGCCCTGCTGCTGCTCCTCGGCCTCACGTCGGTGATGCTGCTCGACGGCTATCTGCGGGCCGAGGTCGGCAACGACCAACGGGTCCGCTCCGACGCGAGTGCGAGCAAGGTGCCGGACAGCATCCTGGACGGCGGTCCTCTGCTCAGCTTCCGGGACGGCACCGCGCGCACCCAGTCGGTGCCCGACAAGACGATCGTGCTGACGTTCGACGACGGACCCGATCCCGAGTGGACCCGCAAGGTGCTCAACATCCTGGACGACAACGACGTCCCAGGCACGTTCTTCCTGGTGGGCTCCATGATCTCGCGCTATCCGGATGTCGTGCGCGAGATGGTCGACGACGGCAACGAGGTGGGCGTCCACACGTTCACGCACGTCGACCTCTCATACCAGAGCGCCTCCCGCGTCACACGGGAGATCGCCCAGACCCAGCTGGCCCTGGCCGGGGCCGCCGGCATCACCACGACGCTGTTCCGCGCCCCGTACTCGTCGACCAACGACGCCATCGACAACTACAGCTGGCCCGTCTACCAGAAGCTCGGCGCGCTGGGGTACACCAGCGTCTTCATCGACACCGACAGCGAGGACTGGCAGCAGCCCGGCGTCGACAGGATCATCGACCTGGCGACGCCCAAGAGCGGCAAGGGCGCGTCGGTTCTCTTCCACGACGCGGGCGGCAACCGTGCGCAGACCCTCGCGGCGCTGCCCCGGTACATCAAACAGATGAAGGCGAAGGGCTACACCTTCACCACGGTCAGCGGCGCCCAGCAGCAGGACGACGCGGCGTCGGCGCCGTCCGCGGACGGCGGCGGGGCCCCGGCCGCCCCGCCGGCCGGGGCCGCAGCCGACGGGTCCAACCTCGAGCAGGCCGCACACCGCAAGGCCGGCACCACCACCCTGTGGGAGGGCCGGGCGCTCCTCGCTGCCGTCGCGGTGGCCGAGTGGACGGTGCCCGGACTCGCCGCGGCACTGACCGTCGTGGGAGTCGCCGTACTCGGACGGTTCGGGCTGATGCTCCTCCTGGCCCGCCGCCACTACCGGCAGCGCAACAGACGCCGGTTCGTCTGGGGGCCCGCGGTCACCGGCCCGGTGAGCGTGATCGTGCCCGCGTACAACGAGAAGGAGTGCATCGCCCACACACTCGGCTCCCTGGCGTCCAGCACCCATCCGATCGAGATCATCGTCGTCGACGACGGTTCCACCGACGGCACGGCGGAGATCGCCGAATCCCTGGGCCTGCCCAACGTCCGGGTCGTCCGCCAGGTGAACGCGGGCAAGTCCGCCGCCCTCAACAACGGTGTACGGCAGGCGCGTCACGACATCGTCGTGATGATGGACGGCGACACCGTCTTCGAACCCGACACCGTGCACCGGCTCGTACAGCCCTTCGGGGACCCGGAGGTCGGCGCGGTCGCCGGCAACGCCAAGGTCGGCAACCGGAACACCCTGATCGGCGCCTGGCAGCACATCGAGTACGTGATGGGCTTCAACCTCGACCGCCGGATGTACGACCTGCTGCGCTGCATGCCCACCATCCCCGGTGCGATCGGCGCGTTCCGCCGCACGGCGGTGCTGGACGCCGGTGGCATGAGCGAGGACACGCTCGCCGAGGACACCGACATCACGATCGCCCTGCACCGGGCCGGATGGCGCGTCGTCTACGCCGAGCACGCCCGCGCGTGGACCGAGGCCCCGGCGTCTCTCGGGCAGTTGTGGCGACAGCGCTACCGTTGGAGCTACGGCACCATGCAGGCGCTGTGGAAGCACCGGAGGTCCGTCACGGACCGAGGGCCTTCGGGCCGCTTCGGCCGGGTCGGGATGCCACTGGTGGTCCTCTTCCAGATCGTCACGCCGCTCTTCGCCCCGCTGATCGACGTGTTCACCCTCTACGCGATGCTGTTCGTGGACTTCAGGGCGTCCCTGCTTGCATGGCTGGCCGTCCTGCTGGTGCAACTCGGCTGCGCGGCCTACGCGTTCCGTCTCGACCGGGAGAAGTACCGGTATCTGCTGATGCTGCCGCTCCAGCAACTGGCGTACCGGCAGCTGATGTACCTGGTACTCATCCACTCCTGCGTCACCGCGGCGACCGGCGGCCGGCTGCGCTGGCAGAAGCTGAAACGGACCGGTGTGGTCGGCGCCTCCATGTCCGGTACGGAGAGCCGCTGATGGGGGGTGCGCACCGGCGAGGTGCACCCTCGGCGACCACGACCACGACCACGACCACGTCCCCGGCATCCGCAACCGCATTCGCATTCGCATCCGGCGGCGGCCGTGACTGCTGGTTCGATGTGCTGCGGGCCTTCGCCCTGGTCCGTGTCGTCGCCTACCACACCTTTGAATGGCCGTGGCTGGGGTTCGTGTTCCCCTCCATGGGGGTGATGTTCGCGCTCGCCGGTTCGCTCATGGCGCGTTCACTGGAGCGGCCGGCCCGGCAGGTGATCCGGGGGCGGCTGCGCAGGCTGCTGATCCCGCTGTGGGTGTTCGGCCTGGTCCTCGGTGCGGCGATGCTGCTGCACGGCTGGGTGCCGGGCGCCGACGTTCTGTACTGGGTGCTGCCGGTCGGCGATCCGCCGGGCGACGCGTGGGGCGAGCAGGCCTGGGCGGTGCTGTGGTACCTGCGGACATACCTCTGGTTCGTCCTGCTGTCACCCGTCCTGCTGCGCGTCTTCCGGCTCGCGCCGTTGCCCGTCCTGGTCCTCTCGCTCGTCCCTGTCGTGGTGCTGACCGCGCTCGGCGGGGGGCCGGACGGGCGGCTGGGGACTGCGCTCGGCGATGTGTCGGTCTTCCTGTTCTGCTGGCTGCTCGGTTTCGCCCACCGCGACGGGGTGCTCGACCGGGTGCGTCCCGGCCGGGCCGTCGCCGTGGCGCCTGTCCTGCTGGCGGCGGGAGGCTGGTGGGCGCTGCGGCACCGGGTCGAGGGGTCGTACGACCTCGACGACATCCCGCTCGCCCAGGCCCTGTGGTCCGCCGGCTTCGTCCTGCTGCTCCTGCGGTTCCGGCCGGTCTGCGCGTGGCTCGGCCGCCGGCCCGTGGCGGCACGGGTGGTGAGGGTCTTCAACGCCCGTGCCGTGACCGTCTATCTGTGGCACGAGGTCGCGCTGATGGCGAGCGTTCCCCTGATCGACCTGCTGTGGGACGTGCCCGCCCTCGAACGGTGTCTGCCGCTCGGCAGGACCTGGTTCCAGTTCGGGGTGGCCTGGGTCCTGGTCGCCGCGGCCGTGGTGCTCCTCGGCTGGGTCGAGGACGTGGCGGCGAGACGGCGGCCGCGGCTGCTGCCCTGAACCGACGCGACCGGCCCAGGACGGACTCCCCGCCCGGGGCCGGTCGCGTGTCCGGATCAGCGGGCGGCCAGAACGAACCACCGGGCCGGCAGGTCGATCCGGGTCCCGTCGGGCAGGTACTCGGTCTGCGGCAGCGCCGTGTCACCACTGTCCAAGGTGGTCAGCCCGGCGTCCCGCAGCACATCGGGCACCTCCTGCTCGGCGGCGCTCGCCGGCTT
The DNA here is from genome assembly GCF_055568375.1 of Streptomyces sp. NPDC026062. Classification (NCBI taxonomy): domain Bacteria; kingdom Bacillati; phylum Actinomycetota; class Actinomycetes; order Kitasatosporales; family Streptomycetaceae; genus Streptomyces; species Streptomyces sp. NPDC026062. The sequence continues at coordinate 319,152 of NZ_JBVHOQ010000001.1, forward strand.
CAGCCCGTGGTCGAAGACCCGGCGCAGCTTCTTCGGCGGCCCGTCCGGACCCTGTGCGGCCACGCGCAGCACATCCTTGGAGGCGGGGGTCAGTTCGGCGACGAAAGCCCGGCCGCGCTCCCCCAGCAGCGTCGCCACGGCCGCCGCGACCGCCGGCCTCGCCTCGGGGTCGCTCTGGTGGATGACCGCCCGCATGTAGACGTTCGTGTCGCCGATCCGCTCGTGCAGGGCGCGCACGGCGTCGCCGTCGACCAGGTCCAGCTGGATGAACTCGGCGATGCCTTCGGGGTCCGCCCGCCGGGCATGGCCGATCGCGGCGTGCGAGAGGTCCGCACCGATCGCACGGGCGAACCGGGTGGCGAGGTACCGGGTCTGGGTGCCGTTTCCGCAGCCGAGGTCGACGACGGGCAGCGAGGCGTCCGCGTACGGCAGCAGCAACGCGGTGTGCGGCACCGCGCTCAGCGACGGATCCGCGTCCCAGATCGCCTCACCGGGTGTGTCCGATGTGGCCGACCAGAACCCCTCCCACGCCTCTCGGTACTCGCGGGACACATTCATGCGCACTCCCCGTCCGCCCGGCCCGCGGCTTCTCGCCCAGGACCGGAACATCGTCGTCCGCCGTTCCGGGCAGGGCCGGCACGGCGTGAAGGGTTGAAGGGCTGAGGGGTTGGGGGGGGTGGGGGGTTGAAAGCCGCCGTTCGCCGGGCGGCCCGGACGCTCAGTCCTCGTGCCCCAGCTGGAGATCCCGTTCGGTGCGCCCGCCGCCCGCGACCTGGAGCACGGTGGCGACCGGCGGATAGCCCGCGGCAATCACGGTGTACTCACCCGTGGACAGGTCGACGAACCTGAAGGAGCCGTCGGGGCCGGTGGTCAGCGTGTCGACCACATTGCCGGCCGCGTCCAGGAGCGTCACCCGGGCGTCCTCGACGGGCCGCCCGCCACTGGCCCGGACGATCCCGCGGAGTACGGCTCCGCCGGCCAGTTCGATGTCCTGCCTGGTCTCCCTGGCAGCCTGCACGCTGACCGGCAGCGCGGCGGGCCGGAAGGCGGGTGCGGAGGCGGCGAGGGTGTACTCGCCCGCGACCAGTTCGGTGATCACGTACCCGCCCTCGCGCCCGCTGCGCGTGGAGGCGACGACCTCCCCGCGTACGTCGGTGAGGGTGACGGCGGCATCCCGCACCGGAACACCGTCGGCGGTCACCACGGTCCCGGCCAGCCGTCCGGCACCACCGAGCACCACGTCCAGTTCCACCGGCCGTTCGCCCACGGTGACGCTGACGGCCTGCGGCTGGTGGCCGCCCGCGGCGGCGATGAGGACGTACGAACCGGCCCCGGGCACACTCATCGCGTACCGCCCCTCGTCCCCGCTGGCGCCCCTGCCGACCTGCTGGCCCTGGACGTCGATGAGGGTGAGGGCGGCGCCGGGCACCTTCGTACCGTCGGAGTGCTGGACACTGCCGGAGACCGGCACTCCGGAGAGGTATCCGGCGGGAGCGGGGCCGGGGTCGGTGCGGGCGGAGGGGATCGACGCGGGCTCGGCTGCGGTTTCGGGGCTGTGGTGGGACACCAGCGGTTTCTCCTTGAGGAAGAAGGCGAAGAACAGGCCGACCACGAGGACCGGCACGAGGTAGAGGAAGATCCGGGGCATCGCGTCCGCGTACGCCTGGATGTAGGCGTCCCGCAGCGCGGGCTCCATCGTGTGGACCAGTTGCGGCGTGAGCGACTCGGGGTCGGGCAGACCGGCTCCGGCGGGCAGCCGCACGGCGAGCGCGTCGGCCAGCCGCCCGGCGAAGAGGGTGCCGAACACGGCGGCGCCGACGCTGCCGCCGATCTGCCGGAAGTAGTTGTTGGCGCTGGTCGCGGTGCCGAGGTCGGTGGGGCGTACGGAGTTCTGCACGGCCAGGACCAGCACCGGCATGATCAGCCCGATCCCGAGGCCGAGGACCGCCTGGGCGATGCTGTATTCGAACCGGGGAGTGTCCGTTTCGAGCCGCGAGAGCAGCCACATGCCCACCGCCGAGATCGCGCTGCCCGCGATCGGGTAGACGCGGTAGCGCCCGGTACGCGAGATGAGCTGGCCCGCGACGACGGAGGCGCCCACGATGCCGCCCATCATCGGGAGCATCAGCAGCCCGGACTCGGTGGCGGTGGCCCCGTCGACCATCTGCAGGAAGGTCGGCAGATAGCTGGCGGCGCCGAACAGCGCCACCCCGACGACCGCGCCGACCAGAGCGGTGACGTTGAAGATCGAGTCGCGGAACAGCCGCAGCGGGATGACCGGTTCGGGCGCGCGGTGCTCGACGGCGAGGAACAGCAGAGTCGTTCCGGCGGCTCCGGCGGCCAGCCCCAGAATGGTGGGCGACCCCCAGGCGTACTCCGTGCCGCCCCAGCTCGTCAGCAGCACGAGACAGGTGGAGGCGGCCGCCAGCAGCGCGGCGCCGAGGATGTCGAGCCGGGGCCGGAAGGTGGGCTTGGGCAGCTTGAGCACGACGGTGATCACAGCGAGCGTGACCAGGCCGAACGGCACGTTGATGTAGAAGCACCAGCGCCACGAGGCGTGGTCGGTGAAGAAGCCGCCGAGCAACGGGCCGGCGACAGAGGCGAGTCCGAAGGCCGCGCCGATGAACCCCATGTACCGGCCGCGCTCCCGCGGCGGCACTACGTCCGCGATGATCGCCTGGACGCCGATCATGAGACCGCCGCCGCCGACTCCCTGGAGGGCGCGGAAGGCGATCAGTTCGTCCATGGTGCGCGACCAGCCGGCCAGCGCGGAGCCGACGACGAAGACGACGATCGCGAACTGGAAGACGCTCTTGCGGCCGAAGAGGTCGCCGAGCTTGCCGTAGACCGGAAGACCGATCGTCGAGGCGAGCAGATAGGCGGTGACCGCCCAGGACATCTTCTCCAGGCCGTGCAGCTCGCCGACGATCTTCGGGAGCGCGGTGGCGACGATCATCTGGTCGAGCGCCGCGAGCAGGAGCGTGAGCATCAGCCCGACGAAGACGAGCCGGACGCGGCGAGGGTCCGTGATCCCGTCACCGGCCGGTGCCGGGGCGGCGGGCTCCGCCGCCGGGGGTGGCGGAGGGGGCGGGGCGGGCATGGGCACCGTCTCGGTGCCGCCCGTATCGTCCGGCTGGTCCTTCACCAGAGTGATGCCACCCACCACGTGCCGCTCCCCTCGTCGCACTGCCGCCGCATATTTCTCGCATTGAGCGATAAGTGAGGGCAAACGCGACGAGGGGGCGCTGGCGGCGCACTCAGGGGGCGTATCCGCCGGTGAGAGCCGCTACGGCGCACAACCGACCGGCCGGAAAGACCACCCGAACCGGTGAGGCAGGCCGACCGGTCAGGAAGCCGTTTCTCCGCCTCCGCGCTACTTCTCCACCTCGGTGGCGAGGTTCTGCAGAAGCTCGTCGTAGATGCGCCCAAGTCCCTTGGGCGCAAAGGTCTTCTCGAAGAATCCGCCGATGCCGCCGGCCCCGTTCCACACCGTGGAGACGACCACCCTGGACGTACCTTCGCCGGCCGGGGTGACGGTCCAGGTCGTGACCATCGAGGAGTTGCGGTCCTTCTCCACGAGCTGCCCGTCGGTGGGCTCGGCCACCTCCAGAAGGCAGTCACGCACCCGCTTGCTGGTGGCCTGGAGCTTCCAGTGGACGAGGGTGCCCTCGCCGTCGCCGCCCTCCCGGACCTCGTACTCGCTGAAGTGTCCCGGCAGCACCTTGCCGCGGACGTCCTTGTAGTCGGCCAGCGCGTCGAACACCGCCTCCGCGTCCGCCGCGATGATCCGCTCTGTCGTGGCCTCGACCTGCGCCATGGCTGTTCCTCCAGCACTCGGTTGTTCCGGGGTGTGCTGAGCCAACCACCTCGGCAGCCCGGCTCAAAATCCGGTCCGGGACGAAGGGGAGAAAACGATCAAGGGAACACGTGTTCTATTCTCGGACGCAGTGCTACCGAGGAGACACCCATGCGCTGGGACAATCTGGCCGATAACCCAATCGAACCCACCAAAGCCGGTACCGGCGCGCTCTTCGCCGCGGACGCGGTGACGACACGCACGTTCGACACCCCGGAATTCCGGGGCATCACCTTCCACGAGATACGGGCCCGCTCGATCGTGAACCGGGTGCCCGGCGCGTCCCGGATGCCGTTCGAATGGACGGTCAACCCCTACCGCGGCTGCTCACACGCCTGCGTCTACTGCTTCGCGCGCAAGACCCACAGCTATCTGGACCTCGACACCGGGCTCGGCTTCGACTCACAGATCGTGGTCAAGACCAACGCCCCGGAGCTGGTGCGCCGCGAGCTCGCCTCACCGGGCTGGCACGGCGCGCACATCGCCATGGGCACCAACGTCGACTGCTACCAGCGGGCCGAGGGCCGCTACCGGCTGATGCCCGGCATCCTCGCCGCCCTGCGCGACCACGCGAACCCCTTCTCCATCCTCACCAAGGGCACGCTGATCCTGCGCGACCTGGAGCTGCTGCGGCAGGCAGCCGACGTCACCGAGGTCGGTGTCTCGGTCTCCGTGGGCTTCACCGACCCCGCACTGTGGCGGACCGTGGAGCCCGGCACCCCCTCCCCTGAGCGGCGCCTCGACGTCGTCCGCACCCTGAGCGAGCACGGCATCGGCTGCGGGGTGCTGATGGCGCCCGTCATCCCGCACCTCGGCGACCGGCCGGACCAGCTGCGGGAGACGGTCCGCGCGATCGCGGCCGCCGGCGCGACGTCGGTGACCCCGCTCGTACTCCATCTGCGCCCGGGGGCCCGGGAGTGGTTCATGGAATGGCTCGGCCGGCACCACCCGCATCTGGTGGGGCGGTACGAGAGGCTGTACGCGGACGGCGCCTACGCGCCCACCTGGTACCAGCGCCGCATCACCCGGTACGTGCACGAGCTGGCCGCGGAGTACGGCATCGGCCCCTCGCACCGGGGGACGTCCCGGGGTTTCCCCGGGCACGGCGAGTCGCCGGCCGCGCCGCCGGCTTCCGGACCCACCCAGCTGACCCTGCTCTGACCGGGCGGAGTCACCCTGAAGGCAATCGGGTCATCTCTCACCGGAACAGGTCCTCCGGGCTCCGAATGCGGGGAGCATGCGGCGGGGGCTGCGCCACGCGCAGTCGTGTTCCCCCACTACGGGAGGCCATATGACGAACCGTTCAGGAATTCTGTTCGCCGTCGGGGCGACGGTCGCCGGTCTGGTGACCGCCGCACCGTCCCCGGCGAGCGCCGACAGCGGCGCCCCGCGTGCCGCGTCGCTCAAGTGGACCGACTGCTCCACCCAGTCGTACCCGACGCTCCAGTGCGCATCGGTACGCGCCCCGCTCGACCATGACGACCCGTCGGGCCGCCAGGTCACCCTCGCCCTGTCCCGGATCCCGCACACGGCGAAGACGTTCCAGGGTCCGCTGCTGGTCAACCCCGGCGGGCCGGGCGGCAGCGGACTGCCGATGGCCGGTTTCGTCGCCGGCTCGCTCCCGAAGGCGGTGGCCGCCCAGTACGACGTGATCGGGTTCGACCCGCGCGGCGTCGGCAGGAGCCGGCCGGCTCTGGACTGCGTGCCCGAGTACTTCGAGCCGGTACGTCCCGACCCGGTGCCGCACTCCGTCCACGACGAGCTGACCAACCGCAACCGCGCCCGGGACTTCGCGGCCGCCTGCGGCAGGAAGTACCCCGACCTGCTCCCGTACATGGACACGGTGAGCGCCGCCAAGGACCTCGACGTGATCCGGGCCGCGACCGGCTCGCGGCAGCTCAACTACCTCGGCTACTCCTACGGCACCTATCTGGGCGCGGTGTACGCGAAGCTGTTCCCGGACCGCGTCCGGCGCCTGGTCCTCGACTCGAACGTGGACCCGGACGGGGTCTGGTACGACGACAACCTCGCCCAGGACTACGCGTTCGACACCCGCCACAAGGCGTTCGCCGCCTGGGTGGCGAAGTACGACAGCGCGTACGGGCTCGGCACCGACCCGGCGAAGGTCGAGGCCGCCTGGTACCGGATGCGGGACGCGGTCAGGAAGCGTCCGGCGGGCGGGAAGGTCGGCGCGGGCGAGCTGGACGACACGTTCCTGCCGGGCGGGTACTACAACGGCTACTGGCCGGCGCTGGCCGGGGCGTTCGCGGCCTATGTGAACGACAAGGACGAGAAGGCCCTGCTCAAGGCGTACGAGCGTTTCGGCGCGGTCGACGCGGAGGGCGACAACGGGTACTCGGTCTACTCGGCCGTGCAGTGCCGGGACGCGGGGTGGCCGGACGACTGGAACGTCTGGCGCGGCGACAGCCGGCGGGTCCACGCCAAGGCTCCGTTCATGACCTGGGGCAACACCTGGTACAACGCCCCTTGCGCGGACTGGCCGGTGGAGCCGCTGAATCCGGTACGGGTCTCCAACCGGGCGCTGCCTCCCGTGCTGCTCTTCCAGGCGACGGACGACGCGGCCACGCCGTACGAGGGCGGAGTCACGCTGCACCGCAAGCTCAAGGGGTCCAGCCTGGTCGTCGAGGAGGGCGGCGGCAACCACGGTGTCACGCTGAGCGGCAACGCCTGCCTGGACCGGTACCTGGCGGACTATCTGGCCAAGGGCACGGTGCCGCGCGGGAAGGGCGGCGACGCGGACGCGGTCTGCGCGAAGACACCGGATCCGGTGCCGGCCGCCGCCAAGTCCGCGCGTCCGGCATCCCGTGCGGACGCGGCCGACCAGGGCGGCATGCTGCATCGGCTGTTCGGTGTCCGGGGCTGACGGCTTCCGGGGCGACGGTTTCCGGGGCCGGCCGAAGGTGGCCGCCGCGGTTCGGGGGCGTGCGTAAGGACGCCGCCGCGGTTCGGGGGCGTGCGCGAGGAAGGCCGGACGGCTTCCCCGGCCGGGTCCGCGCGCGCTTCCGGGCCGCCGCTCCAGCACATGACCGCCGGTGCCGGTGAGGCGGTCGCGCGGGTACGCGTGCGCCAGGCGGGCCCGCTCAGCCCGCCGGGAGCCGGCCGAGCGCTTCCTCGGCCGCCAGGCCGAGCCTCGGGTGCGGCAGGGCGGCCTCCAGGACCGGGCGGGCCCGCGCGTCGCCGAGCTGCCCCAGACCCTCGACGCAGGCCAGCGCCACCCGCCAGTGCGGCTCGTCCGGCCCCAGCAGCCGGGACAGGGTACTGATGAGGGCGGGTGCGGACTCCGGGGCCCGCAGTTCGGTGAGCAGACGGACCGGGTGGAGGGCGTAGGCGGTGCGCAGGCCGTTGGTGGCGAGCGCCGCGGCGGCGCGGGGCGTGCGGGGGTCGCCGAGGCGGGCCAGTGCGTGGGCGGCTGCGACGCAGCGCTCGGGATCGCGGTGGTTGAGCAGCAGCACCAGCGGCTCGAAGGCCCGGCGGTCGCCGCCGCAGCCGAGCCGGAACGCGGCGATCTCGCGCGCCCAGAGCGGGCGTTCGTGCTCGATGAGCACCTGGGCCAGTTCCTCGTCGTCCTCGGTGGCGAGCAGTCTGCGGTAGGCCGCCGACTCCCCCGCCTCGTCCGCCAGCCGGTGCGTCAGCGACCGGTACTCCTCATCCATGACGTTCAGCGTATAGGTGGGTACACAGCGTGGCGGCGAGGGTCATGGATGTGAGGGGCGCCACAGCAATCCGGGGCTGGCGCGCTCATTACCCGTCGGTTAATCTCATGTGAGCGGGACACTCCCCCGTCGGCTCCGGTGGCCTGGTGACGCAGCCACCCGGAGTGTTTGTCGGTTCGGCGGCTTCGTGAGACGTGACTCCGGGACAGAGTCCGTCGCCCCTTCCGGGTCCCGGTGCGTGATGCGCGCCCGGTACCTGAGCACCACGACAGGCAATTCCCGCACACCATGCGCCGGCCGGGCCCTTCGGCCCCACTCGTCGGCCGCGCGCCGTGTGCGTCCCTCAGTCGTCACTCATCCCTGGAGTCCCGTGATGGACACCCCGTTCAGCAGCATTGCCGTCGTCGGCCTCGGCACCATGGGCACCGGCATCGCCGAGGTCCTGGCCCGCGCCGGCCGCGAGGTCATCGGTATCGACATCGACGACGCGGCCGCCCGCCGGGCCGTCGCCTCCCTGGAAGCCTCCACCGCCCGTGCCGTGCGGCGCGAGCGGATGACGGAGGAGGAGCGGCGCGACGCCCTCGCCCGGTTCCGCACCTTCTCCGACCTCCAGGCCGCGGCCGAGGCGGAGCTGGTCATCGAGGTCGTGCCGGAGTCGTACGAGATCAAGCAGCAGCTCTTCCGCGAGCTGGACGCGATCGTCTCCCCGGCGGCGGTCCTCGCCACGGGCACCAATGCCCTGTCGGTGACCCGTCTCGCCGCGGAGTCGCAGCATCCGGAGAGGGTCCTCGGCCTCCACTTCTTCAACCCGGCACCGGCCATGAAGCTGGTCGAGGTGGTCTCCTCGGTGCTGACCGCGCCGCCGGCCGTCGACGCCGTCACCGCGCTCGCCCGGGAGCTGGGCAAGGAGCCGGTCTCGGTCGGTGACCGGCCGGGGTTCGTCGCCGACGGCCTGCTGTTCGGCTACCTCAACCAGGCCGCCGCGATGTACGAGGCGAACTACGCCTCCCGCGAGGACATCGACGCGGCGATGAAGCTCGGCTGCGGCCTGCCGATGGGCCCGCTCGCGCTGCTGGACCTGATCGGCATCGACACCGCCCGCACGGTCCTGGAGGCGATGTACGCCGCCTCGCACGACCGGCTCCACGCCCCGGCGCCCGTCCTGGGCCAGCTCAGCGCTGCCGGGCTGACCGGCCGCAAGTCGGGACGCGGTTTCTACACGTACGCCGAGCCGGGCAGCCAGACCGTGGTGCCGGACGCGCTGACCCCGGCGCCGGACGCCGGGGCGGGCACGGGCCGCGCGGTGCGTTCGGTCGGGGTCGCGGGCTCCGGGACGATGGCTTCGGGGATCGCGGAGGTCTTCGCGAAGGCCGGCTACGACGTGGTGCTCGCCGCGCGGAGCCAGGAGAAGGCCGCCATCGCGAAGGGCCGGATCGCGAGGTCGCTGGAGCGGTCGGTCACCAAGGGGCGGCTGACGGCCGGGGCACGGGACGAGACCCTCGCCCGGATCACCGCGGCGGGCTCGCTGGACTCGTTCGCCGAGGTGGACCTGGCCGTGGAGGCGGTCGCCGAGGACCTGCCGGTCAAGCAGCAGTTGTTCGCCACTCTGGACAAGGTGTGCAGGCCGGGCGCCGTGCTCGCCACCACCACCTCCTCGCTCCCCGTCGTGTCGATCGCACGGGCCACCTCGCGGCCGGAGGACGTCATCGGAATGCACTTCTTCAACCCGGCTCCGGCGATGAAGCTGGTCGAGGTCGTCCGTACCGTGCTCACCGCCGACGATGTGCACGCCACGGTCCGCGAGGTCTGCGGAAAGGTGCGCAAGCACCCGGTGGACTGCGGGGACCGGGCCGGGTTCATCGTGAACGCGCTGCTGTTCCCGTACCTCAACAACGCGATCAAGATGGTCGAGGAGCACTACGCGTCCCTCGACGACATCGACGCCGCGATGAAGCTGGGCGGCGGCTACCCGATGGGGCCCTTCGAACTCCTGGACGTCGTCGGGCTCGATGTCTCGCTGGCGATCGAGAAGGTGCTGCACGGCGAATTCCGCGACCCGGGCCTCGCCCCCGCACCGCTCCTGGAGCATCTGGTGGCCGCGGGCTGCCTCGGCCGCAAGACGGGGCGCGGCTTCCGGGAATATGCCCGCCGCTGAGCCGGGCGGCTGGGGCGGGCTGCTGGGCCCTGCGGGCGGCCCGCCCCCACAGGCGCGCTCTCCTGCACCGATGCAGTACGTTCACACCATGTCCCAGCCCGCCAGGTCCCCCCGTGTGTCCGCCACGCCCGACGTCCCGGAAAGTGCCGCGGGCACCCGCGCCGCCGCCCAACGGCTCAAAATGCGCCGTGAACTGGCCGCCGCGGCGATGGAGCTCTTCGCCACGAAGGGGTACGAGGCGACGACCGTCGACGAGATCGCGGGCGCCGCGGGGGTGGCCCGGCGCACCTTCTTCCGGCACTTCCGGTCCAAGGACGAGGCCATCTTCCCGGACCACGACGACACCCTCGTGCGGGCCGAGGCGGTCCTCAACGCGGCCCCCGCGCACGAGCACCCGCTGGACACCGTCTGCCGGGGCATCAAGGAGGTCATGCGGATGTACGCGGCGAAGCCCGCGGTCTCCGTGGCCCGGTACAAGCTGACCCGGGAGGTGCCCACGCTGCGTCAGGCCGAGATCGCTTCGGTGGCCCGCTACGAGCGGCTGTTCACCCGCTATCTGCTGGGCCACTTCGACGAGCGTGACCACCTCGCCGGCAATGACGACCCACTGCTGGCGGAGGTCGCGGCGTCGGCCGTGGTCACGGCGCACAACCACGTGCTGCGCCGCTGGCTGCGGGCGGACGGCCAGGGCGACGTGGAGGCCCAGCTGGACCAGGCGTTCGCCATCGTCCGCGACACGTTCGGGACGGGCATCGGCGCGGGCCGGACGGCCGGCAGTGATCCGGCGAAGCCGCCGGCCGCTTCGGTCCGTTCGGAGGGTGAGGTCCTGGTGGCCGTGGCGCGGACGGACGCACCGCTGGACGAAGTGATGCGCACGATCCAGCAGGCGCTCAAGGAGCGCTGAGCGGGGCGTGCCGAAACCCGGTTGCCGGGGCGGTGTCCCGGTGCTGTGGTGTGCGGATGAACGATCAATCGACTGCTCACCGTGAAGAGCTGCTGGCGGTCTTCGACCGCGAGATGCGCGAGCACGCCCGCCCCGACGGCCCGGGCGTCCGCGTCGAGCGCACCGATGGCGTCGTGAGCCAGGTGGGCGGGCCCCACGACTGGAACGGGGTCGTCTGGACGCGGCCGGACCTGGACGCCGCGGGGGCGGACGCGGCGATCGCCGCGCAGGTGGCCCGCTGGACCGGTCTCGGGTACGACGAGTTCGAGTGGAAGCTGTACGCCCACGACCGGCCGGCCGACCTCGGGGCCCGGCTGCTGGCGGCCGGCTTCGAGCCGGGGGAGCCGGAGACCCTGCTCGTCGCGCCGGTCGCGGACCAGCCCACGGCCGTCCGGCTCCCCGACGGCGTCCATCTGCGCACGGTGCGTGACGAGGCGGACGTGGAGCTGATGGCGCGGGCCCATGAGCAGGCGTTCGGTTCGGACTGGTCCCGGTTGCGCACCCAGGTGCTGGCCCGGCTGAAGGACGACCCGGACCACTTCGTCGGGGTGCTGGCGATGGCGGGCGACGAGCCGGTGAGCTCGGCCCGCATGGAGCTGTACCCGGGCACCGGCTTCGCCGGACTGTGGGGCGGAGGCACGGTCGAGGCGTGGCGCGGCAGGGGCGTCTACCGGGCGCTGGTCGCCTTCCGGGCGGGGATCGCCGCCGAACGCGGCTACCGGTATCTCCAGGTCGACGCCACGGAGGACAGCCGCCCGATCCTTCAGCGCCTCGGATTCACGGCCCTGGGCACGACCACGCCGTACGTCTACCGCCCCGCCATCTGACCCACCCCGCACCACCGGAACAGGGAGCAAAGCGGCGAAACGCCCTACATGTTGCTCATGCGTGGCACCGGAATGACAATTGAGGGAAATTACTGGCACCCAGTGCCTTGCCAGCTGTCACGGAGTGCCATACGTTGAAGTCGTCCGGGCGGCCGGCGTGCTGAGACCTCACGTACGCCGGCTGTCCCCGCAAGCCACGTGCCTGCGCGCCCGGACGCCTGCGTCACAGGCACATTCTTCTGCTCCACAGAGCAAGCAGCCGAAGCACCATCCGCCGAACCGACGGCACACCTCCACGCAACACCGCTCCCCCTGCTCCGCAGGACCCTCAAGCGTTCCCTCAAACGCCGCACCGCCGGAGGCACACCGTGAAGGAAATCCTGGACGCGATCCAGTCCGAGGACAGCACCGCCGCAGACATCGCGGCCCTGCCCATTCCCGAGTCGTACCGCGCGGTGACCGTGCACAAGGACGAGGCCGAGATGTTCTCCGGCGTCGCCAGCCGCGACAAGGACCCCCGCAAGTCCCTCCATGTCGAGGACGTCCCGGTGCCCGAACTGGGCCCCGGCGAGGCCCTGGTGGCGGTCATGGCCAGCTCGGTCAACTACAACTCCGTCTGGACGTCGATCTTCGAGCCCGTCTCGACCTTCGGCTTCCTGGAGCGCTACGGCAAGCTCAGCGACCTCAGCAGGCGCCATGACCTCCCGTACCACGTCATCGGCTCCGACCTGGCGGGCGTCGTCCTGCGCACCGGTCCGGGTGTCAACGCGTGGCAGCCCGGCGACGAGGTCGTCGCGCACTGCCTCTCCGTCGAACTGGAGTCCTCGGACGGCCACAACGACACGATGCTCGACCCCGAGCAGCGCATCTGGGGCTTCGAGACCAACTTCGGCGGCCTGGCGGAGATCGCGCTCGTCAAGTCCAACCAGCTGATGCCGAAGCCGGACCACCTCAGCTGGGAGGAGGCCGCGGCTCCCGGGCTGGTCAACTCCACCGCCTACCGCCAGCTCGTCTCCCGCAACGGCGCCGGCATGAAGCAGGGCGACAACGTCCTCATCTGGGGCGCGAGCGGCGGACTCGGCTCCTACGCCACGCAGTTCGCCCTGGCCGGCGGCGCCAACCCGATCTGTGTCGTCTCCAGCGACCAGAAGGCGGAGATCTGCCGGAAGATGGGCGCCGAGGCGATCATCGACCGCAATGCCGAGGGCTACAGGTTCTGGAAGGACGAGCGCAACCAGGACCCCCGCGAGTGGAAGCGGTTCGGCAAGCGCATCCGCGAACTGACCGGCGGCGAGGACGTGGACATCGTCTTCGAGCACCCCGGCCGCGAGACCTTCGGCGCGAGTGTGTACGTGACCCGCAAGGGCGGCACGATCGTCACCTGCGCCTCGACCTCGGGCTACAACCACGAGTACGACAACCGCTACCTGTGGATGTCACTGAAGAAGATCGTGGGCTCGCACTTCGCCAACTACCGCGAGGCGTGGGAGGCCAACCGCCTGGTCGCCAAGGGGAAGATCCATCCGACGCTGTCGAAAGTCTACTCCCTGGAGGACACCGGCCAGGCCGCGCACGACGTGCACCGCAACGTCCACCAGGGCAAGGTCGGCGTCCTGGCACTGGCACCGCGCGAAGGACTCGGTGTGCGCGACGGGGAACTGCGCGAGAAGCACATCGACGCCATCAACCGATTCCGGAACGTCTGACATGCCCGGCCGTCAGAAGGACCGCCCCTGGCTCATGCGGACGTACGCCGGTCACTCGACGGCCGAGGCGTCCAACGAGCTCTACCGGCGCAACCTCGCCAAGGGCCAGACCGGCCTGTCGGTCGCCTTCGACCTGCCGACCCAGACCGGCTACGACCCCGACCACATCCTCGCCCGGGGCGAGGTCGGCCGGGTGGGCGTGCCCGTCTCGCACCTCGGCGACATGCGCCGGCTGTTCCAGGACATCCCCCTGGAACAGATGAACACCTCCATGACGATCAACGCCACCGCGATGTGGCTGCTGGCGCTCTACCAGGTCGTCGCCGAGGAACAGGGCGCCGACCCCGGAAAGCTCCAGGGCACCACGCAGAACGACATCGTCAAGGAGTACCTCTCGCGCGGGACGCACGTCTTCCCGCCGGGCCCCTCGCTGCGGCTGACCACCGACATGATCACGTACACGGTCGGCCGCATCCCGAAGTGGAACCCGATCAACATCTGCAGCTACCACCTGCAGGAGGCGGGAGCGACCCCGGTCCAGGAGATCGCCTACGCCATGTCGACGGCGATCGCGGTACTGGACGCGGTCCGCGACTCCGGGCAGGTGCCCGAGGAGAAGTTCGGCGACGTGGTCGCCCGGATCTCCTTCTTCGTGAACGCGGGCGTCCGCTTCATCGAGGAGATGTGCAAGATGCGCGCCTTCGGCCGCATCTGGGACCGCGTCACCCGCGAGCGCTACGGCATCACGGAGGCCAGGCAGCGACGGTTCCGCTACGGCGTGCAGGTCAACTCGCTCGGCCTGACGGAGGCACAGCCGGAGAACAACGTCCAGCGCATCGTGCTCGAAATGCTCGCCGTCACCCTCTCCAAGGACGCCCGCGCACGCGCCGTACAGCTGCCCGCCTGGAACGAGGCGCTGGGACTTCCCCGGCCCTGGGACCAGCAGTGGTCGCTGCGCATCCAGCAGGTCCTCGCCCACGAGAGCGATCTGCTGGAGTACGAGGACATCTTCGCCGGGTCCCACGTCATCGAGGCCAAGGTCGACGAACTGGTCACCGAATCGCTCGCCGAGATGGAGCGGATCGAGCAGATGGGCGGCGCGATGGCGGCCGTCGAGTCCGGCTATCTGAAATCCGAACTGGTCTCCTCGCACGCCGCCCGGCGCGCCCGGATCGAGGGCGGCGAGGAGAAGATCGTCGGCGTCAACATCTACGCGACGACCGAGCCCAACCCGCTCACGGCCGACCTCGACGGCGCGATCATGACGGTCGACCCCGCGAACGAGGCCAAGGTCGTCGCCGCGCTCCACGAGTGGCGCGACAACCGCGACGAACCGAGGGCCACCGAGGCGCTGGCCGGCCTGAAGAAGGCCGCGGCGGGCACCGCGAACATGATGGAGGCGACCGTCGAGTGCGCCCGTGCGGGCGTCACCACCGGCGAGTGGTCCTGGGCCCTGCGCGACGTCTTCGGCGAGTTCCGCGCGCCGACCGGTGTGTCGTCCGCCCCGGTCGCGGTGACCGCGGAGGCGGGCACCCCGCTCGCCCTCGTACGCGAGAAGGTCGCCCGGACCGCCGAGGACCTGGGCGTGGGCCGGCTGCGGCTGCTCGTCGGCAAGCCCGGCCTCGACGGGCACTCCAACGGTGCCGAGCAGATCGCCGTGCGCGCCCGGGACGCCGGTTTCGAGGTCGTCTACCAGGGCATCCGCCTGACGCCCGAGCAGATCGTCTCGGCGGCCGTGGCGGAGGACGTGCACTGCGTCGGGCTGTCGGTCCTCTCCGGCTCGCACGCCGAACTGGTGCCGGACGTACTGACCCGGCTGCGCCGCACCGGGGCCGGCGACATCCCGGTGATCGCGGGCGGGATCATTCCCCCCGCCGACGCCGAGACCCTGATCAAGGCCGGTGTCGCCGCCGTATTCACCCCGAAGGACTTCGGTATCACGGAGATCATCGGCCGTATCGTCGACGAGATCCGGAAAGCGAACAAGCTCGACCCTCTGGAGGTCCCCGCATGACCCAGCCCGTGAACCGTCTGCGTCCGCGCCGCTCCTGCCTGGCTGTGCCGGGCTCCAACCCGCGGTTCCTGGAGAAGGCCCAGGGTCTCCCTGCCGACCAGGTCTTCCTCGACCTGGAGGACGCCTGCGCGCCGCTCGCCAAGGAGGGCGCCCGTCACACCATCGTCGACGCGCTGAACAACGGCGACTGGACCGGCAAGACCCGGGTCGTACGGGTCAACGACTGGACGACGCACTGGACGTACCGCGACGTCATCACGGTCGTCGAGGGCGCGGGCCCCCACCTCGACTGCATCATGCTGCCGAAGGTCCAGGACGCCCAGCAGGTCGTCGCGCTGGACCTGCTGCTCACCCAAATCGAGAAGACGATGGGCTTCGAGGTCGGCAGGATCGGCATCGAGGCGCAGATCGAGAACGCCAAGGGCCTCGTCAACATCGACGACATCGCCGGCGCCTCGCCCCGTCTGGAGACCCTGATCTTCGGCCCGGCCGACTTCATGGCCTCGATCAACATGAAGACCCTGGTCGTCGGCCAGCAGCCGCCCGGTTACGGCGCGGACGCGTACCACTACATCCTGATGCGCATCCTGATGGCGGCCCGCACGCACGACCTCCAGGCGATCGACGGCCCGTTCCTCCAGATCCGCGACGTGGACGCCTACCGCGAGGTCGCGGGCCGGGCCGCGGCACTCGGCTTCGACGGCAAGTGGGTGCTGCACCCCGGGCAGGTCGACGCGGCCAACGAGGTGTTCTCCCCGTCGCAGGAGGACTACGACCACGCCGAGCTGATCCTGGACGCCTACGACTGGTGCACCTCCGAGGAGGGCGGCAAGAAGGGCTCCGCGATGCTCGGCGACGAGATGATCGACGAGGCCAGCCGCAAGATGGCCCTGGTCATCGCGGGCAAGGGCCGCGCGGCAGGCATGCAGCGCACCTCCAAGTTCGAAGCCCCGGAGGCCTGATCATGCAGTTCGGGCGCACGTACGAGGAATTCGAGGTCGGCGCGGTCTACAAGCACTGGCCGGGAAAGACCGTCACCGAATACGACGACCACCTCTTCTGCCTGCTGACCATGAATCACCACCCGCTGCACATGGACAGCAACTATGCGGAGAAGACGACCGACTTCGGCCGGAACGTTGTGGTGGGCAACTACATCTACTCGCTGTTGCTCGGCATGTCGGTCCCGGACGTCTCGGGAAAGGCCATCGCCAACCTGGAGGTCGAGTCACTGAAGCACGTGGCGCCGACCTTCCACGGCGACACGATCTACGGCGAGACCACCGTTCTGGACAAGACACCGTCAAGGTCCAAGAACGACCGCGGAATCGTTTACGTGGAGACCAAGGGGTACAAGCAGGACGGCACTCTCGTCTGCGTGTTCCGCCGCAAGGTCATGGTCCCCACCGAGACGTACATCAAGGAGCGGGGCGGCGAGCAGCCGGGCCGCCCGGAACTGAAGCAGCCTTCGCCGAAGAACGTGGAGAAGTAGCCATGACGCGACTCGCCCGGACGGCCGGTCTCAACGACATCCAGCAGGAAATCCTCTCCACGGTCCGGGATTTCGTGGACAAGGAGATCATTCCTGTCGCGACCCGGTTGGAGCACCGCGACGAGTACCCGACGGAGATCGTCGAGGGCCTCAAGGAACTCGGCCTGTTCGGGCTGATGATTCCGGAGGAGTACGGAGGTCTGGGCGAGTCGCTTCTCACCTACGCGCTGTGCGTGGAGGAAATCGCCCGGGGCTGGATGAGCGTGTCGGGAATCATCAACACGCACTTCATCGTGGCGTACATGCTCAAGCAGCACGGCACCCAGGAACAGAAGGACACCTTCCTGCCCCGTATGGCGCTGGGCGAGGTCCGCGGCGCCTTCTCGATGTCCGAGCCGGCGCTGGGCTCCGATGTCTCCGCGATCAGCTCCAAGGGCGTCAAGGACGGCGAGGAGTACGTCCTCAACGGCCAGAAGATGTGGCTGACGAACGGCGGCACGTCCTCGCTCGTGGCAGTCCTGTGCCGGAGTGACGAAGGCCACCCCGAAGGCACGGCGCCGCACAAGTCGATGACGACCTTCCTGGTGGAGAAGGAGCCCGGATTCGGCGAGGTCCGGCCCGGCCTGACCATCCCGGGAAAGATCGACAAGATGGGCTACAAGGGCGTCGACACGACCGAGCTCATCATGGACGGACTACGCATTCCAGCCAATCGTGTACTGGGCGGCACCACCGGCCGAGGGTTTTACCAAATGATGGACGGAGTGGAGGTCGGCCGGGTAAATGTGGCTGCGCGTGGTTGCGGCGTCGCGCAGCGTGCATTCGAACTGGGTGTTTCCTACGCACAGCAGCGCCACACCTTCGGAAAACCGATCGCCCAGCACCAGGCCATCCAGTTCAAGCTGGCCGAAATGGCCACCAAGGTCGAGGCCGCACATGCGATGATGGTAAATGCAGCGCGCAAAAAGGACTCCGGGGAGCGAAACGACCTGGAGGCAGGGATGGCGAAGTACCTCGCCTCCGAGTACTGCAAGGAAGTCGTCGAGGACGCCTTCCGCATCCACGGCGGTTACGGCTTCTCCAAGGAGTACGAGATCGAGCGCCTCTACCGGGAGGCCCCGATGCTGCTGATCGGCGAAGGTACCGCCGAAATCCAGAAAATGATCATCGGGCGCCGACTCCTCGAGGAGTACCGTTTCCAGGGTTGATTGTCCCTTTCGGGGTGATTTAACCGCGAAGAAGATCACACCCTGCCCTCCTCGAACGGTGCCTTCCAGACGTCCGACTCGGCTGCTGGCTTGCCCAGTTGCGGTCAGCAACCGATAACATCGCCGGAAAAGCCGCCGTCCCCCGTTGCCAGCGCGGCGCCATCCGCTACGAAGGTCATCCATGCCCGACAGCCATACCTCTGCACCACGCGGCGGGGTCCGCCTTGCACGCGGAGCTTCGCCGTGGCTCCTGCCGACCGTCGCCACTGCCGCACTCAGCCTGACCCGGGCCCGCAGGTCCGGGCGCTGGGCAGCCGTGGCCGTGCCCACCACCGCGCTCGCGGCGGGCATGCTGTGGTTCTTCCGCGACCCCGAGCGCGAGATCACCCAGGGGCGCGTCATCTCACCGGCCGACGGCGTGGTGCAGAGCATCATGCCGTGGAAGGACGGGCGTACCCGCGTCGCGATCTTCATGAGCCCGCTGAACGTCCACGTCAACCGCGCTCCCCTGGCCGGCACGGTGACATCGGTCGAGCACATCCCCGGTGGGTTCGTTCCTGCGTTCAACAAGGAGAGCGAGAACAACGAGCGCGTTGTCTGGCACTTCGACACCGAGCTCGGTGACATCGAGATGGTGCAGATCGCCGGCGCGGTCGCCCGCCGCATCGTCCCCTACATTCCGCAGGGCACGAAGGTGGAGCAGGGTGAGCGCATCGGGCTGATCCGCTTCGGTTCCCGGGTCGACATCTACCTTCCGGAAGGTATCGATGTCGCGGTCGAGGTCGGCCAGGCCACCACCGCGGGGGTGACTCGAATTGACCGTGATTGATCCGGACACACAGGCCGGCTGGGTGCCGGAGGCCGAGGCGGAGGACGACACCGAGGACATGCCGCTCTCCATGCGGCTGTCGATAGCGGACACCCTCACTCTCGGTAACGCCACGTGCGGCTTCATGGCGGTGTACTTCACCACCACGGGGATTCTGATCCCGCACCTCACGGGCAGCGACGAGAGCGGCATGGCCCGGCACTCAGCGGCCACCACCGTGATCCTCATGCTCATGGCGGCTGTGTTCGACCTCTTCGACGGGCTCGTGGCACGCAAGCTGCGCTCCTCGCCGATGGGCGCCGAGCTGGACAACCTCTCGGACCTGATCAGCTTCGGGCTCGCCCCGGCGTACTTCGTCCTCGTGTACGGCATGGTCGCGGACGACGCACACCAGCGGGTTTCGGCGCTCGCCGCGATCGTGGTGCTGCTGGCGGTGGTCCTCAGGCTGGCGAGATTCTCCTGCGTGACCATGAAGGACGGCATGTTCCAGGGCATGCCGAGCCCCTTCGGAGCTCTCACGGTCGTCTCGATCGTGCTCCTGGAGCTGCCCTTCGTGCCGACGCTGCTCGCGATCGTCGGTGTGGCGTGGCTGATGGTCAGCCGGGTCGAGTACCCGAAGCCGCGGGGCGTCCTCGCGGTGGCGATGCTCGGCTGGATCGTGGCCGCGATGGGACTCCTGGCCGCCTGGGCGTTCGACGCCCCCGGTGGTCAGCTCCTGCTGCAGACCGGCTGCGCGCTCCAGGTGGTCCTGGGAGCGGTCATCCCGCTCTTCGCGACCGCCCGCCGCGTGAACACCTTCCGTGACAACCGGCGCGAGGCACGAGCGGCGCAGCTGCCGTAGTCCGCACATCACGTACGAGGGCCCGGATGCTGGGAGCATCCGGGCCCTCGTACGTGATGTGCCGGGGCGGCGCGTACCGGCCCGGCACCCCTACGTACCTGCCGGGCGCTCGCGCGTACACCCCGGCCGGGGCCTCGTCGCGCCGGGGCCGCGTCGCGCCGGGGGGCGCGACCGCCTCAGCCGGAGCCGTAGAGATCGGTGAGACTGATACCGGTCGTGCTGCCCGCACCGCCGAGCGGGGTCTGGTGGTCCAGGCTCACGAAGGCGCCGCCCTCCTGCCACAGGGCAGGCTTGAGCAGGGCGTACTTCGCCTCGTCCCAGGTGGCCCAGTCGTAGCCGAGCAGGCCGCCGGTGTCGCCCGAATTCGGGTTGAGGCACCAGAAGGTCTGGCTGATCCTGTTCTCGACGATGACGTCGCGCAGCGCGGTCATCCACTTCTCGTTGGGCCCGCCGTCCAGGTAGCCGCCCCACTCACCGATCAGCAGGGGCGCCGTGCCGTCCTTGTGGAGGTAGAGCCAGTTCGGGTCCCAGACATCCCGCTCCAGCGTCGTACGGCTCCACTCTCCCTGGAACCAGGGCTGGGCGAAGACCAGCGGTCCGTAGTCGTGCGGGGAGTAGACCAGCTGGTCCTGCTGGGCTCCCAGGTCGACGGGGTGCTCCGCCGCGCCGCGCAGATTGCCGCCCCACCAGTCGTAGTCGTAGTCCGCCGCGTCGGTGGAGGACCAGTCCGTGCCGTCCCGCGGGTAGACCTCGATCCCCTCGCACAGGATCAGTACGTGCGGATTGACGGCGAGAATGCGCTTGCCCGCCGTTTCGCAGGCGTACTTGAAGTTGTCCTGATCGGTGGAGCCGTCCCACTTCGCGCGGGGGCTGTCGCCCTGCTTGCCGTGCGGCTCGTTCTTGATGTCCATCGCCACGAGCGTGTCGTCGGACTTGTAGCGGTCGGTCACCCATTCCCATGCCTGGTAGAACTGCTCGGTGGTGATCGAACCTTTCCACCAGACGGGGTGGATGTGCCCGGCATTGTCCGCCTCGGCACTGTGCACGTCGAGCATGACCTTGATGCCGTATTTCTCCGCCACATCGAGAAAGGCATCGAATACCTCAAGACTCGTCTTGTCCTTGAGATCCGGATTCGCCCATGAATTGACCGCACTCGGGACGGTCGCCTGGCCGTTCTTCCATTCCAGCAGGAGCTGGGTGGAGATCGGCACCCGGATGATATTGATGCCCCGTTCCGCCATCTGCCGGGTGAGGGTGTCCAGATTGGCCGACCAGAGGCCGTGGAAGACCCGCTCGGTCGCATTGAACCCGAACCAGTTGACGCCGGTCAGCCAGACCTCATGGCCGCTCTCGTCCACAATCCGATTACCTTGGGTGTGCAGCCAGTCCGCGCCGGTCGCAGCATTGGTACGGGAATCCGTTCCGGATTCCGCTTGAGGCTCCGCCCCGGTCTGGCCCGACACGGCGCCGGCCGGGAGCACCGGCTGCGCGGCAGCCGTTCCCGATAAGACGAACAGGGTGACGGCGGCCAGCCCCGCCGTCATCACGGTTCCCTTTCGCCCGCTCCTGAGGAACTTCATTCGTTTTCACCTTTCGGATGAAGAGCAAGGAAGTGTGGGAGCGCTCCCAAAGCATGAAGCCAGTACACCGGCGCACTGTCAATGGGTCGCGTCGACATCCACGGCAACCCGCGGGGCACCGGCGGGACCTCATCCCGACTTTTCATGCCAGGGCGAACCTCCCACGCACCTTCCGCACACCCGGCACCTCCCCGCGCCCGGCACCTCCCGGCACCCGACGCCTCTCCGCGCGCGCCGCCACCCGACGCCTCTTCGCGCGCGCCGCCACCCCCGGAGCCGCCGCCCCGACGGCCCGACCAACCAGCCCAGAACACCTCATCCTCTCGTTAATCCGTCGCAAATTTGAGTGAGTGAAGCAGAATTTTGCGCACCGGCGTGGACTTCCTTGCGTTGCTGCTCCTAGCCTGTGGGCGTCCGCAGAGCCCCCACGAGCCGCAAGGACGACTGTGACGTGACCCCACCATCCCGACGCCCCTTGCTCATCCGGTCCCTGTCCGCCTCTCTCTCGCTGGCACTCGCCGCGTTCGGCGTCACCGCCGCCGTGGTCGTGTCCAGCGCTCCGCCCGCTCAGGCGGCGGGTGTCCCCGCCCCCTCCCCTCTGGCGGTCCCCGGTCGCGGTGCGACCGTTCCGTTCAAGGAGCAGGAAGCCGAGTACGCCGCGACCAACGGCACACTGATCGGCCCCGATCGCCTGTACGGCACGCTGCCCTCCGAGGCGTCGGGCCGACAGGCCGTGACGCTGGACTCCGTCGGCGAATACGTGGAGTTCACGCTCACGGCGCCGGCGAACGCCATGTCCTTCCGGTACTCGCTGCCGGACAACGCCGCGGGATCGGGCCGGGACGCCTCGATCGACGTGCTGGTGAACGGCGCCTCGCCGAAGGCGGTGCCCGTCACCTCGAAGTACGGCTGGTACTACGGCGGTTACCCCTTCAACAACAACCCGGGCGACACCAACCCGCACCACTTCTACGACGAGGCCCGGACCATGTTCGGGTCGACTCTCGCGGCCGGTACGAAGGTCCGGCTCCAGGTCTCGTCCACCGCCGCCTCCCCCTCGTTCACCATCGACCTGGCGGACTTCGAGCAGGTGGGCGCGCCCACCGCCAGGCCCTCGGGCGCCCTCGACGTCGTCTCCGACTTCGGTGCCGACCCGACCGGGGCCGCCGACTCGACCGCGAAGATCCAGGCGGCCGTCGACGCGGGCAAGGCGCAGGGCAAGGAGGTGTACATCCCCCAGGGCACCTTCCAGGTCCGCGACCACATCGTCGTCGACAAGGTGACACTGCGTGGCGCGGGCCCCTGGTATTCGGTGCTGACGGGACGCGACCCGTCGAACCGGAGCAAGGCCGTCGGTGTCTACGGCAAGTACGCCTCGGCCGGCGGCAGCAGCGACGTCACCCTCAAGGACTTCGCCATCATCGGCGACATCCGGGAGCGGGAGGACAACGACCAGGTCAACGCCATCGGCGGCGCCCTGTCGAACTCGACCGTCGACAACGTCTGGATGCAGCACACCAAGTGCGGCGCCTGGATGGACGGCCCAATGGACAACTTCACCATCAAGAACAGCCGCATCCTGGACCAGACCGCGGACGGCGTGAACTTCCACTACGGCGTCACCAACTCCACGGTCACCAACACCTTCGTCCGCAACACCGGTGACGACGGGCTGGCGATGTGGGCGGAGAACATCCCGAACGTGAAGAACAAGTTCACGTTCAACACCGTGATCCTGCCGATCCTCGCCAACAACATCGTCACGTACGGCGGCAAGGACATCACCATCTCCGACAACGTCATGTCGGACACCCTCACCAACGGGGGCGGGCTGCACATCGCCAACCGCTATCCCGGTGTCAACTCCGGTCAGGGCACAGCCGTCTCGGGCACCACCACGGCCGCACGCAACACCCTGATCAGGACCGGCAACAACGACTACAACTGGCAGTTCGGGGTCGGTGCGGTCTGGTTCAGCGGGCTCAACGAACCGATCAACGCCACCGTCAACATCTCCGACACCGAGATCCTGGACAGCTCCTACGCCGCGATCCACCTCATCGAGGGCGCGACCAACGGGCTGCACTTCGACAACGTCAGGATCGACGGCGCCGGCACCTACGCCCTCCAGATCCAGTCGCCGGGCACGGCCACCTTCAACAACGTGGTCGCCACCCACATCGCCCAGTCCAACCCCATCCACAACTGTGTGGGCAGCGGCTTCCAGATCACCCGGGGCAGCGGCAACTCGGGCTGGTACGCCGATCCGCCGGCCTGCACCGGCAACTGGCCGGCCCCGGTGTGGACCAACGGCGGGGTGCCGGGCGGCGGCAGCGGCCCGACGGACCCGCCCACCGACCCGACCGACCCGCCCACCGAGACGGGCAACCTCGCCCAGGGGCGTAGCGTCACCGAGTCCGGTCACGCGGACGTGTACGGCGCGTCCAGGGCCGTGGACGGGGACGCGAACAGCTACTGGGAGAGCACCAACCACGCCTTCCCGCAGACCATCACCGTGGACCTCGGCGCCTCGAAGGCCGTCAAGCGGCTGGTCCTGAAGCTGCCGCCGTCGGCCGCCTGGTCCACCCGCACACAGACCCTGGCCGTGACGGGAAGCACCGACAACAGCACGTACAACTCGCTCAAGGCGTCGGCGGGTTACACCTTCGATCCGTCGAGCGGCAACCAGGCGACCGTCACACTGCCTGGCACGTCCGCCCGCTATCTGCGGCTGACGTTCACCGCCAACACCGGATGGCCGGCCGCACAGCTCTCCGAACTGGAGGCCTACACCAGCTGAGCCCGGACGACGGCCGGGACAGGACGACGGTCCCGGAGCGCCCGTCACACGAAGGACCGCCGGACGGTACGCGTGTTGCGTGCCGTCCGGCGGCCGTCGTGCGGGTGTCCCTACTGCTTCAGCGTGTAGGACTTCGCCGCCTCGGCCGCCTGCGCGGGCCTGACGACCTTGAGACCGCCGGGGGTCTCAGCGTCCGGCTTCATGATCACGCTCTCCCGGGTGGAGGGTGCCGCCGGGTCGGAGAAGTTGTGCGGCATCCCGAAGTCGCTGCCGAAGTCCGTGATGGTCAGCAGGGCCTTGTCGATGCCCTCACGGGTGAGGTCCTTGGCGGCGCAGGCCTTCTTCATCGCTTCACCGAACAGGCTCGCGGCGTTGTATCCCGCGATGACGCCGTTGTCTAGTCCGTCCTTCGGGTACGCGGCACCGTACGCCTTGGCGAGCTTCGCCGGACCGGCGCCCGGGTCACCGATGGGCAGGGTGGACGCGGCGACGTAGTAGTCCTTCGCCAGGGCCGGACCTGCCTGGGTCTTCAGCAGCTGGGGCGCGAACGCCGAGTTGTTGCCGACGACCGGGACGTTGAAGCCGGTGGCGGCGGCGACTCCGACCAGCGAGGCCGCCTGCCGCGGGCCCGCGCTGACGACGACGGCCTTGACGCCGGCCTGCTTGAGCGCGGCGACCTGGGCGGTCATGTCGTTGTCGGTGGGCTTGATCTTCTGCTCGACCACGGTGAGGCCCGCCTCCTTCGCCACGTACTCCGAGCCGGCCAGGGCGTTCTCGCCGTAGTCGCCCTCGAAGTAGACATGACCGATCTTGTCGCCCTTGGCGATGCGCTTCTCGGCGAGCAGGTAGTCGATCGCGTTGATCGTCTCGACGTCGTACGTCGCTCCGATGACCCGGATGTACTTGCTGCCGAGCAGATTCGCCGACCAGGCCTGCGGCAGGACGAGCCCCTTGTCCTGGCCGTCGATGCGCTGCTCGACCGCCGACACGAACGGCGAGCCGATGAACTGGACGAAGCCCAGTACCTTCGGCTCCAGTTCGGTGTATGCGGCGATGGCCTTCTGCGGGTCGTAGCCGTGGTCGCGCACGGTCAGTTCGACCTTGCGCTCGCAGATGCCGCCGGCGGCGTTCGTCTGCTTGACCCAGAGCTGCTGGGCCTGAGTGACGCTCTTGCCGAGCGAGGCGTAGACCCCGGTCATGTCGGTCAGCGCACCCAGCGAGATCGTCGAGCCGGTGACGCCGTCGCCGGTCTTCACACCGCTCTTGTCCTGGGCTCCCTCGTCGG
This sequence comes from Streptomyces sp. NPDC026062, assembly GCF_055568375.1. Classification (NCBI taxonomy): domain Bacteria; kingdom Bacillati; phylum Actinomycetota; class Actinomycetes; order Kitasatosporales; family Streptomycetaceae; genus Streptomyces; species Streptomyces sp. NPDC026062. The sequence goes on from NZ_JBVHOQ010000001.1 coordinate 344,365, forward strand.
AGGACTTGGCCTTCTCGCTGCAGCCGACGAGAGTGAGGGTGAGGGCCGCGCACACGGCCCCGAGCACACGCAGTTTCATTTCTTCTCTCCTGAGTTCTTCATCAGACGTGTCAGGCCGCCGGGCAGGAACAGCACAGCCGCGACCACCGCGGCGCCGTACAGATAGCGCGACGCCTCGCCCGGAGCCAGACCGCCCGTACCGGGGGCCGAGACCAGGGGCAGGGAGTCGCTGTAGTGGGTGAGCAGCTGCGGCAGCAGCGAGACGAACGCGGCCCCGACGACCGCTCCCGCCACGGTGCCGAGCCCGCCGATGACGATCATGGCGAGGTATTCGAGGGAGAGGACCATGCCGAAGTACTCGGGCACGGTCCGCTGGAAGACCAGCGCGAGCAGGACGCCCGCCAGTCCGGCGTACATCGAGGACAGGACGAAGACGCCCGCCCGGTAGCGGGCCACCGGGACGCCCATGACACCGGCCGCGATGCGGTGGTCGCGAATGGCGTTGAGCGCCCGGCCCGGCCTGCCTCGCAGTACTCCGCGGGCGAAGAGGCCGCTCAGGAGCAGCGCGGCGAGCGCGGCGTACCAGAGCTTCTCGGAGGACTGGAACGGTACCCCCGCCACGATGACCTCGGTGTCGTCGAAGCCGAAGCCGAAGAGTGAAAGGGGCGGTACGGAACGGCCGTTGAAGCCCCCGGTGAGGGATCCCGCGTTGAACAGCACATGCTGGCCGATGAAGATGAGTGCGAGGGTCGCGATGCCCAGGTAGGCCCCGCGCAGCCGGCTCGCGATGGGACTGAACAGTCCGCCGGCGGCGCCCGCGAGGAGTACGGCGAGGACGGCGGCGAGCCAGCTGGGCAGGCCGAGTCCGGAGAGCTCGTGTCCGTTCTCCGTACTGCTCTCCCCCGCGAGGACGCAGTAGCCGTACGCCCCCACCGCGAGGAAGAAGGCGTGGCCCATGGAGAGCTGGCCGGTGGCGCCGGTGAGGAGGTTGAGCCCGATGGCGCCGATGGCGGCGGCCATCGCGAACAGTCCGGCCTGGAGCCAGAAACGGTCCAGGTAGAACGGGAACGCGAGCAGCAGGACCGAGCCGATGGCCCAGAGGTATGTACGGGGGTGGCGCAGCCGGGCTGTGAGAGCGGTACCCGGGCCGGTGAGCCGGGTGCCCCCGGCGGTCTCGGTGGTCGTGGTGTCAGACACGGGCGAGCTCCTTCGTACCGAAGAGTCCCGCGGGCCGCAGGAGCAGCACGAGCACCATCACCAGGTAGGGGGCGAGGTCGCCGATGCCCCGGCCCAGGAAGGAGAGGTCGCTCTGGTAGCCGGTGGCGAGCGATTCGGTGACGCCGACGATCAGTCCCCCGGCGAGGGCTCCGGTCGTCGAGTCGAGTCCGCCGAGGATGGCGGCGGGGAAGGCCTTGAGCGCGGCCAGTGAGGTCGCCCGTTCGAGGCCGGGTGTGGGGAATACGGTGAGGAACAGTGCGGCGACGGCGGCAAGTGCTCCGGCCACCGCCCAGGCGGCGAGCGAGACCCGGCCGAGCTTGATCCCCATCAGCGCCGCGGTCTGCGGGTTCTCGGCGGCGGCCCGCATCGATACCCCCCAGGAGGTGAAGCGGAAGGCGAGCAGGAACACGGTGATGAGCAGGCCGGCGGCGAGGAACGCCGCTATCCGGGTCTCGGCGAGGGTGACGCCGCCGATGGTGACGACGCCGTTGCCCCACGGGTCGCCGAGTGCGAGCACGTCCGTGCCCATGCGGCGGGTGAGTTCGGTGGTCAGGAGGATGTCGACCCCGATGGTGACGATCGCCAGGACGCTGTGGTCGCTGCCCCGGTAGCGGCGCATCACCAGGAACTCGACGGCGGCTCCGACGACGGCGGCGCCCGCGATGCCGACGGCGAGCGCGGGCCAGAAGCCGATGTCGTCGTGGAGCACGGCGGTCACATATCCGCCCGCGAGAAGGAGGGAGGCGTGGGCGAAGTTGACGACTTCGGTGGCCTTGAAGATGACGACGAAGCCGAGCGCGATCAGCGCGTAGACCGAGCCGATGGAGAGCCCGCCGAGGAGGAGTTCGATGAAGGTGGTCATTCCTGTGCCCCCAAGTAGGCCTGGACGACGGCCGGGTCGTTCTGGACCTCGGCGGGGGTGCCGCCGGAGATCCTTCGTCCGAAGTCGAGTACGGTCACGGCGTCCGCGAGCCGCATCACCACTCCCATGTCGTGTTCGACGAGCACGATCGAGATGCCGAGGCTGTCGCGCACTCCGGCCACGACCGCGGCGGTACGCCGCCGTTCGTCGGCGGTCATCCCGGCGACGGGTTCGTCGAGGAGAAGGACCTGCGGCTCCATGCACAGGGCGCGGCCGAGCTCGACGAGCTTCTGCTGTCCGTACGGGAGCGCACCGGCCGGCCGGTCCAACTCCTTCTCCAGCCCAACGAATTCGGCGATCTCGCGGACCCGTTCCAGATGGCGGCGGGCCTCGCGGGCGGCTGACGGCAGGCGCAGTCCGCTGGCGAGGAACCCGGCGCGGGTGAGCCGGTGCCGGCCGAGGAGCAGGCTTTCGGCAACGGTGGCGTGCGGAGGCAGGGCGAGGTTCTGGAACGTCCGGGCGACTCCGAGTTGAGCGATTCGGTGCGGGGCGAGTCCGGTGAGTTCCGTCGTGCCGAGGTGGACGGTGCCGGATGTCGCCCGGTACACCCCGGACAGCACGTTGAACGTGGTTGATTTTCCTGCCCCGTTGGGGCCGATGACCGCGTGCACGCTGCCCGGCTCCACGGTGAAGGAGATGCCGTCGAGTGCGGTGAGTCCGGCGAAGCGGACGGTGACGTCACGGACGGCGAGTGCGGCCGGGGCGGTCGCGACCGGGGTGGTCTCCTGGGCGGTCGTCATGCGGACCACCTGCTCAACGTGCGTACGGAACCCGTGGCCCGGCCCGCGTCCTCGGCGGCGGTCTCGTCGACGACGCCCAGGTAGCGGCGGCGTACCTCGTCCGAGGCGGCGAGTTCGCCGGCCGGCCCGTCCAGGGTGACCTCGCCGACCTCCAGGACGTAGGCCGTGGAGGCGAGCTTCAGGGCGATCGCCGCGTTCTGCTCGACGAGCAGGACGGAGGTGCCCGACGCGTTGATCTCCTGCACCGTCTCGGCGATGCGCTGTGCCATCAACGGGGCGAGCCCGAGCGAGGGTTCGTCGAGCAGCAGCAGCCGGGGCCGGGCCATCAGGGCCCGGCCCATCGCCAGCATCTGCTGCTCGCCGCCCGACAGCAGCCCGGCGCGCTGATGGGCGCGCTGGGCCAGGACCGGAAACAGCTCGTGTACGCGCGCCAGCGCGCCCGCCGACGCCTTGCGGCCGCGGCGGGCCCCCAGGGCGCCCGCCCGCAGATTGTCGGCCACCGTCATCCGGGCGAACACCTGTCGCCCCTCGGGCACCTGGACCACTCCGGCGGCCACCACCTGGGCGGGGCGCAGCCCGTCCAGGGGGCGTCCGTCGAAGTGGACGGTGCCCGTAGCCGTCCCGCGGTGGAAGCCGAGGGTCCGCGAGATGGCCCGCAACAGCGTGGTCTTCCCGGCCCCGTTGCCGCCGAGTACGGCGGTTATCGCGCCGGCCGGCACATCGAGGGAGACGTCGCGCAGGGACCGTACCGGGCCGTAGCCCACGGACAGTGCGCGGATCTCAAGCGTTGCCATGCGTCCTCCTCCTTCCGCCTTGTCTGGGAATCGATGTGTCGATTCATGGGTGCTCAGGGCCCCGGCCCGGCTGTGGCCGGCGGTGTCCGCCGGTGCCTGCCTGTGCCTGCCCTGTGCCTCTCTGGGGCCACAGACCAGCAGCGGGCGGGGCGCGCGTCCACGGTCACCGGCCGAAACGCTGCGGGTGCCCCGCGCGGAAGACCGCCCGTTGTGCACGCGCACAGAGGCGGGCGGTGCGCTGTCGCCCCGGGCCCGGACCGGTGCCATCCTCACGACGGCGGTCCGGTGAGGCCGAGACGCGGATGCGGCCCCCCGGGGGCGTGCGGAGGACGGAGCGGGCATGCGGCAGCGCGGGGACGAGCGGGGGCTGGCGCTGCTCGACGCGCTGCTGGAGGACGAGACCGGGCCGGATCTCGCGGCGCTCACCGGTGCGGTGCTGGGGCTCCCGGAACGTGGCAGGTACGCGGTGGCGGTGGTGCCGGCGCGCGGGTGCGCCGGGAACCGTCCCGGTGACGCGCTCGGGATGCGGTTCCTGTGGCGTTCCCGGCCGGACCGGGAGATCGCGGTGGTGGCGCTGGGCGACGCGGATCCGGCGGCCGTGGCCGCACTTCTGTCGGACGGCGGGCCCGGCCCCGGAGGGGTCAGCCCGGCGGTGAACGATCTGGCCGGGCTGGGCACGGCGCGCAGGCTGGCCGATGCCGCGCTGCTGACGTGCGGCCGGGATGGGAGCGGGGTCGTCTGCCTGGACGGCCGGGTCCCGGCGGCTCTGGTGGCGGGAGCGCCCGCCCTCGCGGCCCACCTGGCCGCGGACGTCTTCGGCCCGCTCCTGGCACGCGATCCGTCGGACCGGGCCCTGCTGGTGTCGACGCTGGAGGCGTGGGTGGAGTGCGGGGGGTCGGTGGGGCGGACGGCGGTACGGCTGTGCTGCCACCGGAACACGGTGCTGAACCGGTTGCGCCGGCTGGAGGAGCTGACTTCGCGGTCGCTGTCGCGGCCGCGCGAGCTGGTGGAACTGATGCTGGCCCTGGACGCGGTGCGGCTGGGGCGGGGGGCGGGCGCGGACCGGTCTCCGTGACCGGGGACCGCTCCCGCACCCCGAATCCGCTGTCGCCGGAGGGGACTTGGTTCAGCCTCTCCTCAACGCGGGAGATCCTGCGCGATGGCTTGACGGGGCCTGGTTCAGCCCCTCCTCAGCACAGGAAATCCTGTGCGATGGACTCCGCCGCGCGCTCCAGCAGCGGCCCGGCCTCGGCCATGCACACCGCGGGGTCCGGCTCCAGTTCCGTGAGCGCGTACGCGCGGCGGATACCCGCGCGCTCCAGCGCCTCCGGAGTCAGTACCAGCCGGCCGCAGACGGCGACGACCTCGATGCCCGCCGCACGGGCCGCCGCGGCGACCCCGGCCGGGGCCTTGCCGTGGAGAGTCTGCTCGTCGAGCGAGCCCTCGCCCGTGACGACCAGCGTCGCCCGCGCCAGCGCCGGTGCGAAGCCGAGGACGTCGAGCATCACCTCGATCCCGGGCCGGAACCGCGCACCGAGGGCGACGAGCGCCCCGTATCCGATTCCGCCCGCCGCACCGGCCCCGGGCAGCTGGGCGTGGTCCGGTCCGAGCACGGAGGCGTAGTGCGTGAGCGCCGCGTCGAGCACCGTGATGTCTTCCTCGGTCGCGCCCTTCTGACGGCCGTACACCTGCGGCGCGCCCTTGGGCCCGGTCAGCGGGTTGTCGACGTCGCTGGCGAGGATCAGGTCGACCTCGCCGAGCCGGCCGTCGAGCCCGGACAGGTCGGCCGTGGCGAGGTCGGCCAGTCCACCGCCGCCGGGGCCGACGGGCTTGCCGTCCGCGTCCATGAGGCGTGCGCCGAGCGCGGTCAGCATGCCCGCCCCGCCGTCCGTGGTCGCACTGCCCCCGACGCCGAACACGACGGTCCGCGCCCCCGCTTCGAGGGCGGCGAGCAGCAGCTCACCGGAGCCGTACGTGGTGGCCGTGAGCGGGGCGAACACACCTGCGGGCAGGTGCTGGAGGCCCGAGGCCTCGGCCATCTCGATCACCGCGGTGGTGCCGCGCACCGCGTAGGCCGCGGTCACGGGGTCGCCCAGCGGCCCGGTCACCCGCGCTTCCCGGCGCTCGAATCCGGCGGCCACCGCGGCAGCCACCGTGCCGTCGCCGCCGTCCGCCACGGGCAGGGTCTCGACCCGTACCTCCGGAGCGATACGCCGCAGCCCGGCCGTGACCCGCTCCGCGACCTGCACGGCCGTGAGCGATCCCTTGAACTTGTCCGCCGCGACGAGCACGCGTGCGGTCTCCATCACTGCTCCGTCCGTCACCTTGAATCCCTTTGCTTTCGAACAGGCAGTCGCGCCGCCCCGACCCTAACCGCAGCACCCCCTCCCTGCCCATGGGTGTCCGTGCCGTGGACCTCGTCCCGAGCCCCACCACTACGCTTCTGGCGTGACCACCAATGACTACGCCGTGTACATCGCCGGTCTCCCGAAGGTTCTGGCCGGCGCGGCCTGTATCTTCCGCGACGCGCAGGGACGGGTGCTGCTCGTCGAACCGAACTACCGCGAAGGCTGGACGCTGCCGGGCGGCACGATCGAGTCGGCGCAGGGCGAGAGCCCCCGCCAGGGGGCGCGACGCGAGTCGGCCGAGGAGATCGGCCTCGACCTGGAGCCGGGCCGGCTGCTCGCGGTCGACTGGGCGCGCGGCACCGGGCGGCCGCCGATCGTGGCCTATGTGTACGACGGTGGGGTGCTGGACGAGGAGCAGTTGAAGGCGGTCCGGCTTCAGGAGGAGGAGCTTCTGTCCTGGAAGCTCGTCGAGCCCGCGGAGATCGGCCGCTACCTCCTCGGGTCGCTCCGGGGGCGCGTGCGAGCGGCCCTGGACGCACTGGAGTCCGGCGCGGGCACCGTGGAACTGGAGGACGGCGCCCCCGTCGGCTGACGGACCGGGCAGCGCCCCTTCGGCCGGCGGACCGGGCGGATCCGTCGGCCGGAGGACCGGACGGCGCCCGGCCGGCTGACGGGTGGGACGATGCCCCCGTCGGCCCACCGGCCGATTCCCGGCCTCCGGCCGCCCGGCTGCTCCCGCGGCGCCTGCTCCCGTCCCCACGCACAGCGCGCGAATATGGGCTCGCGAGGTGCGACGGCCGATACGTACGCTCACCGCATGACACTCGTGGCGATCCTCAGCGGCGCCGGCATCTCCACGGACTCCGGCATCCCCGACTACCGCGGGCCGAACGGCCTCTGGCGCAAGGACCCGGAGGCCGAGAAGCTCGTCCGGTACGACCTGTACATGGCCGATCCGGAGATCCGCCGCCGCTCCTGGCAGATGCGGCGCGCCAGCGCGGCGTGGAACGCCGAACCGAACGCGGCGCACCACGCGGTGGCCGGGCTGGAACGGTCGGGCGTCGCCGTGCGGGTGATCACACAGAACGTCGACGGGCTGCACCAGGCGGCCGGGCTGTCCGCGCGCAAGGTCTTCGAACTGCACGGCACCGCACGCCAGGTGGTGTGCACCCGCTGTCACGCCCGCTCGACGATGGCCGAGGCGCTGGCCCGGGTCGAGGCAGGGGAGCCCGATCCGCCGTGCGCCACGTGCGGCGGGATCCTCAAGGCGGCCACGGTCATGTTCGGCGAACGGCTCGACCCGGTGGTGCTGGGCGACGCGATGGCTGTGGCCAAGGGCTGCGAGGTGTTCATCGCGGTCGGTACGACCCTCCAGGTGCAGCCCGCCGCGTCGCTGGCCCTGATCGCGGCGGAGCACGGGGCGCGGCTGATCGTGATGAACGCGGAGCCGACGCCGTACGACGCGCTGGCGCAGGAGACGATCCGGGAGCCGATCGGCACGGCGCTGCCCGCCCTGCTCAAGCGGCTGACCGACGAGGAGGGTCCGGGCGCTGGGGCAAGTACCGGGCCCTGATGCGGCTGGGGCCGGTACGGTCCCGGGCATGACTGCCGTTCCCTCCCTCAGTGCCACGCGGGCCTCGTACGACACCGTCGCCGTCGACTACGCGTCCCTGCTCGCCGACGAGTTGACGGCCAAGCCCCTGGACCGTGCGATGCTCGGCGCCTTCGCCGAGCACGTGACGGCCGACGGAGGCGGGCCCGTCGCCGACCTCGGCTGCGGGCCGGGCCGGGTGACGGCGTATCTGCGGGACCTCGGGCTGCCGGCGTTCGGAATCGACCTGTCGCCCAACATGGTGGCGGAGGCCCGTCGACGCCACCCGGACCTGCGGTTCGATGTGGGGACGATGAGCGCGCTGGACCTGGCGGACGGTTCGCTGAGCGGGGTTCTCGCCTGGTACTCGCTCGTCCACACCCCGCCGGAGGAACTGGGCCGGTTCGTGACGGAGTTCCGCCGGGTACTGGCTCCGGGCGGCCGCCTGCTGCTCGCCTTCAAGGTCGGCGACGAGCGGGTCCGGCTGGAGCGGGCGTACGGGCACCGCGTGGACCTCGATGTGTACCGGTTCGCCCCCGAAGAGGTCGCGGGGCTGCTGGTGCGTACCGGTTTCGAGGTAACGGCGAGGCTGGTCCGGGCAGCGGACCGGGGCGAGGCGACCCCACAGGCGTTCCTGCTCGCGCGGAAGCCGGCGTAGGAGCTCGCCGGTGACCGGGGCGGGACGTCGGGGCCGGGTCCGGTCCCGACGTCCCGCCCCTGGTCGCAGACCTGCCGGACCGCACGTGGACGGCCGACCGGGCGTGACCGGCCTCGGGGCATGCGGTAATATTGACGGCTGCGAAGGGGAGTAGCCCTGCAAACCGGTCGTCGACACACTGGAACCTTCGGGTTCCCGGTGGCCGGGCTCGTGGATCATTGCGGGCGGGCGAGACCTTCGGTCAGGTATGACACGCCCACGCCCCGTGGGCGGCGCCGTCATGCCGGGCCGAGTGGTCCTCCGAAAAGCCCGAACGGCACTTCGTGGAGATCCGGGGCCCGGCTCCTACAGAAAGCCACCCGGAATGCATCTCGACCCCCTGGCGATCATCACCGCTTTCGGGCTGATCTTCCTTGCGGAACTCCCGGACAAGACGATGTTCGCGTCGCTGGCCATGGGCACGCGCATGCGCCCGCTCTACGTCTGGTTCGGCACCTCGTCCGCGTTCATCGTCCATGTCGCCATCGCGGTCGGGGCGGGCGGCCTGCTCGGGCTGCTGCCCGACTGGATCGTCAAACTCGTCTCCGCCTGTCTCTTCGCCTTCGGCGCGTTCATGCTGCTCAGGGCCGACGCGGGCGACGAGGACGAGGAGGGCGGCCCGAAGACGGTGACCGGCTTCTGGCCGGTGTACTCCACCGCGTTCATGGCGGTGTTCATCAGCGAATGGGGCGACCTCACCCAGATCACGACGGCCAACCTGGCCGCGAGCAACGGCGCCTGGTCCACCGCGATCGGATCCGCCGCCGCCCTGATGTCCGTATCGGCGCTGGCGCTGCTCGCGGGGCGGTTCATCGCCAAGCGCGTCCCCCTCAAGACCGTGCAGCGCATCGGCGGGGTGTGCATGCTGGGTCTGGCGATCTGGACCGTCATCGAGATCTTCACCGGCTGACCGGCCGTCCGCCGACACGCAGGGAAGGGCTCCGCGCGGGTGCGCGGAGCCCTTCGCCGTACTCGGTCCGACACGGCCGGTCTAGAAGAGCGCCGGGGCGCTGTCCCGCTTTCCGTTCTCGAAGGCCAGCAGACGATGCTTGCGGTCGAGGCCGCCGCCGTATCCGGTGAGACTCCCCGAAGCCCCGATCACCCGGTGGCAGGGCACGATGATGCCGACCGGGTTCTTTCCATTGGCCAGCCCCACCGCGCGTGAGGCGCCGGGCTTGCCGAGGTTCTCGGCCAGTTCTCCGTACGTACGGGTCTCGCCGTACGGAATCCGCTGGAGCTCGGCCCAGACGGAGCGCTGGAACGGGGTGCCGTCGAGGTGCAGCGGGAGGTCGAACTCCCTCAGCTCACCGGCGAAGTAGGCCTCCAGCTGCTCGACGGCCTCGTCGAAGGGGGCGGGGTCGGCCGCACCGAAGGTCTCCTCGGGCGGCCGGTGTCGCTGACCGGTCATGTAGAGGCCGGCGAGGACCCGGTCCGTGGCGACGAGGGTCAGCGGGCCGTAAGGGCTGTCGATCACTGTGTGCTGCCGGGGCGCGGTGGTGACGCGCGCCTTGGTGGCGGTGCGGGACGTCGTGGCAGGGCGTGGCGTCGTAGCCGTGCGTGATGTTGTGGCGGTGTGTGACGCGGTGGCGGTGCGTGGCGTGGTCACGAGGAACGTCCTTGCGCGGGAAGGTGGTTGATGGGGTGGTCGTCGACGGTCCACAGATACTGCACGGCGTAGGCCCGCCAGGGCCGCCAGCCGGCCGCTCGTGCGGTGAGCGCGGCCGGTGTCGAGGGGAGGCCGAGCTGCTGGGCGGACCGCCGGATGCCGAGGTCCGTCGGCAGGAAGGCGTCCGGGTCGCCGAGCGCCCGCATGGCGATGACCTCGACGGTCCAGGGGCCGAATCCGGGCAGTGTGTTCAGTTCGGCCCGCGTCTTCTCCCAGTCGGTGTCCGTGCCCAGGTGCAGCGAGCCGTCCGCCAGGGCGCCGACCAGCGTGGTGAGGGTGCGGCGGCGGCTGCGGGGCAGCGCGAGCTGCTCGGGATCGAGGCCGGCCAGCGCCTCCGGCGCCGGGAAGAGATGGGTGAGGCCGCCCTCGGAGTCGTCGACGGGAGTGCCGTGAGCGGTGACCAGCCGGGCCGCGTGGGTCCGGGCGGCGGCGGTGGACACCTGCTGGCCGAGCACGGCGCGGACCGCGAACTCGGCACCGTCGACGGTCCTCGGCACCCGGCGGCCCGGCGCCTCGTCGACCAGCGGGGCCAGCAGAGGGTCGGAGCGCAGCTGGTCGTCGACGGCGACCGGGTCGGCGTCCAGGTCCAGCAGCCAGCGGCACCGGCTGATGGCCAGGGTGAGATCGCGGGGGTCGGTGAGCGAGAGCCGGCAGGCGATGTGGTCGGGGTGCGGGGTGAGGGCGACGATTCCGTGCCCGTGGGGAAGGCCGAGCGTGCGGCGGTAGGCCCCTTCGCGCCATTCCTCGACGCCCGGGACGGCCGTCGCGGCAAGGTGCCCGAAGAGGTTGCTGGGGTTGAGCGGAGCACGGTACGGGAGCCTCAGCGCTATCACCCCGGGGGTGGCCGGCGGCCGTGCCGACCGGGCCGCGCGGCTCCGCAGCTCTCCCGGCGCGAGGGCGAACACTTCACGGACGGTGTCGTTGAAGGTACGGATCGAGGAGAACCCGGCCGCGAAGGCCACCTCGGCCATGGGCAGCCCGGTCGTCTCGATCAGCACCCGTGCGGTCTGCGCCCGCTGCGCCCGGGCCAGCGCCAGCGGCCCCGCACCCAGCTCCGCGAGCAGCTGCCGTTCGATCTGCCGGGCCGAGTACCCGAGACGGGCGGCCAGTCCCGGGACGCCCTCCCGGTCGACGACCCCGTCCCGGATGAGGCGCATCGCGCGGGCCACGGAGTCGGCGCGCGCGTTCCACTCGGGCGATCCGGGGCTCGTGTCGGGACGGCACCGCTTGCAGGCCCGGAACCCGGCCTGCTGGCAGGCGGCCGCGCTCGGGTAGAACGTCATGTTCTCGACCTTGGGCGGCACGACGGGGCAGCTCGGCCGGCAGTAGATCCGGGTGGTCAGGACCGCCGTGAAGAACCAGCCGTCGAACCGGGAGTCCCTGGACCGGACGGCCCGCACGCAGCGATCGGTGTCGGTGTGCATGGTTCAAGCATGGGGCACGGTCCGGACCTGCCGCTGGCGAGAATCCGACATCAGCCTCGCGCCACCGGGGCACGTCCCCGCTCACGCCGTTCCTCGCACCACCGGGGCCCTACTCACATCCCCGCTCACGCCGTTCCTCGCACCACCGGGGCCCTACTCACATCCCCGCTCACGCCGATCCTCGCACCACCGGGGCCCTACTCACATCCCCGCTCGTGCCGATCCTCGCACCACCGGAGCATCGCCCCGGCCCCGGGGCATCGCTCACGCCCGGCAAGCGCGGTCGGGAGGCGGTGGCGAAGTACGCGGCGGCGGCATCGACGAAACGGTCGTGCGCATCGCGCACTGCGCCCTGTGCCGCGATGAGCTCCTGCCTGCTCGTGGCGGCGTCGACCAGATCCCGTCCGCAGGCCGGGCCGGGGAACAGCGGATCACGACCGGCCCCGGGCCCCCGCACCGACCGCGCTTGGTCATGAGTTGACAGGCGACACCGCGGTGAGAGGCTTGAGGAAGCTCCGAAGCCCCCACGGGCGGCCCCGGCACCTGTCGTCCCGCGCGGTCGGCGGCCCCTGCCGCGTCCGCTCGACGACGGCCCGGTCCCACGCCGTACGGGAACGTCTGAGCGTGGGAGCGGCGCCGGTCGAAACGTAAGGGAGAAGCGGTATGACGGACAGTTCGTCCGCGCCGATCTGTTCACACCTGGACCAGGTCAGGCGCGTCACCCCGGACAGCCCCGACTCGTGCCCGCAGTGCGTCGCGCAGGGAGACACCTGGGTGCATCTGCGTGAGTGTCAGAGCTGCGGCCAGGTCGGCTGCTGCGACTCGTCCCGCAACCAGCACGCCACCGCGCACCGCGAGTCCACGGGGCACCCCCTCATCCGCTCCTACGAACCGGGCGAGACCTGGTGGTGGTGTTACGAGGACCAGGTGACGTTCGACGTCGAAGGCGTAGGTCCCGCCCGGACGGCCTGAGCGCGAGTCTCCGGACCCGGGCGTCGGCGCTACCGGCCGGCCGGTCCGCCCACGGCCCCGGCGGTCAGGCCTTCGCCCTCACGCCCGCGCCGCCGCCAGCGCCTCTTCGAACTCCACGTACGCGTGCGCGTCGAAGAGTACGAACCGCACCTCCTCGACGGGCGCGGCGGCCTCCGCCAGTACGGTACGGACGGCGATGCGCGCGCCGTCGTCCATCGGCCAGCCGTAGATGCCGGTGGAGATCGCAGGGAACGCGACGGTCCGCGCCCCCAGGTCCGCGGCGACGCGCAGGGCTTCGCGGTAGCAGGATTCCAGCAGCCCCGAGCGGTCCTCGGCGCTGCTCCAGACCGGGCCGACCGTGTGCACCACCCAGCGGGCGTCGAGCTTCCCGGCCGTGGTGGCGACGGCTTGGCCCGTACGCAGCCCCTTGCCGTACTGCGAAGCACGCAACTCCCGGCAGGCTGAAAGGATTTCGGGTCCGCCGCGCCGATGGACCGCGCCGTCGACCCCGCCGCCACCGAGCAGCGAGGAGTTCGCGGCGTTGACGACGACGTCGACGGACTGCTGGGTGATGTCGCCCCGTACAAGAATGACGGTGACGGCGGACGGTGTACGCATGGGGCCATCATGCCGGTACGGGCGGACGCGCGTGCAGTGGACCGAGCGCACCGGACCGAGCGCACCGGGCCGACGACCGCCGGCCGGGTCCACGGCGAGGTTCGCAGCGAGCTCAGCGGCGAGGTCAGCAGTCCGCAGCGCGCGGTCGGCGGCGGACCCCCGTCGGCCGCCCGCGCTCCGTCACTCCCGGCGAGGGGTTGCCATCCTTCTCATGTTTACGCAAACATATGGACTGGTGCTCCCGCCGACGCGCGCCCGGACCACCGCACACCCCCTGAGCACAGGAGCAGCAGTACATGTCCGTTCTTCAGATCGACGACGACGGATTCCGGCTCGACGGCGAACCCTTCCGGCTCGTGTCCGGCGGGCTGCACTACTTCCGGGTCCATCCCGCGCAGTGGGCCGACCGCCTCCACAAGGCACGCCTCATGGGCCTCAACACCATCGAGACGTACGTCCCCTGGAACCTCCACCAGCCGAGGTCGGACCGGTTCGACATGGACGGCGGACTCGACCTGCCCGCCTTCCTCGGCCTCGCCGCAGCCGAGGGACTGCACGTGCTGCTCCGCCCCGGCCCCTACATCTGCGCGGAATGGGAGGGCGGGGGCCTGCCCTCCTGGCTCCTCGCCGAGCCCGGCATCCGCCTGCGCACCCGCGACCCCCGCTATCTCTCGGCCGTCGACGACTACTTCACCCGGCTCCTCACCCCGCTCCGGCCCTACCTCTCCACACAGGGCGGCCCGGTGCTCGCCGTGCAGGTGGAGAACGAGTACGGGGCATTCGGCGACGACACCGCCTACCTGGAACACCTCGCCGGTTCGCTCCGCCGGTGCGGGGTCGACGTTCCGCTGTTCACCTGCGACCAGCCCGCCGACCTGGAGCGCGGCGGATTGCCCGGTGTCCTCGCGACGGCCAACTTCGGCAGCGGCTCCGCCCGGAACCTCGCGTCCCTGCGCGCGCACCGGCCGGCCGGACCGCTGCTGTCCACGGAGTTCTGGATCGGCTGGTTCGACCGCTGGGGCGGTCACCATGTGGTCCGCGAACCGGTGGAGGCGGCACAGGAGCTGGACGAGGCGCTGGCGGCCGGGGCGTCGGTCAACCTCTACATGTTCCATGGCGGGACGAACTTCGGCTTCACCAACGGCGCGAACGACAAACACACCTACCGGCCGACCGTCACCTCCTACGACTACGACGCACCCCTCGACGAAGCCGGTGATCCCACCGAGAAGTTCACCGCCTTCCGCGAGGTCATCGCCAAGTACGCGCCGGTCCCCGCCGAACCCGTTCCCCCACGCGCCGACAAACTCACCCTGGAGGCAGTCGCGTTGACCGAGAGCGCCGGGCTGCTGGTGAGCGCCCCGCTGCTCGGTGAGGCCGTCGGGTCCTCGAATCCGCTGACGATGGAACAGCTGGGCCAGGCCTTCGGGTTCGTCCTCTACGAAACGGCTCTGCCGGCCGCCGGGCCGGCCCTGCTCGAACTGGAACAGGTCCGCGACCGTGCCCAGATCTTCCTCGACGGCCAGCCCGTCGGGGTTCTGGAGCGGGAGAACCACGAGCACGCACTCACCTTCACCGTGCCCCGGGCCGGCTGCGTCCTCAGCCTGCTCGTCGAGAACCAGGGCCGGGTCAACTACGGGCCCGGCATCCACGACCGCAAGGGGCTCCCCGGCCCGGTCAGGCTCAACGGCACGGAGCTCACCGGCTGGACCAACCGGCCGCTGCCGATGGAGTCGCCCGAGGCTCCGGACTTCTCCGAAACCACCGCCGCACCGATCGGTCCGGCCTTCCACCGGGGCACGTTCGAACTCGCCGGAACGGCGGACACCTTCCTCCACCTCGACGGCTGGACCAAGGGCAACGCCTGGATCAACGGCTTCGCCCTGGGCCGCTACTGGTCCCGCGGGCCCCAGCGGTCCCTGTACGTACCCGCACCGGTCCTCCACGGGGGCACCAACGAGATCGTGGTGCTCGAACTGCACGCACCCCACCGCACCCGTACCGTCGCCTTCCGGGAGACCCACGATCTCGGCCCCACCGAGGAGTAGGGCGGCGTCGCCGCCACTACGCCTGATCCCGCACCCCACGGCCGGGCACACCTGTCCCCCGACCGCCGGCCGGCCGTGGGGAGCCGTCCGGTGTGCGCGACCACGCACGCCTGGGCGGAGCCGGGACGTGCCTCCCCATGCCGGCCAGGAATCCCGGCGGAGGCTCCGGTCGTCGGCGGTCCCGGCCGGGGCGTCCCCGCGGACAGCCCTCCCGGGCGGCCCGCAGCCGGGAACCTCAGGCGCCGCGTCGCGGAGCCGTGCTCGCGCGCGCGACGAGGCGGGTGGGCACGAGCGTCGTACCGCCCTCGACGGCCTCGCCTCCCAGCTCCCTCAGGATGGCGTCCACACACAACTCCCCCACGCGGGCGAAGTCCTGATGGACCGTGGTCAGCGGCGGGATGAAGGAGGAGCTTTCGGCGATGTCGTCGAAGCCCACGACGCTGATGTCCCCGGGGACGCGTCTGCCGCGCTCGTGGAACGCCCTCAGCACACCGAGCGCCATCTGGTCGTTCGCCACGAACACCGCCGTGCAGTCGGGCTCGTCCGCCAGCCGGAGGCCCGCCCGGTAACCGGATTCGGCGGCCCAGTCGCCCCGCAGCGGAGGTGGCACCGCCCGCCCCTCCTCACGCAGCGCCGCCTCCCAGGCGGCCGCCCGGCGGCCCGCCGCGAACGACTCCTCCGGGCCGGCCAGGTGCCAGACCGTGTGGTGCCCGAGTCCGAGCAGATGACGCACCGCCGTGCGGGCACCCTGATGCTGGTCGGTGTCCACCACATGGAACCGGTCACCGGCGTCGGAGTCCACGACGACGACCGTCACATGGGGCGGCAGGGTCAGCAACGCCGTGTCGAGCAGGTGCACTTCCATGATCAGCACCACCGCGTCGACCGCGAGCTCGTCGAGCCGCGTGAAGGCGCCTCTGACGTTGTCCTGCGTCGGGGCGTCGATGGGGATCAGTGTGACCGCGTACCCCGCCCGTGAGGCGAATTTGGCGATGGCTTCGAGGGTCCGCACATTGCCCGTGGTGGAGAGGCTCATGGTGATGACGCCGATGGTCCTGAACTCACCGCGTTTGAGTGCGCGGGCGGCGCTGTTGGGCCGGTAGCCGAGTTCCTTCATGGCGTCCCGCACCTTCTGCCGGGTCCGCTCGATGACGGCCGGGTCCCCGTTGGACACCCGGGAGACCGTCTGCGACGAGACGCCCGCGACCCGGGCGACGTCGGCCATCGACACACGGGGCCGCCTGCCTTTCACCGCACGCGGGCCGGCGCCGTCGGCCGTCTTCGCGCGTGCGGCCGCGTCCTTCTCCGTCACCGTTCTTCCTTCCATCGACTCTCACTCCATGCTTGACGACCCCCACCGGGAGTGTCACCATCACGCTACCGATGATTACGTAAACATTTCTCGTCGGACACTGCCTGATCCGGCCGCTTCCGGCCCGAAGGCCCTCGTCTCCGCCACACAGACCGGTCGGTCACCGACACAAGGAAACCAGTCATGACGCTCCTGCCGACTCCGGCGAAGGCACTACCACCGCCCCGCCCACGAGCGCGCTTCCGCCTCCGCAAGCAGGCCATCGCCGGGTGGGGATTCGCCGGGCCGTTCGTCGCGGTCTTCGGCCTCGTCTTCCTGGCACCGATCGGCTACGCGCTCTACCTCAGCTTCTTCCGCGACCGCCTCATCGGCGGGAACTCCTTCGTCGGCATGGACAACTACCGCCAGGCGCTGACCGATCCGCAGTTCTGGGAGGGACTGGCCAGGGTCGGACTGTTCCTGGCCGTGCAGGTGCCGGTCATGCTGGGCATCGCGCTGCTGGTCGCGCTGGCCATCGACAGCGGGCGGCTGTACGGCAAGGCCTTCTTCCGGATCTCGGTCTTTCTGCCCTACGCGGTCCCCGCCGTCGTCGCCAGCCTGATGTGGGGCTTCATCTACGGCACCCGGTTCGGCCTGGTCGGCAACATCAACGACGCCTTCGGCGTCACCCTCCCCGACCCGCTCTCCCCCTCACTGGTGCTCGCCTCCATCGGCAACATCGTGACCTGGGAGTTCGTCGGGTACAACATGCTGATCTTCTACTCCGCGCTGAAAGTCGTGCCGCGCTCGCTCTACGAGGCCGCGGCGATCGACGGCGCCGGAGAGTGGCGGGTGGTGACCGCCGTCAAGCTGCCGGCCATCCGCGGCGCCCTGGTCATCGCGACGATCTTCTCGGTCATCGGCAGCTTCCAGCTCTTCAACGAGCCGAGCATCCTCCAGAAGCTCGCCCCGAACGCGATCACGAGCGACTTCACGCCCAACCTCTACACCTACTCGCTGTCCTTCTCCGGCCAGCAGCACAACTACGCGGCAACGGTGGCCATCGTGATGGGTGTCATCACCGCGATCATCGCCTACACCGTCCAGCTGCGCGGCATGCGGAAGGCCTGAGCCATGACCACGAACCTCGCCGGCGTCACCTCCAACGACGCGGGGCCCTCCGGCACCGCCCGGACCCCGGGCCCCTCCGGGCGCCCCGTCGCACGGCTCCGCCACCGCCCCCACACCCCGCTCAACCCCCGCCGCAGCATCCCGCTGACCCTGCTGACCGGACTGGTCCTCGTATACACACTGCTTCCGCTCGCCTGGCTGGTCATCAACTCGACCAAGGACCAGAAGGGCCTGCTCGGCTCCTCCGGCCTGTGGTTCGGCGACGACTTCAGCCTCTGGGACAACATCACCCGCACGCTGGCCTACGACGACGGCGTCTTCGTCCGCTGGCTGCTGAACACCCTGCTGTACGTCGCCGCCGGCGCGGGCGGCGCCACCGTCCTGGCCGTGCTGGGTGGATACGCACTGGCCACATACGACTTCCCCGGGCGCCGGGCCGTGTTCGCGGTCGTCATCGGAGCCGTGGCCGTGCCGGGCACCGCCCTCGCGGTGCCGACGTTCCTGATGTTCAGCAACATGGGGCTGACGAACACTCCATGGGCCGTCATCATCCCCTCCCTCATCTCCCCCTTCGGGCTCTACCTGATGTGGGTGTTCGCCCGCGAGGCGGTGCCCGCCGAACTCCTCGAAGCGGCCCGTGTGGATGGCTCCGGCGAACTGCGCACCTTCTTCCGTATCGCGCTGCCTCTGCTCATGCCGGGAACGGTCACCGTGCTGCTCTTCTCCATGGTCGCGACCTGGAACAACTACTTCCTGCCGCTGATCATGATCAAGGACCCGGACTGGTACCCGCTCACTCTCGGGCTCAACGCCTGGAACGCCCAGGCCCAGACGGCGGGCGGCGAGGCCGTCTTCGACCTCATCATCACCGGCTCCCTGCTCACGATCGTGCCGATCGTCGTGATCTTCCTCCTGCTCCAGCGGTACTGGCAGTCCGGCCTGGCCGCGGGCAGCGTCAAGGAGTGACTCCGTCCCCACTCGCGCCCTCTCTTCCCCGAACACACGACCAGGAGCCCCACGCATGAGGACACACACCACTCGCCGGCTGCTCGCCGCCGTCACCGCGCTCTGCGCCATCACCCTGGGCGCGACCGCCTGCGGTTCCTCCGACCCGGCCGACGACGGCGGCGGTGCGAAAGACGTCGAGTCGGCGCTGGCGAAGGGCGGCAGAATAACGGTGTGGGCCTGGGAGCCCACTCTCAAGAAGGTGGCCGCCGACTTCGAGAAGAAGTACCCGAAGGTGGATGTCGAACTCGTCAACGCGGGTACCGGGGACAAGCAGTACACCGCCCTGCAGAACGCCATCGCCGCCGGCTCGGGCGCCCCCGACGTGGCGCAGATCGAGTACTACGCCCTCGGTCAGTTCGCGATCGGCAAGTCCGTGGAGGACCTGGCCGGATACGGCGCGGCCACGCAGGACAAGACCTTCACCACCGGCCCCTGGAACGCGGTGAAGTACGACAAGGCCGTGTACGCGCTGCCCATGGACTCCGGCCCGATGGCGCTGTTCTACAACAAGAAGGTCTTCGACAAGCACCACATCGAGATCCCCACCACCTGGGACGAGTACGTCGAGGCAGCGCGCGCCCTGCACAAGGCCGATCCCAAGCTCTTCATCACCAACGACACCGGTGACGCAGGTGCCACCACCAGCCTCATCTGGCAGGCGGGTGGCCGCCCCTACAAGGCCGAGGGCACCGACGTCACCATCGACTTCAAGGACGCCGGCACCACGACGTACACCCGCACCTGGCAGAAGCTGCTGGACGAGGACCTGGTCGCGCCCATCAGTTCCTGGAGCGACGAGTGGTACAAGGGCCTGGCCGACGGGAGCATCGCCACGCTGTCCATCGGTGCCTGGATGCCCGCCAACTTCACGTCTGGCGTCGCCTCCGCCTCCGGTGACTGGCGGGTGGCCCCGCTCCCGCAGTGGACCAAGGGCGAAACGGTGAGCGCCGAGAACGGCGGCAGCTCACTCGCCGTGCCGAAGGCCGCCAAGAACAAGGAACTGGCCTATGCCTTCACCGAGTACGCCACCACGGGTGCCGGCGCCTCGGCCCGCGTCGCCGAGGGCGCCTTCCCCGCCACCCGCGCGGACCTGGACTCGAAGGCGTTCCTGGAGACCCGGTTCCCCTACTTCGGTGGCCAGCAGGCCAACAAGGTCTTCGCCGCCTCCGCCCGCGACGTGGGCACCGGCTGGTCGTACCTGCCGTACCAGGTGTACGCGAACTCCGTGTTCAACGACACCGTGGGCAAGTCGTACGTCTCCTCGACACCTCTGTCGCAGAGCCTGGACGCCTGGCAGCGGTCCAGCGTCAAGTACGGCACCGATCAGGGCTTCACCGTCAACAAGTAGTCCGCGGGCCACGGATACGGCTGTGCGGGACGGTCTCCCGCACAGCCGGCGCCGTACACGGCCCGAGGGGCGGCCCTCACCGGCCGCCGGACGGCCCCGTCTCCCGCAGCCTGCGCCATACCGCCTTCGCCGCGTGGTGGCCCGACATGCCGTGCACTCCGGGGCCGGGCGGGGTCGCCGACGAGCAGATGTAGACCGACGGGTGCGCGGTCGCGTACGGCACCCGGGCGAGCTTGGGCCGGATCACGGTCTGGAACCCGGAGTAGGCACCGCACGCGATGTCCCCGTCCACGTAGTTGGCGTTGCGCACGGCGAGCTGGGGCGGGCCGGTCACGGCACGGGCGAGCACGAGGTCGCGGAAACCGGGGGCGAACCGCTCCAGTTGCCGTTCGATGACCTCGGTGGCGTCTCCCTCCCAGCCGGCCGGGACATGCCCGTACGCCCAGAAGACCTGCTTGCCCTCGGGGGCCCGGGACGGGTCGGTGAGGCTGGGCTGGGCGGTGATCAGGAACGGCACCTCCGGGTCACGGCCGGTCACGGCGGCACGCAGGGCGGAGTCGATCTCGCCGGCCGTCGGACCGATGTGGACCGTGCCGGCCCTGCGGGCCTCCTCGGCGGTCCAGGGGACGGGGCCCGACAGGGCATAGTCGATCTTGAAGCAGGACGCGCCGTAGCGGTAGCCCCGGTAGGAGTTGCCCAGACCCGCGATCCTGGCCAGCGCGGTGGGCGAGGTGTCGAAAATGTAGGCGCGGGCAGGCGGCAGTTCGTCCAGCCGCTTGACCTCCGTACCGGTACGGATGACACCGCCCTGCTCCCTCAGATACGAGGCGAGGGCGTCGGAGATGGCCTGGGAGCCGCCGCGCGGCACCGGCCAGCCCTTCTCGTGCGCGGCGAGCGCGAAGAGCAGGGCGATGCCGCCGGTGGCGATGCCGCTGGTGGGAGCTATGGCGTGGGCGGCCAGTCCGGCGAAGAGGCCGCGCGCCTTCTCATCACTGAAGCGGCGGGACATGAGCGTGGCGGGCTGGAGCGCGTCGAGCCCGAAGCGCACCCATCGGTACGGGTCACGGGGCAGGCCGTCCCACGGGGTGCGCAGGAAGTCCTGGGCAAGGGTGTCCCAGTGGCCGAGGTACGGCGCGACGAGCCGCCGGTACGCTCCCGCGTCCCTCGGCCCGAGCGCCATGGCCGTCTCCCCCACCGAGGTGGCCAGCACGGCGGCGGTGCCGTCCGGGAACGGGTGGGCCAGGGCCAGTTGCGGCTGAAGCCACTCCAGCCCGTGCCGGGCGAGCGGCATGTCACCGAAGGCGGGCGAGCCGATGCCCAGCGGGTGGACCGCCGAGCAGGGGTCGTGCCGGAAGCCCGGCAGCGTCAGTTCTTCGGTACGGGCTCCGCCGCCGACGGTCGGCTCGGCTTCGAAGACCTCCACGGCGAAGCCACGGCGGGCCAGTTCAACTGCGGCGGTCAGTCCGTTGGGTCCCGCCCCCACGACGACGGCATCGAGCATCGACGGCACCTTCGGACTCCTTTGTCAGCCGACGGTCTGAGCACCCAGGATATTCGCAGGCGCTGACAGTCCGGGCGCGGGTAGGGGTCTCCGTCCGGCCCGTACCGGGACCCCCGCGCGGCAGCGCTCACACCCTCGCGGAATCCCGCCCGCTCACGCCCCGGCGCGCAGCGCGGCCAGGATGCGTTCGGCCGTCGCGCGGTCCCGGGCAGCGGTGAAGGGCAGGTCGTTGCCGCCGGTGATACGGAACGGCGTCCCGGACAGCGTGGCCTGGGCGCCGCCCGCCTCCGTGACCAGGAGGAGCCCGGCCGCGTGGTCCCAGGCGTACTCCCAGTTGAAGGCGAGCGCGTCCAGGTCGCCCCGGGCGATGCCGAGGTATTCGAGGCCCGCCGAGCCGCAGGGGCGGGCGTCGATGCCTTCGGTGCGCAGGCCCAGCAGGGCGTGCTTCTGTGCGTCGGTGGTGTAGTCGGGGTGGGACATGGCCACCCGCAGTACGGCGTCGGGCGCGGGCGAGCCGGAGCGTATCGGAGCGCCGTTGAGCGTGGCCCCCCGGCCGCGTACGGCCACGGCCATCTCGTCGAGAGCGGCGGCGTACGTCCAGGAGGCCAGCAGCTCGCCCCGGTGGGCCAGGGCGACCAGGGTGCAGAACCCCGGTTCGCCCCGGACGAACTGGCGGGTGCCGTCGACCGGGTCGACGATCCACACCGGGGCCTCGCCGCCCAGCGCCTCGTACACCTCCGGGTCGGCGTGCACGGCCTCCTCACCGACGACCACCGAGCCGGGCAGGAGCCGGCTCAGGGATCTGGTGAGGTGTTCCTCGGCGAGCCGGTCCGCGGTGGTCACCAGGTCGTGCGGACCGTTCTTCTCGACGATCTCGTGTGCGGCGAGCTGCCGGTGGCGCGGCATGATCTCGGCGGCGGCCGCTGCGCGGACCGCCGCCTCGACCTCGGTCAGGTCACCGGCAAGGAAGTCATCGATCATGCCTCCAGCTAAGCACGGGCTGTCCGGACACCGACGACCTGGTCATGACGGGGACGTGGCCGGCCGGTGGCCGGTCAGCGCCCGACCGCGTACCCCTGCATGCCCCGGGGGTTGGCCGCCGCGGACAGCACCCCGGTCGCCGGGTCGCGGGCGACCGCGCACATCCGGCCCTCGGACCAGGGGTCGCCGACCGTGACGTCGTGGCCGCGCCGGCGCAGTTCCTCGATGACGCCCGGGTCCATGCCCTCCTCCACGGTGACACTGCCGGGTCGCATCCCGCGTGGGAAGAAGGAGCCGGGGAAGCTCTCGTTGTGCCAGTTCGGGGCGTCGATGGCGCCTTGGAGGTCGAGGCCGCCGCGGACTTCGGCGCGCAGCGCCACGGCGAGGAAGAAGTGCAGCTGCCACTGGTCCTGCTGGTCGCCGCCCGGCGTGCCGAACGCCATCACCGGGACGCCGTCGCGCAGGGCGAGGGACGGGGTGAGGGTGGTGCGGGGGCGGCGGCCGGGGGTGAGGGAGTTCGGCAGGCCCTCGTCCAGCCAGGCCATCTGGAGGCGGGTGCCGAGCGGGAAGCCGAGCTCGGGCACGACCGGGTTGGACTGGAGCCAGCCGCCGCTGGGGGTCGCGGAGACCATGTTGCCCCAGCGGTCGACGATGTCGAGGTGGCAGGTGTCACCGCGGGTCGCGCCGTCCCGGGCGACGGCCGGCTCGCCCGTGCGGTCAGCGGTGGCTGTCGGCTCTCCCGCGCCTTCCTTCGCGACCTCCGGCTCTCCAGCCCCTTCCTTCGCGACCGTCGGCTCACCGGCACCGGCGGCCGGTATGCCCATGGCGCCGAGGCCGGGCTCACCGGCGGCGAGGGCGTGGGCGTGCCCGCTGAGGACGGGGGTGCGGCCGTCGGGGCTGCCCGGACGGAGCTCGTACGAGGCCTGGCCGGTGACCAGCGCGCGGCGGGCGGCGTTGTACGGCTCCGACAGCAGCGTGCCGAGCGGGACGTCCGCGGCGTCGCCGTACCACGCCTCCCGGTCGGCCATGGCGAGCTTGCAGCCCTCGATGAGCAGGTGGACGTACGCGGCGGAGCCGTACCTCGGCAGTTCGGCGGGGAGGAGGGCGAGCTGCTGGAGGAAGGCGGGGCCCTGGCTCCAGCTGCCGGCCTTGGCGAGCGTCCAGCCGTTCCAGTCGTAGGTGGCGGGGGCCTCGTACGACGCGGACCAGCCGGCCAGGTCGGCGGCGGTGAGGGTGCCGGTGTGGCGGGTGCCGCTGGTGTCCATGGTGGGGACGGCTGCCTGACGGACCAGGGCCTCGGCGATGAAGCCCTCGCGCCAGATCGCGCGGGCGGCCTCGATCTGCGCGATGCGGTCGTCGCCGCCGGTCTCCTCGGCCTCGGCGATCAGGCGGCGCCAGGTGGCCGCGAGAGCGGGGTTGCGGAACAGTTCACCCGGCTTCGGGGAGTCGCCGCCTGGCAGGTAGACGTCGGCGGAGGACTGCCACTCGGTCTCGAAGAGCTCGCGCACGGTCTCGACGGTCCGACCGACGCGCTCGACGGGGGCGTGGCCGTCCTCGGCGTAGCCGATGGCGTACCGCAGCACTTGGGCGACGGTCCTGGTGCCGTGGTCGCGCAGCAGCAGCATCCAGGCATCGAAGGCGCCCGGTACGGCGGCGGCGAGCGGTCCGGTGCCGGGGACGAGATCGAGGCCGAGCGAGCGGTAGTGGGCCACCGTGGCACCCGCCGGGGCAGGTCCCTGCCCGCAGAGGACCTGGACGTTCCCGTCCCGGGGCGCCAGGATCATCGGCACCTCGCCGGCGGGGCCGTTGAGGTGCGGTTCGACGACGTGCAGGACGAATCCGGCGGCGACGGCTGCGTCATAGGCGTTGCCGCCGTCCTCCAGGACCGCCATCCCCGACTGTGAGGCGAGCCAGTGGGTGGAGGAGACCATGCCGAACGTGCCCTGGAGGGTGGGCCGGGTGGTGAACATATAGGGTCTCGCCTCGTTGTTTACGCGCCTCGGACGGTCGAATCCGTACTCAGGATCCGGCCCTATGGAGAATTTGGGGAGACTGGACCGGAACTCTCCTCCGCCCGCTCCCCCAGCAGACTATCGATCGCCCTGCGCCCCTTCTTCCCCCGCCTCCGGCATGAGGGATGTGTACGTGTGCCTCAGCGCGTGGAACCCGTCCTTCGGTGCCGCTTGCCACGGCCAGGGTTCAGCCACCTTGGCAGGCGGAGGAATGACACCTGCCCGGCCAGGGCGGCTTCCGGATCTCGGTGTTCCACGTGCTGGCGGCGATCGCGGTCCCCTGCTTCGGTGTCGGTACGGGGCCAAATACTTCGTTGTCGGTACGGGGGCCGAACCGCCTCCGCGCCCTGTCCGATTCAGGACCGTACGCCGACAGGTCTTCGAACGATGCCATGCTCCATTGGAGTCCATTAAAACGCTATTCAGTGCGAAATGATATGCATTTTCTGCAACCCATGTTGGATTCGCGGAGAACCGTGTCCTCGGCTTTCTGGGAGTTCTCTGTGAATCGACTGCGCCGGTGGCTGCTGAGCGGCGTGTGCGCCGGGCTCATGGCCACCGCCCTCCCGCCTGCCGGATCCCCGGCGCAGGCCGCGCCCTCTCCGGCCCCGCGGGCGGACACCCCGTGGCCGTGCCGGGCAGACGGAGTCCTGTTCCAGCACCCGGAAACCGGTCAATAGCCGCCGGTCAGACTGCTGTCCCCGGCCGACGGCAATCAGCACGATCTCGGCCGCATCGACGACTACCGCATCGACGCCGCCGGGTTCGACCTCGCGGACGGATTCATCTACGGCTTCGACACAGTGGGCCGTCAACTGGTGCGCGTGAACGCCGAACTCGGGGTGACCACGATCGCACTGCCCGCCGGCATGCCGGCGGACGTGGACTACGACGGCGGTGACTTCGACGACGACAACCACCTGTGGCTGACCGACTCCGTCACGGGCGCCTATGTCGAGCTGGAGTTCGCGGCCGACCGCGCGACGCTGGTGTCCGGCGGGTCCTTCGGGCTGCCGGACGATCTGACGGCGCTGCCCTCCGACTGGGCATACATCGAAACGGCTCCCCAGGGGCCCGGGTTGTACGGGATCGCGCCCGGAAGGTACGCCGCCGCCCGGCTCGTGCGACTGGATCCCTCGACCAGGCGCGTCGAAGCCCTCGCCCACCTCTCGATGCCCTCCGACGGTGTGGGGGCGACGTACAGCGACGCCAACGGCTACCTCTACACGCTCAACTCAAGCGACCGGGTCGTCCACCGCCTCGACCTGCGTTCGGTGACGACCACCGAGGTCGGCACCGCGCCGACAGAGGCGGTGAACGACGGGGCGGGATGCCGCCAGGCGGGGGTCCCGACGGTGACGCTGATCAAACGGGTGGAGAACCGGGCTTTCCCGGACGACGAATTCGTGATCTCCCTGAACGACGCCGGCGGCCAGGAGCTGACGTACGCGAAGACCCACACCCACGACCCCTCCGAGGAGATCCGTACGGAGCCATGGCCCGTCGTCCGCGGCGAGGAGTACCTGATCACCGACCGCAAGTACAACGGTCCGGGCCACGAGCTGGAGTTCTACGATGTGCACCTGGGCTGCTTCGAGTCGGCGACCGGCGCCTATGTACCGACCCGACAGGTCGGCGAGGGCGCGTGGCTGCTGCCGGTGGACACCGACAGGGAGATCGAGTGCCGGATCGACAACCACGGCCGTGACCTCGTGCCCAAGCTGCACCTCGACAAGGCCGTGGAGGCGTCCTCGTCACCGGTGCGTGCCGGAGACCGGGTGAGGTACCGGTTCACCGTCCACAACGTCGGCGAAGCGCGGGTGCAGGACCTCAAGATCGCCGAGCGGAGCTTCGACGGAGCCGGCACGCTGGACAACGTCACCTGCGAGCACGACGTGCTCACGCCGTGGCAAGTCACCGAGTGCAGCGCCGGTTATACGGTCCAGCAGGCGGATGTGGACCGGGGCGGCCTGCACAACACCGCCGTCGCGCACGCCACTTCGTCCGTCGGGGCTCCGGTCGAGTCCAACGACGCCTCGGCCGAACTGAAGATCGACCCCGTGGCCCGCCTGACCATCACCAAGCAGGCCGCCCCGACGACCGTGCACGCGGCCGGCGAGAAGGTCACATACACCTACACGATCGCCAATACGGGCAACCTGGTCACCACGAACACCCTGCCCACGGAGGAGCAGGGCTCCTTCACGGGTCACGGGCCCCTGCCCGTGCCGAAGTGCGAGCAGAGCGAACTTCACCCCGGCAGTTCCATGACGTGCACGGCCGTCTACGAACTCACCCAGAAGGACATCGACCAGGGCTCGCTCGCCAACGCGGCACACGCCACCGGCACCGCCGCCGGCACCGCGGTGACCAGTGCGCCCGACGACGCGAAGGTCGACGTCGTGCACACACCGCAACTCGCCCTGGTCAAGTCCGTCACCCCGACGTACTACAGCGCCCCCGGCGGCGAACTCCGCTACCGCTACACCGTGACCAACAACGGCAACACGACCGTGCGCGGCATCGCGGTGAGCGACACCTCCACCGCCTCCGGCAGCGCACCGCGCATCAGCTGTGGTGCGGGCGCGGACGTGCTGGCGCCCGGCGACAGCGTCGAGTGCACCGCCACGTCCACGGTCGTGGCGGATGACGTGAGGCGCGGCACCGTCGAGAACACCGCCACCGCGACGGGCCGGGCGGGCGACCAGGACGTGGTCTCTCCCCCGGCGGACGCCCTGGCGGGCGTCGCGCCGGCGGGACTCACCCTGAACAAGGAGGCGCGTCCGCAACTCGCCGCGGCAGGTGACGACGTGAGCTACTCGTTCGAGGTCACCAATTCGGGGCAGATCGCCCTCACCGGTCTGACGATCGACGAGTCCGCCTTCCCGGACTCGCCCGCACCGACGGTCGACTGCCCGCAGGACACACTCGCCGTCGGCGCCAGCACCACGTGCACCGCGACCCATCGGGTGACCGAAGACGACGCGCGGCGTGGCGAGATCATCAACACCGCGACCGCCGTGGGCAAGGCTCCCGACGGCTCCGCCGTGCGCTCCGGTCCGGCGACGGCCCGTGTCCAGGTACCCTCGGTGCGCTCCTCACTCACCCTGAAGAAGACCGCCTCGCCCGCGACGGTCACTGCGGCCGGGCAGCGGATCACCTACGGCTTCACGATCACCAACACGGGGGAGACCACGCTCCACCAGGTCCGTCCCCGCGAAGTGGACTTCTCCGGGACCGGCTCCCTGCCCGAACCCACATGCCCCGATACCGCTGAAGAGCTGGCGCCCGGAGCCGTGGTGCGTTGCACCGCCGTCTATCGCGTCACGAAGGAGGACGTGCGACACCCCTCGGTGAACAACACCGCGATGGCGACCGGGACCACCGATTCGGGCACGGCGATCGAGTCCGAGACCGACACGAGCAAGGTCAAGATCCAGTCGCCGCCCCGGCCCGGGAGCACTCCTCCCGGTGTACACCCGGGTCACGGGAATGAGTCCGGCCACGGTCATCTCGCCGAGACCGGCAACACCGTCCTGCCCTACCTGCTCTCCACGTGCGCCGCGCTTCTTCTCGCCGGCGTCACACTGCGGGCCAGGCGGCGCCGTCGTGGGTGACGCTCCCGCCTGACCATCCGTCGCACCCGAGGCCGGGCCCGCGTCTTGCGGGCCCGGCCTCACGGGCCGGTACACCCGGAGGATCAGCCCCCTGGCGGTCGCTGATCGTGGTACCGGGCGGACATCGTCGTGAAGTCCGAAGACTGCCGGGAGACGCCTGCGCGGCGGTGTCCGCCGCCGGTGTCCGGACGATCGCGGGACGCCCGCCCGAGGCACGGGTGAACGGCTGCGAGAGGCGTGTCCGTCAACCGCCCACGTTCCACTTCTGGTTCGCGGCTCCGGTGCAGGTCCAGATCTGCAGCCGGGCCCCGTTGGCCGAACTGTTGCCGGTGACGTCCAGGCACTTGTCCGCCTGCGGATTGACGATGTCGCGCGCCCCGCTCACGGCCCAGCGCTGGGCCGCCGACCCGTTGCAGTCCCACAGCTGTACGAGGGTGCCGTCGGCCGTGCCGCCCGATGCCACGTCGAGGCACTTGCCGAGGGCCCGGATCGTACCGTCGGGGTTCACGCTCCACTTCTGGGCGCTGCTGCCGTTGCAGTCGTAGAGCTGGACCGGGGTGCCGTTGGCGCTGTTCGCCGCGGCGACGTCCACGCACTTGCCGGCCAGGCCGGTGATCCGGCCGCCCGTCTCCGGCTGCTGGGTGTCGCTGGTGGTGACGCGTACATGGTCGACGACGAGCTGCTGGGGGAAGGTGGTGTTGCCGTCGGGGTCGCCGGGCCAGTAGCCGCCGACAGCCAGGTTGAGGATGAGGAAGAAGGGCTTGTTGAAGGCCCAGGTGTTTCCTCCGGTGTCGGCGGGGGTGCGGTGCTGGTAGACGTTGCCGTCGACGGACCAGGTGACGGAGTCGGGGGCCCAGTCGATGGCGAAGGTGTGGAAGTCGTCGGCGAAGGCCTGCCCGTTCGGGAGGGTGTACCCGGCGCCGATGCCGGCGGAGCCGGAGTAGCCGGGGCCGTGCAGGGTGCCGTGGACGGTGGAGGGCTCGAATCCGACGTTCTCCATGATGTCGATCTCGCCGGAGTTGGGCCAGCCGACCTGTCCGATGTCGTCGCCGAGCATCCAGAAGGCGGGCCACATGCCCTGGCCGCGCGGGATCTTCATCCGTGCCTCGACGTGGCCGTAGGTCTGGGAGAACTTCCCCGAGGTGTTCAGCCGGGCCGAGGTGTACTGACAGGTTCCGTACCAGCACTGGTAGTTGTTCGGGTTCTCCTTGCGCGCGGTGATGACCAGGTGCCCCTGGCCGTCCAGCGCGGCATTGCTGTTTCCGGCCGTGTAGTACTGCCGCTCATGGTTGTTGACGTTGTCGCCGGTCTCGATCTGCCACTTGGCGCCGTTCACGGCCGAGCCGGCGGAGCCGTCGAACTCGTCGGAGAACGTCGTGACCGCGGCGGCGGTCGCGGTGTCAGCCGTGGGGGTGGCGGCCGCCGGTCCACCGCTGCCCGCGAGGGCCGTGGTGACCAGGGCAAGCGTGAGGACCGAGAGTACGGAGTGCAGCAGGCGCCGCGTACGGCGTGGGGAGTCCATGACTCTCCCTTCCGGTGTATGAGGGGGGAGGAAGGGGAATCCGCCATGTATATGACAGGCATACATATGACGGATACGGGGCGCGGGGGGTGCGGGAGCCGCGCCGACCAGGGGGTGCCGTGTGAGATACCGCGTGCGGGGTGCGGCAACGAGGCCGCTTTGTTCACTACGTGATTTAAGAAGTGAACTAACCAGGTGTCAAGGTCTTGGTACGTACCACTGACCGATCCCCCCGAGATGCGCCTCCGGGGTGCGAAAACACCCCTGTCCCCGCTCCCGCGACCCGCCGGGGCGGCGGACTCATCTGCCAGGAGTCGAAGCGACAGCGCAGGAGAACGGTGACGCCGGCCCGCAGGCATTCAGCCAATGCCTGCGGACCGGCGTCACCTCCGGGCCGCTGGGCAGCCCAGAGGACGGAGCGTCACTTCTGCCAGCCGACCGTCTCGGGGAGCGGGGTGTAGAAGATGGTCGCACCCACGTTGGCCAGGCCCTTCTTCACTCCGTAGGTCGAGGGGCCGCTGAACAGCGGCAGGAAGGCGTACTGCCGCAGCGCCTCCTGCTCGACCTTGTTGACCGCCGCGGCCTGTTCGTCCAGGTCGGCGATCCTGGTGGTGGCACGGATCTTCGTGTCCAGCGCCGACGTGCCCGCGCCGGTGAGGTTGGAGTCACGGTCCGAGCAGTAGAAGTCGCACAGGTAGCGAGCCCCGAACGGGTCCATGGAGCGGTTGCCCGACAGGAACAGGTCGAACCTGCGATCGCTGAGGATCTTGGAGAAGTCCGCGTCGTCACCCTTCTTGATGACGAGACGGACGCCGGCCGGCTTCAGCATCGCGGCGAAGGCGCCCGCGGTGGCCTTGCCCAGCGGGTCGTCTCCCAGGAGCGTGTAGCCGACTTCGAGCTTCTGGCCGTTCTTTACGCGGATGCCGTCGTCCCCGGGCTTCCAGCCAGCCGCGTCGAGGGTCTTCTTCGCCTCGTTGGGCGCGTACTTCAGAACGGCCGAGAGGTTGTCCTCGTAGCCCTTCTGGAAGCTGTAGAGCACGGCCGAGCCGGGCAGCGGCTCCGTGTAGTCGAGCCCCTGGAACTGGATCTTCGCGATCTGTGCCCGGTCGATGCTCTCCTGGATGGCCTTGCGGACGGCCTTGTCCGAGAGGACCGCGGACTTCGTGTTGAAGTAGAGGGAGTACTCGAAGGGGCTGCCGCCGCTGCGGATCTCCGTGCCTTTGAGCCCCTTGACCTGCTTGAGGCTCTCCGCGTCGACGGCGGACGTGTAGTCGATCTGGCCGTTCTTGAAGGCGTTGACCGCCGCGGTCGACTCCAGATTGACGTAGACGCGCTTGTCGAGCCTGCCCTTCCTGCCCCACCACTTCGGGTTGCGGACGAAGGTGATGTTGCCGGAGTGCGTGTCCCACTTGCCGACCGTGTAGGGGCCCGCGCCCCACTCCGGGTGGGCCTTCTTCACGTACGCCTTGTTGAAGTTCCCGACGGTGGCGGCCTCGGGGTGCAGGAAGGTGGTGAACAGCGTGGACCACGCGGCGTTGACGCCCTCGAAGGTGATGACGGCCTGCTTGGCGTTCTTGCCCTTCACGACCGAGGTGATCCGGTCGTAGCCGTCCGTGGACGATGCCGCGAACTCCTTGTCGGAACCGTTGTTGGCCTTCCAGGTGGCCTCGATCGCCGTCCAGTCGATCGGGGTGCCGTCGTTGAACGTGGCCTTCGGGTTGATCGTCAGTGTGACCTTCTGACGACCGCCCTCGACCGCGACCTGCACATCGCTGTAGTAGTCGGGGTTGTACTGCACCTCACCGGTGGGCGAGTAGGTGATCGCGTCCGCGTTGTACCAGCCCCAGACCCGGGACGCGGTCAGCGTGGCATTGACGTTGAACGGGTTGCCCTGGTCGTCGAACGTGCCGACCGTGGTGTACGTCCCGCCCTCCTTGACGTTCTCGTACGGCTGGGGGTTGTAGTCGACCGCGGCAGACGCCGCCTTGGGGGCGTCCTTGCCGCCCGTGTCCGCCCCGTCCTTGCCCGGGGAGGACTGGCACGCGGTGGCGGTGGCGGAGAGGGCGGCGATCAGCGCGACGGGCAGGGAAAGTCTTGCTCGCATGGCGAAGGGTTCCTTCTGATTCGGTGGGTGTACGGGAAGGCCCGGTGACGGGCGGGGGTGAGCCGCCCGGGGCCGGACCGGCGGATCACGGCCCCGGGCGGGGCGGCCTCAGACGGCGTGACAGGCGTACCGGTGGCCGGGCCGGCTGGCCACGGAGGACTGCGCCGGACGTTCCGTACGACAGCGCTCGCGCACCGCCTCGTCGGCGACTCGGTGCAGGGGGCAGCGGTCGACGAAGACACAGCCCGTCGGCAGCCGGGCGGCGCTGGGCTGTTCGCCCTCCAGCACGACGCGTTCCCGGGCGCGCTCCCGCCTCGGGTCGGGGACCGGGATCGCGGACAGCAGCGCCCGGGTGTACGGGTGCTTCGGATCGGCGAAGATCGCCTCGGTGTCGCCGGTCTCCACGATGTGCCCCAGGTACATCACCGCGACGCGGTCGGAGATGTACCGGACCACGGCCAGGTCGTGGGCCACCACGAGGTGGGCGAGCGCGTACTCACGCTTCAGCCGGGCCAGCAGGTTGATCACCCCCGCCTGCACCGAGACGTCCAGGGCCGAGAGCGGCTCGTCGAGCACGAGGAGTTTCGGCTCGGTCGCCAGGGCTCGGGCGATGCCGATCCGCTGGCGCTGACCGCCCGAGAGCGCGGCCGGGAAACGGTCGCGCACCGAGGCGTCCAGACCGACCAGCGCGAGGAGTTCGTCGACGCGGGTACGGATCGACTCGCGGTCCCGCCCGATGGCCCGCAGAGGCTCGGCAAGCAGCTGGAAGACCGGGAGCCGCGGATCGAGGGCCCCCATCGGATCCTGCATCACGATCTGGACGTCGCGCCTCAACTCCCGCACGCGCGCCGCGGATCCAGCCGCACCGACCTCCGTGCCGGCGATCTCGATCCGCCCGCCCTCGGGCTTTCTCAGTCTGAGGATCTCCAGCAGCGTCGTGGTCTTTCCACTGCCCGACTCGCCGACGAGACCGAGGGTCTCCCCCGCCCGCAGCTCGAAGCCGACGCCGTTGACGGCCCGCAGCGTGCCGACCCTGCGCTTGAGGACCGCACCCCTGGTGACGGGGAACGTCCTGACCAGGTCCTCGACGCGGAGCACCACCTCACCGACGGCGCGGGCCTCCACGGGACCGGACTCGACCGGCTCGGCGACGCCGGCCGGATCCAGCGTCCCGTCGGCGATCTCGTCCGCGCGCAGGCAGGCCACATCCCCGTGGCCGGTGACCTCGCGCAGCCCGGGTTCGTCGGTGTGGCACGCCGCGACAGCGACCGCGCAGCGGCTCGCGAAGGGGCAGCCGGCCGGGAGACCGACCAGGACGGGCGGTTCCCCTCCGATCGGGACCAGGGGGCGGTGGACTCCGCTGTCCACGGTCGGCACGGCTGCGAGCAGTCGCGCGGTGTACGGCATGACGGGACGGGCGAAGAGCTCGTCGGCGCCCGCCCGTTCCACGATCCGGCCCGCGTACATGACGGCGATGTCGTCGGCGTGGCCCGCGACGACTCCGAGGTCGTGCGTGATGAGGACGAGTCCGGCTCCGGTCTCCTTCTGCGCCAGCCTCAGCACGTCGAGGATCTGGGCCTGCACGGTGACGTCGAGGGCGGTGGTGGGTTCGTCGGCGATGAGCACGGACGGTCTGTTGGCGATCGCCATGGCGATGACGACGCGCTGGCGCATGCCGCCGGAGAACTCGTGCGGGAAGGACGTGGCCCGGCCGCGAGGGTCCGGGATGCCGACGAGGTCGAGCAGTTCGACGGCTTGCTCCCAGGCGGCCCGCTTCGTCAGATCCTGGTGGATCCGCAGGGTGTCGGAGAGCAGCCGGCCCACGGTGAAGATGGGCGTGAGTGCGGACAGCGGGTCCTGGAAGACCATGCCGATGGCGTTGCCCCGTATCCGGGAGAGGGCCTTGTCCCCGAGGCCGGTCAGGTTCTGGCCGTCGAGCAGCACCTGGCCCCGCAGGCCGGCCGAGGGCGGCAGCAGCCCCATGATGCCCATGGCGGTGGCCGACTTTCCCGAGCCGGATTCGCCGACGATGCCGAGGGTCCGGCCCGGCAGGAGATCGAAGCCGACGCCGCGCACCGCCTCGACGGGGCCGGCCTCGGAGGGGAAGGTGACCCGCAGGTCCCGCACCGAGAGCACGGGGGCGGCGGCGTCACCGAGCCCACGTTCGGGGGACGTGGTCGTCGCGAGCGTCATCGTCGGCCTCCTGCCGCACCGGTCACGGATGTGGGGTCCAGGGCGTCGCGCAGCCCGTCGCCGACGAAGGTCATCGACACGGTGAGCAGGACGACCAGGCCCGCGGGGAAGGCGAAGAGCCAGGGGGCGCTCGTGACGGTGCTCGCCCCGTCCGCGAGCATCGTGCCGAGGGAGACGTCCGGGGTCTGGACACCAAACCCGAGGAAGGACAGGGCGGTTTCGCTGAGCACGGTCGCGACGACGCCGAGCGTGAGGTTGACGATCAGCAGCGAGCCGAGGTTGGGGATGATGTGCCGCAGGATGACGCGCAGCGGGCCGACTCCCATGAACTCGGCCGCGGTCACGTAGTCCCGCTCGCGCAGGGAGGTCGAGACGGACCAGATCACTCGCGCGGTGGACATCCAGCCGAAGAGCGTCAGCACGACGACGAGGATCCGCCAGTCACCGGCCAGGCGGTTGGAGACCAGGGCGAGGATGAGGAAGGAGGGGACGATCAGCAGGAAGTGGATGACGGCGAGCGTCGCCTTCTCCGTCCTGCCGCCGAAGTACGCGGCAGCGGACCCGACGACGGCGGCGACGGCGACCGTCAGGACGGACACGCTCACGGCGATCACCAGGGAGCGCCGCAGTCCGTGGACGGCGCAGGCGTAGATGTCGTTGCCGCCCTGGTTGGTGCCGAACCAGTGTGCGGAGCTGGGCGGCCCGGTGAGTGCGGCGAAGTCGGCGTCGGAGTACCCGTACGAGGTGAACAGGCCGCCGAACGCGCTGAACAGCACCAGGGCGACGAAGATCACCACGCCGACGACGGCGAGCCGATTGCGCAGGAAGCGCCTCAGATAGAGCCGGGCGAGACCGGGCCGGCGCGCGGAGCGTGTCACCTCCGGCAGCCGGCCTGCGGGCACCGGGGCGGTCGGGTCGGCGGACAGATCGGTGGTCATGTCAGCTCACCCTCACGCGTGGGTCGAGGAAGACCGTGGCGATGTCCGCGAGGATCGCGCCGATCGCGGTCAGCGCGGCGGCGAAGGCCGCGGTCGCGACCGTGCCGTGCACGTCGTTCTTGCTGATGGTCTGGATGAAGTAGCGGCCCATGCCGTTCCAGCCGAAGATCGTCTCGGTGATGATGGCGCCGGTGAAGATGGCCGGGACGCTGAACGCCACGGACGTCGCGGTCGGGATCAGCGCGGTGCGCAGGGCGTGTCTGCGGATCGCCTGGGCCCTGGTGAGTCCGGTGGCCCTGGCGGTGCGCACGAAGTCGGCGTCGATGGTGTCGAGCAGGAGCGAACGCTGCGTCAGGTGGTAACCGACGTATCCCATCAGGGTCAGCGTCAGGGTCGGCAGGATCAGATGGAGCATGCGGTCGCCGATGGTCGGGAGCAGCCCTTCGACGTTCGGCGAGTTCTCCCCGGCGACGTAGAGGAAGTGCAGACCGGCATGCTGGTTCAGCCAGATGGCTACGAAGACCACACCGAGTGCGGCGACGGACGTGGGCACGTTGAACACCGCGATGGACACGGCCTGCGCGACCCGGTCGGCCCAGCCGTACTGTCGCGATGCCGTGTACACGCCCAGCGCGACACCGAGTACGACGGAGAGGACCGTCGCGACGACGACCAGCTCCGCGCTGACGAGCGAGCGGTAGCCGATCTCCCCGTTGACGGAGACGCCTGTCGGTGACCTCCCCCAGTCGAAGTGGACGATCACGGAGGTGAACCAGTCCCACCACCGCTCCACCACCGGAACCCGGGGATCCAGGTTGTAGGGCGCGAGCGCCCGGCCGATCTGGTCCTCGCTGCGGACCGGCCGCAGCTCCTTGAAGTTCGACCGAGGGTCCAGAAACCAACTGGCCAGGAAATAGGTGGCGTTGGTCGAGACCACGATCATCAGGAGCCAGCCCGCGGCCTTGCGCGTCACATAGCGCAGCACGGGCGGCACCTCCTCACCGCGTACGGGAAGTGCGCCGAGGGGGCGCCGGGTCCGGGGGGCGTATGCATGTGCGGTGGAGCCTTCTGAGGGAACGGGAGGGGAGCACAGACGTGCGAGCGTCAGTCTGGTCCGCGGTCCGGAACCCTCACCAGGTCCTGGCCCGTCCCGCCACGACGTCGCAATACCGCCGTAGCAATCGGCCGGGACAGATGATGACTTATCAGGGAACACGCTTCGTCCGGAGGGCGGGCCCTTCACTTCGCCCGCCGCGGACGAGGCGGGCCCGTTGCGGTGCCGGCCGCGGATTAATCGTCGCGGTTGCGGCGTTGTGCCTGGTCGGAGCCGATTCGTAAGCAGGAGAAGCGGCGGAACTGGAGGCATGGCTGTGCACGGTGAGTACAAGGTCCCCGGCGGCAAGCTGGTCGTGGTGGACCTGGACGTCCGGGGCGGGGCGCTGCGTGACGTACGGGTGGCGGGTGACTTCTTCCTGGAGCCGGACGAGGCGATCCTGAGCATCGACGCGGCGCTGGAGGGGGCCCCCGCCACCACCGACACCGCGGGACTGGCCGCCCGTATCGACGCGGCCCTGCCGGAGTCGACGGTGATGCTGGGGCTCACGTCGGAGGGTGTCGCCGTCGCCGTGCGCCGGGCGCTGGCCCACGCCACGGAATGGAGCGACTACGACTGGCAGCTCATCCACGACGCCCCGCAGTCCCCGGCACTCCACATGGCCCTCGACGAGGTCATCACGGCCGAGGTCGCCGCGGGCCAGCGCCCGCCGACGCTACGGGTGTGGGAGTGGGACTCCCCCGCGGTGATCATCGGCAGCTTCCAGTCCCTGCGCAACGAGGTCGACCCGGCGGGCGTCGACCGGCACGGCGTCACGGTGGTCCGGCGCGTCTCCGGGGGCGGGGCGATGTTCGCGGAGCCGAGCAGCACGATCACCTACTCGCTGGCCGTGCCCCAGTCCCTCGTCTCCGGCCTCTCCTTCGCCGACAGTTACGCCTATCTGGACGACTGGGTGCTCGAAGCGCTCGGCGATATGGGGATCAAGGCCTGGTACCAGCCGCTCAACGACATCGCGACCGAGATCGGGAAGATCGCGGGAGCGGCGCAGAAGCGCATGGTCGGGCCGGACGGAGGGCCCGGCGCGGTGCTGCACCACGTGACGATGTCGTACGACATCGACGCCGACAAGATGCTCGATGTCCTGCGCATCGGCAAGGAGAAGATGTCCGACAAGGGCACGAAGAGCGCCAAGAAGCGCGTCGACCCCTTGCGCCGGCAGACCGGGCTGCCCCGTGAGGCCGTCATCGAGCGGATGATCGAGTCGTTCCGCGCGCGTCATGGCCTGAGCCGGGGCTCGGTGACCCCGGACGAGCTGGCCCGCGCCAAGGAGCTCGTCCGCACGAAGTTCGGCACCCCCGAGTGGACCGCCCGGGTGCCGTAGGGCCCGGGCGGGGTCGCGGCGTCGACCGGGTGCGGTGGGGCCGGGTCGGCGGCGCGTATGCGCGGGACGTCAAGGCTCGCGCGGGGGAACCGGACACGTGCCCTGGTCCGGGCCGTCCCGGGCGGTGTGAACCCGTCCCGGGAAGAAGGCCGGGCAGGCCCGGGTACCGTGCACAGGCCTCAGGGCGCGGCAGGCGGGCGGTGCTCGTACCACCGCCGGTCGGCCTCCAGCTGGGCGGCCAGCGAGATGAGCCGCTCCTCGCTGCGGGAGGGACCGAGCAGCTGGGCCCCGACCGGGAGGCCGTGGGGGGTGAAACCGGCGGGGACGTTGATGCCGGGCCAGCCCAGGACGTTCCAGGGCCAGGCGTACGGGCACGCCTCGGCGATCGCCACATCGGTGCGCCACGCGCTCAGTCCGTCGAACCTGCCGATACGGGGAGGCGGCAGGGCTGTCGTCGGGGTGAGCAGAACGTCGAATCCCGGTCCGGACCGGCCGCGGGAGGGGTGGAACAGGGCGCCGATCCGCCGGTGCTGGCGCACCTCCCGCCCCCTTGCCGCCCGTACCACCCGGCCGCCGAGCCGAGTACCGGTGCGCAGGACGCTGCGGGTCCGGGGGTCCAGGAGCGCGGGTTCGGGGTGCCGAGCCGCGAGTTCGGCGATTCCGGCGGTGGCACGGGGCACGAAGCCGAGACCGATCAGCCCGTAGCGGGGCCGGGCCTCCTCGACGTGGTGTCCGAGCCGGGCGAGCGCCTCGGCGAGTTCGGTGACGGCCCGGCGGATGTCGGGGTGCGGGGCCGTACCGGTGAGGGTGAGCGGGGGACGCCAGGCCAGGGCGATGCGCAGCCGGCCCGGGTCGCGGCGGGCAGCGGCCGAGGCATCGACGGACGGCGGGCGGTGCGGGTCGTCGGGGTGGGCCCCCGCGACTGCGTCCAGCAGGAGGGCGGCATCGGCGACGGTCCTGGCCAGCGGGCCGTTGACGGTGAGCCCCTGGAAGGCGTCGCTGTGGGGGTGCACGGAGATCCGGCCGCGCTGCGGCTTGATGCCGACGAGGTGGGTCCAGGCGGCGGGGATGCGGACGGACCCGGCGCCGTCGGAGCCGAGCGCCGCCGGCACGAGTCCGGCGGCCACCGCGGCCGCCGAACCGCCGGATGAACCGCCCGGGGTGTGATCGGTGTTCCACGGATTACGGGTGGCACCGAAGGCGGCCCCCTCGGTGAACGGCCACTGCCCCAGTTCGCAGGAGTTGGTCTTCCCGACGATCACGGCTCCGGCGGCGCGCAGCCGGCGTACGGACTCGCTGTCGGCGGTCGCGTCGGGCAGCTCGCCCGCGCAGCCGAAGTGGGTGGGCATCCCCGCGACGTCGGTGTCGTCCTTGACCGCGACGGGCACTCCGAGCAGCGGCAGCCGCTCGCCCGCGGCGAGCCGGCGGTCGGCCTCGGCGGCCTCGGCGAGTGCGGCGGTCCCCCGCAGGTGCCGGAAGGCGTTGAGGGTGCCCTGGCTCGCCTCGATCCGGGCCAGGGCGTCGGTGACCAGCCGGGTGGCGGTGGTGCGGCCGTCCGCGAGGGCCCGTGCGCTCTCGGCCAGTCCGGCCGGGGCCTCGACATCCGTTCCGGTGGTCTGTGCTGAGGACATGGGCTGCCCGCCTCCCTCGTACCGTCAGGTGCGTACACCTGTCCGCCCGAACGAACTTACTGAAAGGTAACGAGTTCGGGGTGCTCCCTCAACCGTTCAGCGGCTGATAAGGCCGGCCGTGTCGCCCATTCGCCGTCCGCAGCGCCCGGACGGCGCCGCTCCGGCCCGGAAACGGCACCGCACAGGCGCCTGGTCCTACGGCTGGACCGTGATCTCACCGATTCCCGTGCCGAGTCCGGCGCAGTGCGCGGTCGACTGGCCGGACTGGCCCGGGTTCAGCGTGACGTGCTCACCGTCCACGTCCGGGGACCAGCCGCAGACCAGGTGGACCCAGAAGGTCTGCGTCGCGGAGCCGTTGTTCCGGCACAGCGCGTAGCCGGTGTAGTCGTCGATGGCATGCTTGCCCGTCTCACAGGACAGCCCCGGCGGCGTCGCGGTCGGTGCGGCGGCCGATGCCGCGGTCGCCAGGCCGGTGGAGACGGCGAGTGCCGCGGTGAGACCGGCGACAGCGATGCCGCGCAGCACGGCCCCGGACAGGCTTCCCATGGACTTCTTCATGATTCCCTCTCGGTGATTCACGGTGGTTCTCGGTGGTCACGGTGGTTCACCGCGGTTTCGCGGTGATCCCGTTCCCGGTGGCGGGGTTCCGCGCCGTGGCGGCCGGGCCCGTCTCCCCTAACCGGAAGCGGGCGGAAACGACACGCTGCGTACCCGCGCCCGGGGTACCGCTCCCTCCACCGGGCGCCCTCTCCTCCCCCGGCGTACGCTCGAACGATCGGGCCGCAGACCCGGACAGTCCCGCCACGACCCTTCGAGGAGGCGACGTGACCGGTCCACACCTCGGCACACGCCCGGCCGCATGGACTGCGGCGCTTGTACTCTCCGTCACCGGCAGCGGCCTCATCGGCAGCGGCGTGGCACATGCGGAGGACATCGACCATCTCACCGCCCAGCAGATCGCCGACCGCTCCCGCGACGCGTTGCTCGGCGCGGAGTCCCTGCACCTGAGCACCAGAGGGGACCTCGGCAGGGGCAGTACCCCCATGTCCCTGGAACTCACCCTGGACCGGGCAGGCAACTGCAACGGCTCGGTGGACCTCGGCAACAGCCAGGGCTCGGCGCTGATCGTGAAGCGGGGCGACGACATCTGGATCAAGCCGGACGCGGACTTCTGGAAGAACCAGGTCCCCAACGGCGGCTCCACCTTCGCCGCGATCCTGGGTGACCGCTACATGAAGGGGTCGGCCGACGACCCCCGGCTGAGCACCCTGACCAGGACCTGCGACCTCAACACCTTCCAGAAGCTGGTCAGCGACAACGCGAACGACAACACCGGCACCCTCAACAAGGGTGCGAAGACCACACTCGGCAAGGCCTCCGTCGTACCGCTGACCAGGATGCGGGACGGCACCACACTGACGCTCGATGTGGCGGCCACCGGCAAGCCGTATCCGCTGCGGCTCACCATCAAGGGCAACGGTGCGAACGCGGTCGTGGGCTTCTCGGCCTTCGACGAGCCGGTGCCCAGGACCACGCCGCCGCCGGACGAGACATTCGATGTCAGCGCGCTGCTGGGCCGTTCGACGAGCCCGGTGTGACGCTCCCCCGTCCGGTGAGTACCACGTAGAGCAGCAGCGAGGATGCCAGGCCGACCGCCCAGCCGTAGTCGGCGAGGGGTTTCAGGAACGGCACCAGACCGTCCGCCGGGAACGGCCCCTTGCCCGGCTCCGAGTGCGAGCCACCGATCGCCAGGACACCGCCGACGGCGAAGGCGGCGACGGCCCGCCAGTTCCAGCCGTTGGTGTACCAGTAGCGGCCGCCGGGCCGGTACAGGGCGGCGAGGTCGAGCACGGTGCGCCGGACGATCCAGTAGTCGGCGATGAGGATGCCCGCCACCGTACCGAGCAGCCCGCCGACGAGTCCGAGCCAGGTGAAGATGTAGAGCTCGGGGGTCTCGGTGAGCTTCCACGGCATGATCACGACGCCGACGACGCCCGTGATCAGCGCGCCCGTACGGAAGTTGATCAGCTTGGGCGCGAGGTTCGCCAGGTCGTAGGCGGGTGAGACCACGTTCGCCGCGATGTTCACGGAGACCGTCGCCACCAGCACCGTCACCAGGGCGTAGAGGAGCCCGAAGACATGGTCCGTGCGGGCGACGAGCAGCACCGGGTCCCAGATCGCCTCGCCGTACACGGCCTGCGAGCCGGAGGTCACCAGGACGGAGAGCAGCGCGAAGAGCGTCATCGTGGTGGGCAGACCGAGCGACTGGCCCCGGATCTGGGCGCGTTGACCGGCGCCGAAGCGGGTGAAGTCGGGGATGTTCAGGGAGAGCGTGGCCCAGAAGGCGATCATGCCCATCAGGGAGGGGAAGAAGACCGGCCAGAACTCCTTGCCCCAGCCGAGCTTCGAGGGCTGGTCCAGCAACGGCCCGAAACCGCCGGCCTTGACGGCGACCCAGACCAGCAGCACCAGCGCGCCGACGATGACGAAGGGAGCGGCCCAGTTCTCGAACCGGCGCAGGGTGTCCATGCCTCTGTAGATGATGGCGAGTTCGAGGGCCCAGAACAGGATGAAGCAGAGCCACAGCGTCCACGGCTGCCCGCCGATCTCGCCGGCGTCCGCCCAGCCGCCGAAGATCTTCCCGAGCAGGGTGAAGATGCCGACGCCACCGATCCAGGTCTGGATGCCGAACCAGGCACACGCCACCGCGGCGCGGATCAGAG
The DNA here is from genome assembly GCF_055568375.1 of Streptomyces sp. NPDC026062. NCBI lineage: Bacteria > Bacillati > Actinomycetota > Actinomycetes > Kitasatosporales > Streptomycetaceae > Streptomyces > Streptomyces sp. NPDC026062. The sequence continues at coordinate 385,838 of NZ_JBVHOQ010000001.1, forward strand.
CGGGCAGATTGGCGCCGCGCAGCCCGAAGGAGGCGCGGGCCAGTACCGGAAAGGGGATGCCGTACTTGGGCCCGGCATGACCGGTGAGCAGCATCGGCCCGAGCACGATCAGGTTGGCGAGCGCGATGGTGAAGACCGCCTGTTTCCAGTCCATGCCGAGGGCGACGAGGCCGGACGCGAGGAGCCAGGACGGGATGTTGTGGGCCATGCCGACCCAGAGGGCGGCGAAGTTGTACGTGGTCCAGTTGCGCCGCTCCAGGGGTACTGGCAGCAGGTCCTCGTTGACGAACCGGCTGTCGTCGGGAGCGGTACCGGCGGGGAGTTCGACACGGTCCGGGGGCTCGGGTATCCGGTTGCTCGATGGTGGTGGCGGTGCGGTCGATGTCATGGCGGCTGGACCCTTCGCTCGGGGGCGGTGCCGTGCGGGGCGGGGCGCGGGGGGGTGCGTACGGTCTGAGGCGGCGGCGTCAGTCGGACAGGGCGGGGATGATCTCGGATCCGTAGGCGTCGATGGTCGCCTCGCGGGCGTCGTGCATGTTGTACACGGCGAACTGGTCGACACCGAGATCGCGCAGGGCCCGCAGTTTCTCGATGTGCGCCTCGGGCGGGCCCAGCAGGCAGAAGCGGTCGACGATCTCGTCGGGGACGAAGGTGGTGTCGGGATTCCCGGCGCGCCCGTGGTGGCTGTAGTCGTATCCCGAGCGCCCTGCGATGTACGCGGTCAGGGCCTCGGGGACGAGCCCGGAGTGTTCGCCGTAGCGGGCGACCAGGTCGGCGACGTGGTTGCCGACCATACCGCCGAACCAGCGGCACTGCTCGCGGGCGTGGTCGAGGTCGTCGCCCACGTAGGCGGGCGCGGCGACACAGATGGTGACCGAGTCCGGGTCGCGTCCGGCCTCGGCCGCCGCATCCCGTACGGCCTTGATCATCCACTCGGTGAGGAAGGGGTCGGCGAGCTGGAGGATGAAGCCGTCGGCCTTCTGCCCGGCGAGTGCGAGTGCCTTCGGTCCGTACGCTCCCATCCAGACGGGCAGTTGGCCGTCCTTGACCCAGGGGATCTGGACCGGCTGACCGTCGACGACCGCCTCGCGCCCCTCCGCGAGGTCACGGATGACGTCGATGGCCTCGCCGAGCCGGGCCAGGGTGTTGGGGCTGCGCCCGGCGACGCGCATCGCGGAGTCGCCGCGGCCGATGCCACAGACCGTGCGGTTGCCGTACATGTCGTTGAGCGTGGCGAAGGTGGAGGCGGTCACCTCCCAGGTGCGGGTGCCCGGGTTGGTCACCATGGGGCCGACCACGAGGTGTTCGGTGTGTTCGAGGATGCTGCTGTAGATGACGAAGGGCTCCTGCCAGAGCACCGCCGAGTCGAAGGTCCATCCATAGCGGAAGCCGTTGCGTTCGGCGCGCCGCATCAGGCCGACGACGGCCGAGGCGGGCGGGTCCGTCTGCAGGACGAGTCCGAAGTCCATGCCAGGTGCTCCTAGGGGGTGTCTCGTCGGCCGGGGCCGGACAGGCCTCGGCATCCGGGTGCGGTGAGCTGCCGGGGCGCCGGAGCGCCTTGGCAGCGGGGCCGTCAGGGAGATCCGGTGACACGGTCAGGTGCCGCGCCCGGTGTCCCGGACCGGGTCATGACCGGTGCGACGCACCCTGCTCCAGGTACTGGCAGGTGGCGCGCGGGGTGTACATGCCGTGCCCGGCACGGCCGGTGAACGTACGCCGGTCGATGACGACCTCACCGCGCGAGAGCACGGTCTCCACCTGCCCGGTGAGCCGCTTGCCCTCGTACGCCGAGTAGTCGACGTTCATGTGGTGGGTCTCGGCGGAGATGATCTGTTCGGCCGCCGGGTCGTAGATGACGATGTCGGCGTCGGCCCCGGGCGCGATGGTGCCCTTCTTCGGATAGAGGCCGAACATCCGGGCCGGTGAGGCGCACGCGATCTCGATCCAGCGGCGGCGCGAGATGTGGCCGTCGATGACCGCCTGGTGCAGAAGGTCCATCCGGTTCTCGACGCCCGGCATCCCGTTGGGGATCTTGGAGAAGTCTCCGCGGCCCATCTCCTTCTGGCCGGAGAAGCAGAAGGGGCAGTGGTCGGTGGAGACGACCTGGAGTTCGTTGTTGCGCAGGCCCCGCCAGAGCGCTTCCTGGTGTTCCTCGGGGCGCAGCGGTGTGGAGCAGACGTACTTGGCGCCCTCGAAGTCCGGCTCGGCGAGGTTGTCCGTGGAGAGGAAGAGGTACTGCGGACATGTCTCGCCGAAGACGGGCAGGCCCTTGTGCCGGGCGGCGGCGATCTCGGCGACGGCCTCGTCGGCGGAGACGTGCACGACGTACAGCGGGGAACCGGCGACACGGGCGAGCTGGATGGCGCGGTGCGTGGCCTCCGCCTCCAGCGCCACCTTCCGTACGTCTCCGTGGTAGCGGGGATCGGTACGGCCGGCGGCAAGGGCCTGCTCGACGAGGACGTCGATGGCGATGCCGTTCTCCGCGTGCATCATCATCAGGCCGCCGTTGGACTCGGCCCGCTGCATGGCGCGCAGGATCTGTCCGTCGTCGCTGTAGAAGACGCCGGGGTAGGCCATGAACAGCTTGAAGGAGGTGATGCCTTCGGCCACCAGGAGATCCATCTCCTTGAGCGACGACTCGTTCACATCGGCGAGGATCATGTGGAACGCGTAGTCGATGGCGCAGTTGCCGTCCGCCTTCGCGTACCAGGCGTCGAGCCCCTCGCGCAGGGAACGCCCCACGGACTGGATGGCGAAGTCCACGATCGTGGTGGTTCCGCCCCAGGCCGCGGCACGGGTGCCGGTCTCGAAGGTGTCCGCGGCGTAGGTGCCGCCGAACGGCATCTCCATGTGGGTGTGTGCGTCGACACCGCCCGGGATGACGTACTTCCCGGTGGCGTCGATGGTCCGGTCGGCGGTCCAGCCCGCTGCGGCCTCGGTGCCGTGCGCGGCGAGCGCCGCGACGCGGCCGCCTTCGACGAGTACGTCGGCGTGGATCTCGTCGGACGCGGTGACGACGAGGCCGCCATGGATGACGGTGCGGCTCATGTCCCCCTCCTCAACTCTGGCGGAATGGGTCTACGCACGTAGACAAGGTGCGTGATGAAGAACGTAGAAGTGGGTTACCCACTGTGGCAATACCGCTGCGGCTAACCGCTGAAGACGTTTCTGTTTCCCCCGTCCGGCACTCAACCGGCCCAGCGCGCGGCGCGGTTCCGCCGGCCGGGCCGTACTGTCCGCGTTCCGTATACGCGCCGTACCCGAGGGGCGGAGGGCTCGGTTGCCCCGGAGGACGCACCGGCCGGCGAACCGGCCTGCTCCGGACGGGCGAGTCACGCGGCCCTTGCGGAGGGAATCTGTCCGGCAGACAGGCAGCGGCAGTTCATCGCGGACCGGGGCACCGGCCCAAGGGCCGTCCCGCAATTCCCCGCGGGCGCACGGCGACAGCCACGGCGCCGCTCGCCGCGTTGTCGAACATCCCGCACACCTCCCGGATGCGGGCGTCTCTCCGCCCGGCGATGCGCCGCATCCGACGCCGCGCGCTGATCCACCGGAAAGCGCTGGACAGCCCTTAGCTTCATTCCATGATCAGAAACGGAATCATCGTCTCGGCCGCCCTCTGCGCCTCCCTCGCCGCCACGGCCATGAGCGCCGCGGCCGCCCCCGACGGCTGGCAGCGGGTCGGCTCCGGGATCCGGGGCGGCGTGAGCGGCATGGCCCTCGTCGAGGGTGCCCCCGCGGGCCGGGGGCTGGCCGACGCCGTCGTCGTACGGGACAACAAGGGCGACGGCGAGAGCAGGCTGGCGACGGTGGGCCTGCGGCCTGGCCACGCGCCCGTCGTCGAGGAGCTCCCGTGGACCGGGATCCTGCCCGCCGACCTGGAGGCCCTCGACGCGGTGCCGGGCCGCCCCGGCCACTACGTCGCCGTGGCAAGCCGCGGCGAGGCCTACCACGTCGTCGTCGCGGACGGCAGGGCTACGGCCGAGCACGAACCGACCGCCCTGCCGAGCCGACGCGACGGCGACAACTACGAGAGCTTCGCGCTGCACCGGGACGGGTCGGGGAGGACCTACGCCGTATGGGCGACGCGTGGCAGCGGCGACGAGAAGGCCGTCGTGCGCGCCGCCTCGGTGCGCATCGGCGCGGACGGCCTGGAGTTCGGCGTGGTCTCGGCTCGGCAGGAGTTCGCCGTTCCGTTCCCGGACGAGGACGAGGTGCGCCACATCAGTGACCTGAAGGTGCTCGACGACGGCACCGTACTGGTGTCGGCGGCCTCGGACCCCAACGTGGACGACGGTCCGTTCGCCTCCGCCGTCTACGACGCGGGCCGGCTCACCGTGAACCAGGCCCATGACGCGGTACTGCGCCTGAAGCCCGCGCGGGCGCTCGTTCCGCTGAGCCGCTTCACCAAGCAGGACAACCGGAAGATCGAGGCCATCGCCGTCGTGCCCGGGGGGCTGGGCCTCTGGGGCACCGACGACGAGAACTTCGGCGGTTCGGTGACGTTCGAGCCCGTCGGGGGCCAGGGCGTCACGGGCGGTTCACGGCCGGCCCGACGCATGGGTGGGGTGCGGTGAACGGCCGGCCGGGCGCGGGGGTGCGCTGACCGGCCGGCCGGGTGCGGGGGCGCGGTGAACGGACGGCCACCGCACCCCCTTTCTCACCCCACCGAACGCAGCGCCTCGGCCAGGATCGACGCACCCTCCTCCGCCTCCGGAATGGACAGCGAGAGGGGCGGAGCGATACGCAGCACGCTGGTGTCGTGGCCACCGCCCTTGCCGAGGAGCAGCCCACCCTCCCGGGCCGCTTCGAGCACGGCCGCGGCCGCTTCGGGGTTCGCCTCGTCCGTACCCGGCTTGACCAGCTCGATGCCGATCATCAGGCCGCGCCCGCGCACCTCCCGTACGCACTCCGAGGCGGCGCCGATCGCACGCAGCCGCTCGATGAGCAGACCGCCGACGCGACGGGCATTGCCCTGGAGGTCGTGTTCGAGGAGGTACGAGAGGTTGGCGAGTCCGGCGGCCATCGTGACCGGGGAGCCGCCGAACGTCGAAATGGAGTTGGCGTCCAGGCAGTTCATGACCTCCGCACGGGCGATCACACCGCCGATCGACATACCGTTGCCGATGCCCTTGGCGAAGGTGACGATGTCCGGCGGGCCGTTCTGTCCGTGCGCCTGCCAGCCCCAGAAGTGCTCGCCCGAACGCCCCCAGCCGGTCTGCACCTCGTCGGAGATCCACAGGATGCCGTGCCGGTCGAGGACTTCGCGGAATGCCGCGTAGAGGCCGTCGGGCGGTGCGGTGAACCCGCCCACGCCCTGGATGGGTTCGGCGATCAGCGCGGCGGGGGCCCGGGTGTGCCCGAGCAGGTCCTCCAGGTCCGCGACACAGGCGGCGATGAACTCCCCGTCGCCCAGGTGCGCGTAGGGTCCTCGGCCGCGGACGCCCCCGTGCACGTACAGCGTCTGGAGCGGGGACAGACTGGTGGGTGACCAGGCGTTGTTGCCGGTGATGGAGACGGCGGAGAAGGACCTGCCGTGGTAGCTGTTGCGCATCGCGAGGATCTGGTTCGACCTGCGGTACGTGGTGGCCAGCAGCAGCGCCGTGTCGTTGGCCTCGGTGCCGGAGGTCGTGAAGAAGACCCGGGCGTCCGGGATGCCGGAGAGCGTGGCGACACGCTCGGCCAGTTCGACCATCGGCCGGTTCAGATAGAGCGTGGAGGAATGGATGATCCTCCCGGCCTGCTCACTGACCGCCTTGGTGACTTCGGGCAGTGCGTGGGCGGTCATCGTGGTGAGGATGCCGCCGAAGAAGTCGAGGTAGCGTCTGCCGTCCGCGTCCCAGACATGGCGGCCCTCGCCATGGGTGATCTCCAGCGGATGCCGGTAGTAGAGCGCCAGCCATTCGGGACTGACGGCGAGATGACGGTGGTGCAGGCTGCTCACGGCTCCACCAGTCCCTCGTACGCGTCGGGGCGGCGGTCCCGGTAGAAGGCCCACTGCTGACGGACCTCCTCGATGAGTCCGAAGTCCAGGTCACGGACGAGGAGTTCCTCGGCCTTGTCGCTGGCGACCTCACCGACGAACTGACCGCGCGGGTCGACGAAGTAGCTGGTTCCGTAGAAGTCGTTGTCGCCGTACTCCTCCTGGCCGACGCGGTTGATCGCGGCGACGAAGTACTCGTTGGCGACAGCGGACGCGGGCTGCTCCAGCTGCCAGAGGTAGCTGGAGAGGCCGCGCGACGTGGCGGACGGGTTGTACACCAACTGGGCTCCATTGAGTCCGAGTTGGCGCCACCCCTCGGGGAAGTGCCGGTCGTAGCAGATATAGACGCCGACCTTGCCGACGGCTGTGTCGAAGACCGGCCAGCCGACGTTGCCGGGCTTGAAGTAGTACTTCTCCCAGAATCCCTTGACCTGCGGGATGTGGTGCTTGCGGTACTTGCCGAGATACGAGCCGTCGGCGTCGATGACCGCGGCGGTGTTGTAGTAGAAGCCGGACTGCTCGACCTCGAAGACCGGGACGACGATCACCATGCCGGTCTCACGGGCCAGCTCCCGCATCCGCTGCACGGTCGGTCCGTCGGGAACGGCCTCCGCCCAGCGGTAGTGCTCGGGCTCCTGCACCTGGCAGAAGTAGGGGGCGTTGAACACCTCCTGGAAGCCGATGATCTGCGCCCCCTGCCGGGCGGCCTCGCGAGCGTGTTCCTCGTGTTTGGCGATCATGGATTCGGTGTCGCCGGTCCAGGTCGCCTGGACGAGTGCGGCGCGTACGACGTGGGACATGACTGCTCCTTCGACGCGGCGTCAGAGAGCCTCTTCGCGTTTCTACGCCCGTAGACACGGGCGTAGAGGAGAACGTAAGCCCCGGCACACAGCGGGACAAGACCATCGCAGTGAACCGGCGGAGTCGATCATGTTTCACACCCGTGCGGTCCATTGCCCCGGGCACGGCCGGATGGCCCAGCTCAGCCGAGGCCCGCGACCCGCAGCGCGTGCTCGACATCGCGCTCCCGCGCCTCGGACACCGTCCGGGCCGCCGCGAGCAGCCGCGGTACGAGGTGACGCGGGTCGCTCTCCGCGATCCTGGCCGCGTCCTGCGGTGTCCGCAGCCGGACGAAGGCGCCGAGCAACGTCTGCGCCTGGTCGCCCCGGCCTGCCCGGTCCAGGGCCACCACCGCATCGGCGATCTCGGCGGCCGGACGGGCCACCCCCTGGCGCAGCAACTGCACGCAGTCCTGCGGGCGACCCGCCGCCGCCAGCGCGTCGGCCGCGGCCACGAGCTGGTCCGGGGACAGCGAGGACACCTCCCACAGCAGGGTCGACCAGTCCGCGCCGAGTCCCGCCCGGTGGAGTTCGACGGCGAGGACCGGCAGCAGCCCGGCCGGGCGGCCCGCGACCTCGCAGAGCACGCCGTGCGCCTCACCACTGCGCCCCTCCGCCCGGAGCCGCGTCAGCGTGGCGACGACGGTCCGCGCGAAGCGGAGCGCGGCCGGGTCCGGAGCCGCCCCGGCATGCTCGGACGGGTCGCCGCCGGTGCCTGAGGCGCTGTCGGAGCCCGGGGGGCCGTCCGAACCCGCACCACCGCCGAAGCGGGCTCCTCGGGGCTGGGCGGCCGCCATGGGCAGGACGGGCGCGGTGGCCACGGAAGGCTCGTCCTCGGCCTCCAACCCGGCAAAACGCGCACCACGCGGCTTCCTGCGGGCCGGTTTGCGTGCGCGGGGCGGCGACGGCTCGGCGGGCCGGTCCGCCGCCGGTACGGGTCCGGCGGACTCGTACGCCATCGGTACCGGTCCGGCCGACTCGTACGCCATCGGTACCGGTCCGGCCGATTCGTACGCCATCGGTACCGGTCCGGCCGACTGGTGCGGGACCGTGGGCCCCGGCGCGGGGACCCCGGGCGGCGTGACCCCGGACTCCGGTGCCCGCCCGGGCGGGAGTTCGTCCTCCGTACGGAACCAGCCCGTCGGTGCCGACACCGCGGCCAGTCTCCCGCGCAGCTCGGCGCAGCGGGCCGACGCCCTGGCGTGGTCGTCGCGCGCCCAGGCGTCCGCCTCCGCATCCCCCGCGCCCGCGTCGCCACCCCTTCGCACAACACTCAGCCGCCTGGCCGCGTCCGCCTGCTCCCGCAACATCATTTCCAGCCGGTCCAGCAACTGCTGCCGCCCGCCGGGGCGTCGGTCGTGAGCGACGGCGGAGGCCGCGTACAGCTCCGCCGCACGCACCGACTCGCGCTCCGCGAAGGCGTCGCCCCGCATCGACGCAAGGTCCGTGAAAAGCGACTCCATGACGTCCCAGGGCGGTATCTCGGCACCCGTCAGACAGGCCCGCATTCCGTCGGGGTCACGTCGGCAGAAGACGCCGTACCACCCCCGCCCGGGATCGAGCAGCGCCGTCAGCTCTCGTAGATAGCGCGCGAACTCCCCTATGGACACCGCCTGCTGATGCACCGTCATCGTCGCCCTCGGCCGCCGTGGTCTGGAGCCTTCCAGTCCGCAGGCATTCGACCGCAGCCGTGTTACAGAACGGCTACGCGCACTTTTCGGCCTTGGTGCGAGCGGTGCACGACCAGGGCGCGAGCGCCCCCGCAGCGTGCGGCCCGGCACTCAGAAGGTGATGGCGATTCCGGTGTGCGGCCGCTTGCCGAGCCGGACGATCATCGCCGGGTAGTCGAGGAGCCAGTACTTCCAGGTGTACTTGCGGGCGATCACCCGGCGCACACCGGCAGTGCCCTGCTCGTCGAGCAGCCTGCCGGTCCCCTCGGCGCTCGGGGCACCATCGGCGATCCGCCCGCGCACATCACAGACGGTGACACGGACGCGGCTGTCGTTGCGCAGGCGCTTGACCTTCCACGCGTCACTCCTGGTCCAGACGTACAGCTCGTTCCCGTCGGCCGCGGCCCACACCGGCGTGGCGACGGGCGTGCCGTCCTTCCGGTACGTGGTGAGGCTGACGTACTCGCTGCGGGCGAAGTCCTGGAGGCTCATGGCCCCACCCTACGCAGGCCACCGCTCCCCGCTCCGCTCCCGGGCGGGCCCTCCGCTACCCGGCGAGCGGGACGGTGTCCGGCTCCGCGGCGCACCGGGGAAGCAGCTCGTCCATGGAAAGGCCGAGCGCCCCCGCGAGTGCCGCGACGGTGAAGAAGGCGGGGGTCGGCGCACGGCCGGTCTCGATCTTGCGCAGCGTCTCGGCCGAGATTCCGGCGCATCCCGCGATGTCGGCCATGCTGCGGCGGCCGCGCGCCTCGCGCAGCAGCCGGCCGAGCCGTTCGCCGCGCAGACGCTCTTCAGGGGTGAGGGGAGTACGAACCATGCCGTCATTCTAATACCGCTCGGACCGGTATAGTAATTGGCATGGTGCAACTCAAGACAGACCCGTCCATCGAAGCCATGCGCGCGGCCGGCCGGGTCGTGGCGCAAGTACTGACCGCCGCGCGCGAGGCAGCGGCCGTCGGCGTCTCGCTCCGCGACCTCGACGAAGTGGCCCGAGGGGTCCTGCGGGAGGCCGGCGCGGGATCGCCGTTCCTGAACTACCGTCCGCACTTCGCGCCGACCCCCTTCCCCGGCGTGATCTGCGCCTCCGTGAACGACGCGATCGTGCACGGCATTCCGAACGATCTGCGACTGCGTGACGGCGATCTGGTGAGCATCGACGCGGGCGCGACGCTCGACGGCTGGTGCGGCGACTCGGCGATCAGCTTCATCGTCGGCCGCCCCCGGCCGGCGGACACCCGCCTCGTCGAAACGGCCTTCCAGGCGCTGGACGCCGGCATCGCGGCGGCCGTCGTCGGCAACCGGATCGGCGACATCGCGCACGCGATCGGCACGGTCTGCCGTACGGCCGGCTACGGCATCCCGGACGGATTCGGCGGCCACGGCATCGGCCGCGCCATGCACGAGGACCCGGGCGTCCCCAATGAGGGACGGCCCGGCCGGGGAATGCCCCTGCGGCACGGCATGGTGCTGGCCATCGAGCCGATGCTGATCGGCGGCGGCCGGGACGAGTTCCATCCGGACCGGGACGGCTGGACCCTGCGTACGAACGACGGCAGCCGGGCAGCGCACGCCGAGCACACGGTGGCCATCACGGACGACGGCCCGCGTGTCCTGACCGCCCTCTGACGACCGCCTGCCGGGAGGCCGAAGCGCCCCGCCCCTTGCCCCGCCGAGGCTGCGGGGGCCGGGCCTGCCGAAGCCGTGGGGCCGGCTCCGCACGGATCTCACCGCGAGCGAACCGGCCCCGCCCGTAGCGCTGGTGACGCCCCATCAACTCACGCGGCCGGCCTCACCACCATGGCCGAACCGCCGCCCCGCCGCTCCGGCTCGGCGGCTGCGAGCCACCGCCCGTCCGGCAGGCGCTGCACACCCGTCGCCGCCCCGATCTCCGGGTTCGCCTTGAAGACGTGCCCCAGAGCCTCCAGTCGCGCGCGAACCGGGCTGTTCCAGAGGCCCGGTTCGAGCTCCGTCGCCGCCGCGTTGCGCTGGCTGGCACGGGGCGCCGCGATGGCGTCCACCAGCGGCAGGCCCCGGTCGACCACTCCGACCAGCGACTGGAGCACGGTCGTGATGATCGTGGCGCCGCCGGGCGACCCCAGGGCCAGTACCGGCTTCCCGTGCTTCAGCACGATGGTCGGGGAGATCGACGACCGGGGCCGCTTCCCCGGTCCCGGAAGATTCGGGTCGTGGACGGCCGGGTCGGCCGGAGCGAACGAGAAGTCCGTCAGCTCGTTGTTGAGCAGGAAGCCGCGTCCCGGCACCGTGATGCCGCTGCCACCGGTCTGCTCGATCGTCAGGGTGTAGGCAACGACATTGCCCCACTTGTCGGCGGTGGTGAGGTGCGTGGTGTTCTCGCCCTCGTACGTCGTCGGAGCGGCCGTCCCCCCGGCGGCGCAGTCACCGGGGTGGCGCGGGTCCCCCGGGGCCAGCGGGCTGGTGAGCACCGCGCCGTCCTTGATCAGGCACTCCCGCGAGTCGGCGAACCGCTGACTGAGCAGTTCCCTCGTCGGCACGTCCTCGAACGCGGGGTCGCCGACCCAGCGCCCCCGGTCCGCGAAGGCGATCCGGCTCGCCTCGATGTACCGGTGCAGGTACTGCGCCTGGCTCGCCTTCGAAAGGTCGGTGGACTCAAGGATGTTGAGGGCCTCGCCCACCGACGTACCACCCGACGAGGACGGCGCCATGCCGTAGACGTCGAGCCCTCGGTATCCGGTTTTCGTAGGGGTCCGCCGCAGCACCCGGTAGGACCGCAGGTCCTTCGTGGTGAGATCGCCGGGACGCACGACCCGGTCCGACGCGGGATCCACGGGGGGGTTGCGTACGGTCCGCACGATGTCCTCGGCCAGCTTGCCCCGGTAGAGCGTGTCGACCCCCTTGCTGCCGACCTCCTCGTACGTACGCGCCAGGTCCGGGTTCTTGAAGACCGAGCCGACCACCGGGAGCGCGCCGCCGGGCAGGAAGAGCTTCCGGGTGGCGGGGAGGTCGGCGAACCTGGCCTGGTTGCCCTCCGTCTGCGAGCGGAACGTGCCGTCGACGACGAAGCCTTCGCGGGCCAGGCGCTCGGCCGGTTTCAGGACCTGCCGCAGCGACTTGCTGCCCCAGGCGTCCAGCGCCGCGTCCCAGGTGGCAGGGGTGCCCGGCGTGCCGACGGCCAGGCCGCTGGTGCCGGCGGACTCGAACGTGAGGGGCTTCCCGTTCTCCAGGAAGAGCGAGGAGTCCGCACTGCGCGGCGCGGTCTCGCGGCCGTCGATCGTCTCCACCGTACGGGTGCGGGCGTCGTAGTGCACGAAGTAGCCACCACCGCCCAGCCCTGCCGAGTACGGTTCGGTGACCCCGAGGGCCGCCGCTGTCGCGACCGCCGCGTCGACCGCGTTGCCGCCCTTGCGGAGCACCTCGATACCGGCGGCCGTCGCATCGGCGTCGACACTGGAGACCGCTCCCCCGTATCCCACCGCGACAGGGGTTTTGGGCGGTGGCGACACCGGCGGGGACGAGGGCGGGGCGGCTGCCCCGACCGACACCACTGCGGCGAGAACACCTAACAACGACACATTCCGCGCGACGGAACGCCTCATGCGCACCTCCAGTGAAGGATCGTCCGCGCAGGGTAACGCCGCCCCGGCCACGCCGTCAGGACCGCCTCGGACTTGACGCCGAATGCCCGCCGGCATTCCCCGCCGCCGGCTGATACGTACGCGGCATCGCGCTGGGCGTGACAGCCGCCGGCATCTGCGGATTTCGTCCGACGCACCACCGTGGCCCGCTGGTTGACGGGAGCTGTCCCGGAGACCTCGCGCGCATCCGGAAGGGCGCGGAGGCCGGCGTGGTCGCGCGCGCCGACGCCGACGGAGCGGCGGGTTTCGTCCGCGTCTCCACCGTGATCGAACACTCGGGGCAGGGCTCGCCTTCAGGCACCCCCGTACCTCTTCATGAGCATGGCGATCGCCGAAGCCGGGGCCGATCATCAGCGACGATGGTGACCGGATCACCGTCCTGAGCCCGCCATGCATCCTTTGGTGCCGTCGGCAGGGCGGACCGTGGTGACCACGTCACCATGCGGGCCGAGCACGGTGTCGCCACCGCACCTCGCCGCCGGACACGAACGACCCCAAGGCTGAAGTGGTGCTCAAGCACCGCATGTCCCAGGAGGCGTCCTCATGATCAACAGCACAGCCCCTCAAGAAGTACGCCGGCTCACTCCAGGTCGACGCCGCAGCCATTCCGCCCTGTCGGCCCGGCGTATCACCAGCCCCGGCACCGACTGCGTCACCGATCTCTGCACCGCTCTCTTCTCCGAGTTCCGCGGCTACGACCAGCGCGTCCTGGCACGGCAGTACATGGACGGGCTGATCAAGGCCGAGGGCCGCAAGTCGATCGCCAACATCGCGGCCACGGTGGGTGCTCACGGTGACGGCCAACGGCTGCACCACTTCGTCAACAGCGCGCGGTGGTCGGTGGGCCCCGTGCGCAGAGCACTCGCGGCGTTTCTCGACAGACACGCGCCGGCCGGCACCTGGGTGGCGCTGCCGGTATCGATCCCCAAGACCGGCCGCCATACCGTGGGGGTCTCCCAGCACCTTTCGACGGACGGCGACCGATGGGTGACCGGCCAGCGGGCCTACGGCTTGTGGTACGCCTCCACGACATTCGTCGCACCGGTCAGCTGGCGGCTCGCCCTGCCCGGCGACGGCACGGGCCCCGGCCAGGAACCGCCCGCGCAGGACTGTCTCCATGGTCTGCTCCACGAGATCCAGTCGTGGGTGGGCATGCCGCGCCTCAGCGTGTTCGATGCCCGTGGCGACGGCGAGCGAGAAACCGCTGCCAGACTGCTCGGCGGAAACGTACGCCTGGCTGTGCGCGTCAGCGGGCGCACCCTCGTCGGTATGAACCAGGGGCACTCCGGATCTCCTCACTCGCCTCGTCTCGTACCCGCCCGTGAAGCCCTCGGCTCGGCCTTTCGGGTAAGCCATGCGAACTTCCTTCCGCATGACATGCGTGGTGGGCGTCCTCCCGTGACCGCGTTGGCCCCCGTCCGCCTTCCGGGGCTCAACGCGACTGGCGGACTGAGTCTTCTGGGCACATGGAACGGTCCACAGCGCACCCCTGACGAGTTGTGGCTGACCAACGCCGAAAACCCGTCCCAGTCGGCCCTTCTTCGAACGACCCGGCTGGCGCACACGGTGAAAGCCGGCTGGCTGGCGCGGGGGCGGACAGTCGGTCTGCGGGACTACGAAGGGCGTTCACTCGCGGGCTGGCACCGGCACATCACGCTGTCGTCCTGCGCCTACGCGCTGTCCGAATTGAGGTCCGCGAGCGAATCGGCGGGCATCGCATCGGCCGGATGAAGGCTCTGTACGTCGGCGGCGCCCCGCACGTCCCGTGCCCCAGGTGCGCCTCGACCGGACGGGTCCTGCGCCTGTCCTTGTCCCTGCGCCTGTCCCTGCGCCTGCGCCTGCGCCTGTCCCTGTCCCTGTCCCTGTCCCTGCCCCTGCCCCTGCCCCTGCCCCTGCAACACCTTGTGCGTGCGGTGGAGTTTCAGCGCCAGCTGAACCTCCAGGGTGCGTTCCGGCGCGCCCCAGTCGTCGCCGAGCAGTTCGGTGACGCGCTCCAGACGACGCGAGACCGTGTTCGGATGAACGTGCAACGCCTCCGCGGCACGGCGAGGGCTGCAGCCGGCGGCAAAATAGGCGTGGAGAGTCCTGGTGAGTTCGGTCGAGCGCTGGATGTCGTAGTCGAGGACCTCACCGATGGTCGCGTTGATGAAGCTCGCGGCATCCCGGCTGTCGGAGAGGAGCACACCGAGAAACCCTAAGTCCTCCGCGGAGGCGTGAGCTCCCACGCTGTCCAGGGATACCAGTGCGTCAACGCAGCGCAGCGCCTCCTGATGGGCTTGCTGGATCAACGCAGGACTGGACACCGGACCCGCCGCGCCCACTGTCACCGGATAGTCGAGCAGGGGGCCGAGTTCCGCGGAGACAGCGGCGGCGGAGAGGCTGGAGTCCGTGGCAGGCAGCAGCAGGGCGATGCAGCCGTTCTGCATGCTCCTCAGCCCTCCCATCCGGCGTGCGTAGGCTGCGGCCCACCCCGTGGCCCGGCCCTGTGCCCTGCCCTCGATCCGCGCCACGACAACGACGTGCGGACGTTCAAGGTCGATACCCAGCCTCTGCGCTCTCTGGACGAACTGCCGGGCGGAGCGGTGCGGCGACGCCAGCAGATCCTCGAAGAGCTCGTCCCGGAAGGGACTTGCCGCGAGTTCCTCCCCACGGTGTTTCTGGAGCAGTACCGCAACGGACTGCGCCGCCAGGCAGAGCAGGACAGCATCCGGTCCGTCCAGGTCCCCCGTCGGGCGGACGAGCAACACGGCCAGCCGCTCGTCGCCCGCGACCACGGGCACAACCCAGGTATCCGATCGCAGGGCGAACGGCGCAGTCCGCGCGGACACCGCACGGGTCGCCTCGCGCACCTCGGCCTCATCCACCCCGGAGAGAGTGCCGGAGCCCGCCATCAGCCGGTGGGCCATGTCCCACACGTGCACCGGACCGCCGAAGAGCTCGGCCATCTCATCGAGCAGGACACCGAGACCGACTCCGCGGAGGGCTCGGTCCATGAGCGCGACATGTCTCTCCGTGAGCCTTCTCATGTCGTCCAACTGCCCGGAGATGCGTGAGGTGTCGGACCGAAGGTGCAACAGATCCTCATGACGGGTCTCCAGTGTCCGCGTCTTCTCAATGGCCACTGCGGCCATGTCTCCGAGGGAACTCATCAGGGCGACCTCGGAGATGGTGAAGTGCCGCACGTTGCGACTCGCCCCGTACAGCACGCCGAATGTCTCGTCCCCGAAGGTCAGTGACGTAGCGATGATCGCCCTCAGCCCCTCGGCGGCGACCACTTCGTCCAGGACCTCGGTGTGCCGGAGCCGGTCGTCCGCGAGGTAGTCCGCGCTCCACATGGGTACGGAGTGCTGGGTGGCCTCCTCACCCAGTCCGGCGGAACCGGGGATGCGGTACCCCACCGTGAGCGCGGAGGCGTGGCCGTCAGCCGTACGGACGAAACTGTCGCCGGCCTCGGGATCTCGGAAGCTGACATACGACATGTCCAGGTTGAGGAGCGTTCGCGTGCGCTGTGTGATGGTCGACAGCAAGGCGTCCAGGTCGTAGGGCAGGGTGAGATCCCTCGCGGTTGCGACGAGGGCGGAGAGTTCGGCCTCGCGCTGCTGACGGCGGGAGAACAGAGTGTGGACACCGGCCGCCATTCGGCCGGCCCGCTCCAGGTACTCGTCCGCCACCGTTGCGGGCACCGCCTCACGAGCACGGCGCAGCCTCGCTTCGATCTCGGTCAGCGGAGCCTCCGCAGCGAGCAGTTCCAGGACGCCGAGAATCTCGCCTATCGCATGGTGCGCGGACGAATCCATGTGTTAGCTACCCCGTTCGACAGTAGATCCAGACAACAGCCTCGCTTGTCGACCGCCACCAGTGATGTGCTCACACCCGGGCCCAGGGGCAGGTTTCACGCGACGAGTGTCACTCCTGCCCCCGATTGTGTCCATGTCACCACCGGCAGTGCCATCGGTGTGCCTCGATCACCTTACGGGCAGCCCATGAGCCGTAGAAGAGTAAAGGTCTCGGCAAGATTCCTCTGTCTGAAAAGTATGGAGTCTGGATGCCCGACATACAGTGCCACCTCAGGTCTCTGGAGCGCAGCAGGCTGTCCAGATCGAACCCGGAGCGCCCTCGGGTCTTCTCGATGGCGGGTCGCGAATGGGACTTGTTGGACGAGGTTTTCGCACCCGTCCATTCGCCCTCCACAGCCATCGCTCTCGACTTTCTCGGTCTCACCAATCCTGACTGCGATGCCGCACCGTCCACCCTTCTGGAGATCGGCTGCGGATCCGGAGTCATCTCCGTACAGGCGGCTCTGGCCAATTGCGCGACCGTGGCTGCGGACATCAATCCCCATGCCGTCGCGAACACCCGGCTGAACGCCGCACGACATGGAGTGACGGATCGTCTGAGAGTGCTTCACAGCGACCTGTTCGACGCGCTCGACGAAGAGGAGAGGTTCGACCGGATCTTCTGGAGCTCCAACTACGTACTCGCGCCGCGGAATTTCCGCTACGGCACCGTGCACGAGCGCGCCTACATGGACGCGGGATACCTCACCCATCGCAGGTATCTGGATCAGGTGGTGCATCACCTGACCGAGACCGGGTCCGCACTGCTGCACTTCTGCGAGCGAGGCAGTGCCACCGAACTGGCGGGCATCGCGGAAGAGTACGGGCGTGAGCTGCGGATCATACGTCGGCGCACCGTGCTCGAAGGGGATGACCCGATCGAGCACACCCTGCTCGAAGTGCTTCCGGTGGCGAGCCGGCGCACCCGTCTCGCTGAGGACTCCCGCCATCCGGTCCGGGCCTGAATCCGGCCGCTCCGGCGCACTCGTCCCACTCCCGGGAGTCACTGCCATAGGTACGTGCACTCCTCGTCGACAACCATGCTTCTTCACCTACGACCTGTTCGGTCATCCCGCGCACGTGCCCGGTGAGAAACCGGGAGGCCGTTCGCAACGATGAGCCGCGGTGGCGGATGGCGTACCTCCGGGAATTCGACCGCGTGGGCGTCTCACCGGATCATGGAAACGCCGCGGTTCAAGCCGACTTCGTGATCCGACCCGACATCATCCGCGAGACGTCTGTTCCCTTTTTCGGGGTATGTCTCGGGAATCAGGGAATCACGCTCTCCAGCGGTGGTCACATCACGAGGGCTCCCGAACCACGTCACGGAAGACTATCGGCCGTCGCACACGAGGGAAAAGGTTCATTCGCCCGCTTTCCGTCTCCGTTCGACGCCGTCCGCCGCCACTCTTTCGCTGTTTCCCGGCTGCCGGCGGAGATCGAAGCAACCGCATGGTCCAGCGACGGGGTACTCATGGGATTGCAGCACAGGAGCCGACCGCCGCACGGAGTGCAGTTTCATCCCGCGTCGATGGGGACGGAACACTGATTGCAGCTTCTCGGCAACTTCATGGGCCTTGCCCCGGTGTGGAGATCACGTCGACTCAGAGCGTCCACCTCACGACGTTCGGCGCGTTCCGTTCTTCTGCCGGACAAGGCTGTGGAACCCGGACAACAGCCGCAGCCGCAGCACCGGTTGCGGGTACACGTGGGGCGCGTGGAGACGATCGACGGCGAGGTTGCCCTTCAGTACCTGTTCGCGGGGGCCTCCCGGTCATTTCGGCTGGACCGTGCGGCCGCCGCCGGCAATCTCGGCCGAATCTCGTTCATGGGCGACACATCGGGCCCGCACGGTTCACCAGGCCGCCCCAGTCCCCGTTCGTCTCTCCGCCCACCACGGTGCCGGCACACTACAGCTCCTGCCAGCGGCTAACGAGCGCCTCCCTCTCCTCCGCGCGTTCGCGCATCTCGGCAGCGACCAGGTCCACACCGGCCTTCATCACGTCCGGGCCCGTTGCCCATGCGTGCTCCTGACGCTGCTGCTCTCCGGTGGGCCGGAGCGAGAGGGTGTCGCCGTGCGGGCGGCCCTGCAGAACGACTGCGTCCAGGGTGCTTTCGTACATCGCCTGGACGGTGTTCCAGGCCACCAGGTCCTCGGCCAGACGCACCGCGGCTGTGAGGCCGACTTCCGCGGCGTCCGACCAGAGCAATCGCTGCGGCCGGGCTCCGGCGCCGCGGAGCCTGCGCCAGGTGCGGGTGCCGAGGCTCTCCTCGTAGTACAGGTACGCGGCGCGGGCGAGAGCCCGCGCTGTCCGGCCCGGTGGCACGACGGCATCCGGCCCACCGCCGAGGACCGCCGCCATCCGGGCTGCGCCGAAGGAGGCAACCGAACCGCAGTCCACCGAATACCCCGCGCGCAACGCCCGTCCGAGCCCTTCGAAATACGCGTCGACCGCGTCCCTGTAGCGGCTCGGAGCGTAGAGGTGGCTCATGTTCACCCCGATCCCCTCTGCCAGGCAGCCGCTCGCCGCCTCCAGACCCGCGGGAGTGGTGGGCACCGAGACCAGCAGGTTGGGGCGATTCACCGCGTGGGTAAGGGCCCTCGCCTCGGCGAGCATGCCGAGTGCGTCGTCCGCCGGCCCCGGGTCCACTTCCGCACACACCCAGCCTTCCGCGCCCCCGCTCGACACGAAACGCGCCGCCAGCACGTCGCAGGCCCATCGGGTGTCGTGACGGTGCAGCGTCCTCAGAGCCGTCTCGGCGCCGACGCCGCGCGCACGCAGCACCTCGATCTGCGCCTGATAGTCGCTCCCTTCGTGTACCTGCCGCCCCAGGTCCCGCAGGGACAGCACAGCTCCACCCACTGTTCCCCGCGCGACCAGACGGGTCAGAGTGCCGTCCGCGAGCGACCGGCGGGAGAGACCTTGGAGCCACACGGAGACCCCCTCGTGAGCCAGGTTCGACAGCGCCGATTCCTCGTACGCCGCATCAGATGAGTTCACTGCGCGTTCCCCCTGGTCTCCTTCGGTCTGCGTCCCTGGTTCCCCCGGTGCCCGCCGCGTCGGGGGCACGGCCCAGCGGACGGGCCCAGCCCCTGGCTGCTTGCGCGGGCTGCTCCCCGGGCACGGGCCGGTCAGCCCCCCGGGGCAACCGGGTGGCCCTTCCCGGAGGAAGGACCTCGATTGCCCTGCTCACTCCAACCGGCCCAGCAAGCGCGCGGTACACCGGCCGCCGCGGTCGCGGCCGAGAGGCCGCGGAGGCCCTCCCCGCCCGGAATCGGAAAGGCGCTGCCGCGCGGGGAGACGCCCCCGGTCAGCGCGGCGAGGACACCTCGATGCACATCGAACGCCGCGGTGGAACGGTTCAGGGTGATGTAGTGCAGCCCCGGGGCGCCCTCCGCCAGCAAACGGCAGCCCATCTCCGTCGCGTGCCGCACGCCGATCCGGTGCGAAGCTTCGGTGTCGTCCCGGGCCGCCTCCAGACGGCAGGCGAGTGCGTCGGGGACCGTGGCTCCGCTGAGCTGAACGAACCGGGCAATCTGCCGGAAGTCGGTCGCCGGCATGATCTCCGGGATGATCGGAATGTCGCAGCCCGCGGCGGCCACCCGGTCGCGCAGCCTCACATAGTCCTCGACATCGAAGAACATCTGGGTGATGGCGTAGGAGGCACCCGCCCGGCACTTGGCGACGAAGTGCCGGATGTCGCTGTCCCAGTCGGGCGAACGGGGATGGCGTTCAGGGAAGGCAGCCACTCCAACCGTGAAATCGCCCAGCTCTCGCACCAGTTCCACCAACTCACCGGCGTGGCTCACACCCTGTGGGTGCGGCACCCACTCGCCCCTGGGGTCACCCGGCGGGTCCCCCCGCAGGACGAGCACGTCCCGGATTCCGGCGTCCGCGTACTCGCCGACGATCGCCCGCAACTCGGCCACCGAATGCCCGACTGCCGTCAGGTGGGCCACGGGACGCAGCGTCGTCTCCGCGGCGATGCGCCGTGTGACGTCGATCGTCCGGTTGCGTGAGGAGCCTCCCGCTCCGTACGTGACCGACACGAACGCGGGCGCCAGCGCCTCCGCTCTCCGGATCACCTTCCACAGCGACCGATCACCCGCGACTGTCTTCGCCGGAAAGAACTCGAAGGAGAAGGAGTACGGTGCGTCGGGCCGCTGGAGCGGACCTCTGCCCGCCGTCGTCTCCTGCCGGGGACGGGTCACGGCTCACAACCCCGCAGCCGCGCGCAGTGCGTCCACGCGGTCGGTGCGCTCCCATGTGAAGTCGGGGAGCTCACGGCCGAAGTGGCCGTAGGCGGCGGTCTGGGCGTAGATCGGAC